>CAZWXF010000123.1:2052-6762 GCA_964638055.1 uncultured Bifidobacteriaceae bacterium | reverse complement strand
GCGCCGAACTCGTCGGCGGTCAGCAGGAAGCGCATCGCGTTGCCCCAGCCGAGGCTGGCCTGGGCGCGGAAGGTCGCCCCGCCGAATGGCATGATCCCCCGGCTGATCTCCATCTGGCAGAAGCGCACATCCGAGGCCGCGACGACGATGTCGGCGGCCAGCGCGAGCTCGATGCTCAGCGTGTAGGCGATCCCCTGGACGGCCATCACGACGGGCTTGGGGACCGGCTGGCCCCACACGCCGAACGGGTCGTAGCCGTACCCCCCGGAGAGGGCGCCCGGCCCCTTGCGACCGACGACGGGACCCACCTCCGCCAGGTCCAGCCCGGCTGAGAAGTGATCGCCGACCCCATGGACGACGCCGACCCACAGGTCAGGGTCATCGCCGAGCAGCTGGTAGGCCGCCCCGACCCCGTCGATCGTCGCAAGGTCCCAGGCGTTGCGCTTCTGTGGACGGTTCACTCCGATGATCAGCACGTGTCCGCGGCGCTCCACGGTGACCGGGCCCGATGGGGGGGTGGCCTGTGCGCCGGTCGATGCGAGGGTGTCGGTCATGCCGGGATGATGGCACGGCTCGCAGACACGCCGAGAGGGCCCCGGCCGAACACCCGTCAGCGACGGCGACGACCCATCCCAGCGGCATATGGTCGGGGCCATGAGCGTGCTGCACCCGGTCACTGCCAGCGGTCCGGACGTCGAGATCGCGGCCTGCCCGCACGGGGCGCACCTGCTGAGCTGGCGCACAGCGGGCGTCGAGCGGCTGTGGATGAGCCCGGTGTCGAAGTGCGGGGAGGCCACGGCGATCCGGGGCGGCACTCCGATCCTCTTCCCCCAGTTCGGCACCTTCGGGCGCCTGCCCAAGCACGGCTTCGCCCGGACCAGCGACTGGCGCACGTTGCACCCCCCGCAGTCCCCGGGCGAGGCTCGCCTGGGCTTCGAGCTGCACGACTCGGCCCACACCCGCTCCGTCTGGCCGCACCCCTTCCGGGCCACCGTCGAGGTCACGGCCACCGAGAGGGACCTGACGATCGGGCTGACCGTCACGAACCTCGACGAGTACGACGCGAGATTCACCGCGGGGCTGCACACGTACTTCGCCGTCGTCGACCCCGACGCGTGGGTGGGCGGGTTGGGTGGCTGCATGGCCTGGGATGGCGTGGATGCCCAGGCCCCCGTCTTCGACCAGCCCGTCGGCGATCGTCTCCTGGCGGTCGAGGAGCGTGACACAGTCGTCCACGACGGCGTGGATCCAGTCGTCCTGCACGACGCGGTGCTCGGCGACATCGCCATCACCGCCGATGGGTTCCCGGACCGGGTCGTGTGGAACCCGGGTCCGGGCCAGCGGCTTCCCGACGTGCCCCCAGGGCTGGAGGCGGGGTTCGTGTGCATCGAGCCCGCGCTGCTCACCCCGTTCGTCCTCGCGCCGGGTCAGACATGGACGGCTTCGAGCACAGCCTCGCTCGTCCAGGGCTGACCCGGCTCGTCCACAGCGGAGCACCCACGCAGGATCGGTTGCCGCTCGCCGCGCCTCTTCCGGTCACCGCGCGGCAGTGTTGCGGGCCGTCACTGATCGCGGCTCAGGCGGGCCGGGCCTGCTCCTTGGCCAGCCATTCCAGAGCCGAGGCGACGAAGACCTTGGTGCCGAAGGGGATCGCTGCCTCGTCGACGTCGAACGAGGGACGGTGCAGGTCGAGGCGATCGACTCGCCCGGGCCAGTGCGTGCCCAGCCGCGCGTAGCTGCCGGGCACCTGGTGCAGGTACCAGCCGAAAGTGTCGCCGCCCCAGGACTGTGCGGTGTCGATCACGGCGTCGGCGCCGCCCAGGCCACGGGCCGCGGCCGCCATGGTCCGCGTCGTGGCCGGGTCGTTGACCACCGTCGGCACCCCCCGTCGATGCAGCAGGTGCCAGTGCAGGCCGTCCGCCCGGCTGCCCTGCGTTCCGTCACGATCGGGACGGATGTCGGTGCCCAGGACCGAAGCGACCGCATGGGGGACCACGTGGCCCATGGCGTCCCACGTGAGGGGGTCGGGGGTTCGCATCGTGCCGCGCAGCAGCGCTTCGCTCGGGATGACGTTTGCCGCGGAACCGGAGTCCAAGGTCCCGAAGACCAGGCGCGTGGCCGCCCCGTCCACGGCGGCCTGGACCGCGTCGGGCAGAAGAAGGACGAGCTTGGCCACCTCCTCGGTCAGGTTGACCGTGAGCCCCGGACGGGCGGTGTGGCCTCCCGGTCCGGTCAGGCGGATGCGCACGTAGTCCGACGCGGAGGTGATCGCGCCGATGCGGCAGCCCAGCTTCCCGGCATCCAGCTTGGGATCGCAGTGCATGCCGATGATCGCCCCGATGCCGTCCAAGCCGCCCGCGTCGATGACGTCGAGTGCGCCACCGGGTATCGACTCCTCGGCCGGCTCGAAGATCAGCCGGACCCGGCCACGCACCGGTCCCTCCCGCAGGATCTGGTGGAGCACGAGTCCGGCGCCGAGCACGATGCTGGTGTGCACGTCGTGGCCGCAGGCGTGGCAGCTCCCGGCGTGGATGGACCGATAGGGGGCGTCCGTCGTCTCCTCCATCGACAGGGCGTCGATGTCGGCGCGGATCGCCAGCATGGGCCCGGACCGACCGATGTCGCACAGCAGCCCCGTGCCCGACGGAAGCACGCGGGGTTCCAGACCCTCGGCGACCAGTCGCTCCCGCAGCGCTGCGGTCGTCTCGTGCTCGAACCGGCTCAGCTCTGGCCGGGCGTGGAGCCACCGACGCATGTAGACCATCTCGCCGGTGTGGTGCTCGACAGCACGGCTCACGCGGGCCAGCATCCCGTGCGGCAGGATCAACCCCACCGGCGCCGCATCCAGCTCCTCGGCGGGGGGGCCGGGAACCGTGTTGCTGGAGCTCTGGGCCACGCGGCAAGGGTACGCGGCCGGGCTGTCGCACCCCTGCTCATGAAGATGGCCTGGGCGCGCACCCGGGCGGCCCATCGAACCGAGTGGGCCGACCCGCCCCGTTCCTCTCATCCGGGCCGTCGTTCGCAGCCAGCGCACGCGTGGGGCAAGGCCTAGGCTCCCAGCGTGAGGATGGTCGAGAACTCGCGCGCCACGGGCGCTCCGGGCTCGGCTGCCATCGCCGCCGGGAGTCGGGCGACCGCGCGTGCTGGTGCGGCCATCCTCGCTGCGGGTGGGAACGCCGTCGACGCCGTCGTGGCGACCACGCTTGCCGGGACGGTCGCCGAGCAGGCCATGACCTCCCTGGGCGGCGGCGGCTTCCTCGTCGTCCGCACGCCCGACGGGCAGGTCGAGCTGCGGGACTTCTTCGTGGACACGCCGGGCCGCGGGCTGCCGCCCGAGCGGCTCGACCTGCACTTCGTGCCCATCGACGTGTCGTTCCCCGGCCGCGTCGTCCAGCGGTTCTTCCTCGGCCTGGGATCGGTGGCCGTGCCAGGAGCCCTGACGGGGCTGCTGGCCGCGCACGAGGAGTTCTGCCGACTGCCGCTCGCCCGCCTGGCCGCACCCGCTCGGGAGTACGCCGCACACGGTGTCGTGATGGAACCGGCCCAGGAGGCCATGGGCGAGCTCATCAAGGAGATGGTGGCGCTCACTCCCGAGAGCCGCTCCCTGATCGAGCGGGAGGGCCGTTGGCTCGCTGCGGGCGACAACATCGTCAACCCGCGGCTGGCGGCCTTCCTCGATCGGCTGATCGCCGGGGACGTCACCTCTCTGACGAGCGCGCCCATCGCGGAGCCCCTGCTCGAGGTCATGTCCGACGGGGGCCTGATCACGGCGGCCGACCTCGCCGGGTATCGGGTCATCGAACGCGAGCCGCTCAGCGTCCACCGGCTCGGGTGGCAGGTCCTGACCAATCCGCCACCGTCCTTCGGCGGCCTGATCATCGCCGACACGCTGCGGGACGCGCCTACGATCGACCCCCGGAACGCTCGTTCGTGGTGCGAGCTGCTCGAGGCCCTGACGTCGGCGACAGCGCATCGCCGGTCCACCAGCCTGACGCCTCTGACCTCGACCGGCACCACGCATGTCAGCGCGGTGGATCGCGACGGCATGGTGGCGGGGATGACGACCTCCAACGGTGAGGCGTCCGGGTTCGTCATCCCGGGGACCGGCATCCAGCTGAACAACATGCTCGGAGAGGCGGACCTGCACCCCGACGGGTTCCATGCCAGCCCCCCCGGGCAGCGGATGGGCTCCATGATGAGCCCGACGCTGCTCGTCGCCCCGGATGGATCTGTCGTGGTCCTGGGCAGTGGGGGGTCCGAGCGCATCCGTTCCAGCCTCACCGAGGTCATCGTCCGACTGGTCGACGCCGGCCAGGGCCTGGACCGGGCGATCGCCGACCCCCGGATCCACCCGAACGCCGACGGTCTGCAGGTCGAGCCGCAGCTCGGGACACAGCTCGCGTCCGACCTGCGCGCGTGCTGGCCCGGAGTGGTCAACGTGTGGCCGGACACCAGCGTCTACTTCGGCGGGGTCAACGCCGTGCAGCTGCATTCCGACCGGTCGGTCACCGCCGTCGCCGACGGCCGCCGGGGCGGATGCGCGATCGTCCTGCCCCAGCGCTGATCGGCCCGGGGCGGGACGTCGGTCGAGCCTGTCGAGACCCACGCCGGTCGGGCGTGTGGAGACCCACGCCGGTCGGGCGTGTGGAGACCCTGCGTGGGGCTTGGTCTCGACGGGCTCGACCTGCGCCTTCCGTCGGTCGAGCTTGT
>CAZWXF010000123.1:268-1952 GCA_964638055.1 uncultured Bifidobacteriaceae bacterium | reverse complement strand
CGAGACCACGACCTCGGTGACGTGACCAGCGCGGGCCCCGCGGCTCGACCACGTGCTGGTTGGCTTGGTCTTGACGGGCTCGACCTGCGCCTTCCGTCGGTCGAGCTTGTCGAGACCACGACCTCGGTGACGTGACCAGCGCGGGCCCCGCGGCTCGACCACGTGTGGGTTGGCTTGGACGGGCTCGACCTGCGCGGTCGTCGGTCGAGCGTGTCGAGACCCTGTGTGGGGCTCGGTCTCGACGGGCTCGACCCGCGCAATCAGCCGTCGCGCAGCACGATCCGCCACGACTGGGCAGGCACCGGCCCGGCGCCGCCGCTGTCAGGGGCGGAGGAGTCGGTGGCGGACGAAGCGATCATCTGACCGGTGATCCCGGGGAACTCGTGGGGAGCGTCGCCGATGTTCAGCAGCGCGCTCATCGCGTGGCCGCCGCCGTTGGTCGTCAGCAGCATCGCCCGGTTGGCCACAGATTCGACAGCCGTCGTCCCGCGCGTCAGCCACGGGTGGTTGCGGCGCAGCCAGATCAGCTGCTGGTGCATTCGGTAGACCGGCCAGCCCCACGGCGCGAGCTGGTCGGGCCGGTCGGGGAACATCGGCCTGATGGCGTCGTCGCCGCCGAACCCCGTCTCCTTGATCCCGCGGAATGCCTGCTCGTCCCCGTAGTACACCGACGGGACGCCGGGCAGCGTGAACAGGATGGCCAGCGCGTGCCCGAAGTGCCGCTGGTTCCTCAGGCTGCTTGCCAAGCGGGTCACGTCGTGATTGCCGACGAAGGTCAGGGGCGGATGTGCCTGACTATCCCCCAGCCGCCTGATCGCCCAGGCAAGGTCGTGCAGGTTGCCCTCGTTGAGAGAACGGGCCAGGGCAGCCCAGATCCCGTACGCCGTGACCGAGTCCAGCCCGCTGCGGGCGAGGTAGTCCCACTCGTCGTGCAGCACCTCACCCACGAACCACGCGTCGGGATGGTCCGCGCGCACCCGCCCCAGGACCTCCTGCCAGAAGTCCGGCGCCACGGCGTAGGCGGCGTCGAGGCGCCAGCCGTCCGCGCCGCGGGCCAGCCAGTGCTTCATCACCTCGACGATGTGGTCGCGGACCTGGGGCGACCCATGGTCGAGCGTGACGAGCTCGTCGTGACCCTCGAACGTCGCGTACCTGGGGCCCGACCGGGTCCACTCGACCTGGAACCAGCCACCCTTCCCGCGCTCGCCCAGGGCCATCGCCTCCCGGAAGCGCGGGTGCATCGGGCTCACGTGGTTGAAGACGCCGTCGAGGAGCAGGCGCAGCCCACGTGCCCGACAGGCCTCAACCAGGTCGTCGAAGTCCTTCTCGTCGCCGAGGCGCCGGTCGATCCGGAGGTAGTCGACCGTGTCGTACCCATGGGTGCGCGAGGCCTGGATGGGCCCGAGCTGCAGGCCCCCGACCCCCAGGCCGTCGGCGTAGTCGAGCCAGGCCATGACATGGCGGAGGCGGTGGTACATCTGGGGCGCCTGATCCACCCGCGACTCGGCTCCGCTGAAGCCCAGTGGGTAGACGTGCCACCACGTCAGCCCATCGAGCCACCCCGGAACCACCAAAGCAACCTATGACAGGTTCACCACTGATGCCGGGTTGATCGTCCACCCGCTGCTCACGCCATCGAGAGCGCAGTGCCGTGCCGGAGTCAGCCCAGCGGCTGGTGGCGACG
>CAZWXF010000123.1:0-168 GCA_964638055.1 uncultured Bifidobacteriaceae bacterium | reverse complement strand
CTCCTGCTCGTGCGGGTCGGCGGGGATCCGCTGCGGGTCGTGGTGCTCGGCCGGGCGACGCTCCTGTTCGTGCAGGTCGGCGGGGATCCGCTGCGGGTCGTGGTGCTCGGCCGGGCGACGCTCCTGCTCGTGCGGGTCGGCGGGGATCCGCTGCGGGTCGTGGTGCTC
>CAZWXF010000122.1:0-6773 GCA_964638055.1 uncultured Bifidobacteriaceae bacterium | reverse complement strand
CGGGACTCTGTCGGTCGAGCTCGTCGAGACCAAGCCCGCCGGGACTCTGTCGGTCGAGCCTGTCGAGACCAAGCCCGCCGGGACCCTGTCGGTCGAGCTCGTCGAGACCAAGCCCGCCGTGCTCGCCGGGACCCACCGGTCAACCCCACCACTCCACCCGCCGCGGGCCGATCAGCGCCCAACCCCCCCGACGATGAGCGATTCCCCTCGGGGTCGGCCGCACCCCGCGCCAGGTTGGCCAGAGTGGCGGGGTGACCGAGAGCCGGTCCTGCCAGATCCGGACAGGGCGCTGCGCGACGCCCGCGGCCAGCTGCTCGCCCGACTCTCGGACTGACTCCAAGTCGCCTGCGCAAAGGATGCGTGTTCGGCGAGATCATGGCCAACAATGTTGGTTCAGCGAACGTGGGCCGCGAGCAGAATCACGCCCTCACCACGCTGCCCATCGGTGGATCGAGGCGTAGGTGCTGGGTGGGCTGCGCGCGGTGGAACGTGTCGAGCCGGCGGGCGATCTCGGCGGTCACAGCGCGGCGGCTAATGAGGCCAGATCGTTGATCGCAACCCCGCCGAACGAGTCCTTGGATCCGTAGGATCCCGCGATTGTCGAGATCGCCGAACTCAGGGATTGCGCGCCTTCCTGGTGGAACGTGATTCTGGATGGCTCGACGTCGCTGATCTCCTGACCTACCCTCACCTTGACCCGGCCCCCTCGCGCTTCAGCCATCTCGAACTCTCTGGCCGTGATTGCCAAGGTGCCGTTGGGACCCGCTGTGAAGTCCCGGTAGGCCATGATGGTGACGGCATTGGCTGCGCCTGATCCATCGTCCAGCAGTCGCATGACGTGCTCCGTCGGCGACATTTCCAGGCCGTCATGGCGGATTGAGGATGGGGCTGCTGTCCCGTCCAGCCAGAAGGGCAGCGCGAAGACCACGGGTACGCGTTCGGTCGGTGGCTGCTGGCGATTCACGTCGGCCACGTAGGCAACAGTGTCCAGCAGTTGGGTTGTCAGGGCAGGAGCCGACTGGGTCCACTGAGGGGTACCCCATGGCTCCAGGTCGAACTGGATGGCCGACAGGCGGCGGTCCGCGGGGATCGCGCGGTTGTACCGGTACACGAATTCGATCACCGTGCCGGTGAGGTAGCGGGTATCCGGTGAGATCCATGTGGGGGACCCGGCCAGGGCTTCCACCTCGAGCCCAGACGCCGCCGCCGCCGCCACGTACTTCGACAGGGCCGCGTCGAACTGTGCCTGCGCCCCTGACCGATCCTGCTCATCGGGGAGCTCGGAGATATCAACCGCGTGGCTGACGTCCAGGGCCACGGCCGTTCCGCCGAAACGGGCAAACGCGCTCAGGGGTTCGCTCAGCGCATCCACGGTGGTCTCGGACAGCGCCTGCCACTCGTACGCGTAAACGTGCGCCGGCCACGGTGCGGCGCCGCGAGGCCCGGTGAGTTCCGCTGGCGGCGCACATGCGGACGCGGCCACCACGACCAGGACCGATCCGACAGCCAGGCGCCTTCCCATGTTCTCCCTGCCTCCGACGGTCGAATCGGCACTTCACAGCCCACAGCCTCGCCCTGGCAAGCGGCCGCAGCGACTGAGTTGGGTCGCTCCCGAGCAGCCTTTCACCTGCATCCCACCGGATCAATGAGGCAGCGCCTGGCCAATGTGAGTGAGAACACCGTCGCCGTCGTTTGGGGCTGTCTCGGAGCGGGCATCCACGTAGCATGAACATGAATCTGGGCGACTTGGCGATGTACGAGATCGCCTTGCTGGTGGGCATTTGCCTGCTCTTCGCCAGCCTTGTCCTGCTCATCGCCGCCAAGTTGACCAATGATGTCCGCGACCGCGCGCGCCGGCGTCGCCTCGACGCGATGACCGCCATGCTTGAGTCTGACCGGACGGAAGATGTGGTCGACGGCCTCCTTGACGATTGGAGATCGATCCGCGACGTACACGCGCTGCTGTCCGAGGTACCGGTTGGGGAACTTCCAGCCACTTCCCGACGCCTGTCAGACGATCAGTTTGGCTACGCGCTTGCCGATGCTGCGGTGATAGCCGGCATCGAGGCGGACTTCGCCGCTGACCCGGACGTCGTGCGAGCCGCCAGCGAGGTGGAGCAACTGCTTCGTTCGGACGGCTCTCGTGTCTCCTTGGGCGTTGGCCACCGCATGGAGGTGACTGCGTGATGGAAACCTTCTTCCTCGTGGTCGGATGGTTCTTCCTGATCTACTCGCTGATTCTCGTCGTGTTCCTCCTGGCGCTTGCGTTCATGGGCTGGCGCCGAACGGCCAGGACTGAAGCACATCCGGTGACGCACCTCCGGCCGGAGATCCCCGGGGTTTCGGTGATCATCCCCGCTCACAATGAGGCTGCCGTCATCACCTCGACTGTCAGCCAGATCCTGACCAACCGGCTGAACGACTTTGAGCTCATCGTCGTGGATGACGGCTCCACCGACGGCACAGCCGAGACGGTGATTGAGGCGTTCGGTCTAGCCGCGCGTCCGAGCCGCCGCCCCGTCCAGGGGATCGAACACCGACCGGTGACGCAGGTGTGGGAGTCGCGGGACGGCCGGATCGTCCTGCTTCAGAAGGCCAGCGCTGGGACTCGGGCGGATGCGGTGAACGCCGGGATCGCCTACGCCGCTATGCCGCTGGTCGCGATGACCGACGCCGACACGGTCCTGAACATGGATGCCCTGACGCGTCTGGCGATCCGCTTCGAAGACCCTGATGTCCATGGCATGGGAGCGAGCCTGCGGGCCCTCAACGGCGCCCAGCTCAGGGAGGGCCGCGCGCCCAGCCCCGGTCTGCCCAGCACATGGAAGGAACGGATCCAAGCTGTCGAGTACATGCGGGCGTTCGCCGGATCGAGGGTCGGATGGTCGGACCTGGGGGCCCTGCTCATCGTCTCGGGCGGCTTCGGCATGTACCGTCGTAGCACCCTGTTGGCCGTAGGTGGCCTCGACAGCTCAGCCGTCGCGGAGGACTTCGACCTCACGCTGCGTGTCCATCGCTACCTCAGCGAGCGTGGCCTGGGCGAACGGATCGACTTCTCCCCCGAGACGATCGCTTGGACGGAGGTTCCGCCGACACGGGCATCCCTGGCCTCTCAGCGCAGGCGGTGGCAGCGGGGGCTCATGCAGACGCTCTGGCGGTACCGGGGCATGGCGCTGAGGCCGCGATTCGGTGCGCCGGCGATGCTCAGTCTGCCTTTCTTCTGGGCCTTCGAGTTCGCTGCCCCGTTCGTGGAGCTGTTCGGCCTCGCGATGATCCCGCTCGCCTTCCTCACGGGCAGTGTGACGCTCGGCCCGTGGCTGGTCATGATCGTCGCTGTATGGCTGATGATGCTGGCGATCAGCATCCTGAGCCTGATGATCGACCAGAAGTCGAACCAGCGATATCAGTCGTGGCCGGATACCGGGCGGCTCGTCCTTGCCGCGGTGATCGAGAACTTCGGCTACCGGCAGTACCTGTTGTTCGTACGAGCAAAGGCGGCGCTCAAGTACGGGGGCGACCACACCTGGGAGCCGATCCCTCGCTTGGCACGCGCGGAAGCGATCCCGACAGCGCTCTAGGAGGACGTCCTGGTACGTGTGTCTGACACGGACTGGACGTCGGATGACGAAGGCCTCCGGTGTGAAGTGGAACCTGTCAAGGCGCCGCTTCATCACCCGGGGGCCTTCGTGTCCCCCGGGTGAGTTGCTCAGAAGGTCGCGACCCGGGCTGGTGGAACGTCATGCCCACAGCTGCAGTTGCCGATGGGCCGGCAGGAGCGCGTCATTCGGTCGCTCACGTTCGATGTGCCAGATGTGCCAGGCGCTCAAGTTCGGGGCCGAATGTGCCGACGCACAGGAGAGAACGCCCTCGGCCTCGATGATGACGCGCCGAGTCCGTGAGCTGGCCGGCTGCTCGCACCACACCGTGCAGCGCTACGTGGCGCGGCGTGCTGCGGGTGGTGAGCTCGACGAGACCGCTGCCCGACCGCAGCTGATCGATGCCTACCTTGCGAAGGTCGAGGAGTGGGTCGAACGCAGCCACGGCAAGGTCCGTGCCGACGTCACGGGGCATCCGGCTCGATCACTGGCCAAGGGAGACGTGGCGAGTTACGTCGTGGCGACACGGACCTGACGCGCTCCTTCCGCTGCCCCGTCCAACACGTCAGTGATCTCCCGGCCGACCAGCTCGTGCCGCTCCAGCAGCGCATCCCGCAGGGCCGCGACCAGGTGCCGGTTCGCCCCGAGCAGGTCATGGACGAAGTCGTGCGCGTCCTGGAGCAGGGTCTCGACCGCCACGCGTCCCTGAGGATCCGCGAGCACCCGGCCGACGATGTTCGTGTCCGACAGCGCCGCTCCCTGTACCGCCTGGAACGAGATGAGGCTGTCGGCCATCCCGCACACTCCGACCATCTGCGCCGCGACGCCGGTGGCGCTCAGGAGGTCCCCGCCGGGGCCGGTGGACACGTCGTCGAAGAACAGCTGCTCGGCGACCTGGCCGCCCATGGCGATCTGGATGAGATGGAGCATCTCGGTGCGCGAGCGGGTGAACACCTCCTCGCGGTCACCGTGGGCGAGCAGGCCCAGGGCGTCGCGTCGCTTGATGATCGTGAGCACCTCGAGCCTGCGCTCGGGAGCGACGAGCCATGCGACGGTGGCGTGACCGGCCTCGTGGGTCGCGATGAGGCGCTTCTCCTTCTCCGTGTACTGGACCGGCTGGCCCATCCCGATCTCCTCGGTCAGCCGGGCCTGCTCGATGTCACGGATGGTCATCGCGGTCGCGCCACGGCGCAGGGCGTTGACCAGGGCCTCGTCGAGCAGGTGCTCGATCATCACGGGGGTGTACCCCTGCGTGAGGGCGGCCAGCCGCTCGCGCGCCTCGTCAGCGGCGAGCTCGGGGGTGTGCGCCTTGCGGGACAGGAAGTGGTCCACGAGCTCGCGGCGCGCGGCAAGGCCCGGGCGCTCGAACGTGAGCCGTCGGTCGAAGCGACCCGGGCGCAGTAGGGCGGGGTCGAGGTTGTCGGCTCGGTTCGTCGCGGCGATGAGCAGGATGTTCGTGGGCACCTGAGCCGGCCGCTGCAGCTGCCGGTGTGCTGGCAGCAGCGCGTTGATCTTGTCCACGAACCAGGCGCGCATCCTCTGACCGCCCGTGGGCTCGTCGAAGGACTGCATCTGCACGAGCAGCTCGTTCACGACACCGCCCGTGCCCTCGCTCACGGCCGCCCGCTCGATCCGTACGCGCTCGTCGGCGGGCATCGAGGCCGACGGCAGCGTCCCGCCCAGGCAGCACCAGGACACGCCGCCCGCACCCACGCCGGAGTCCACCGCGGGTCTCGACGGGCTCGACCGGCGGGAGCTGTCCGATCCGAAGCCCAGCGGCACCGCGGCATTCATGCCGCCCCGGGTCATCGCGATCGCGTCGATCTCCTCGATGAAGCCGATCGCGCCACCCTCCCGACGTGCGGTCTTGCGCAGCGCGCGGAAGTAGGAGCGGATCTTGCGCGCCGTCGCGCCGTAGTACATGGACTGGAAGGACGTGGCCGAGACGAACAGGAACGGCACACCTGCCTCCCGGGCCATCGCCTTGGCCATGAGGGTCTTGCCGGTTCCCGGCGCCCCCTCGAACAGCAGGCCGCGCCGTGCCGTGCCCCCCATCTCGTCGGTGAAGGCGCGGTGGGCGAGGAAGAGGTTGAGGGACCGGAGCACGTCCTCCCTCACCGCGTCGACGCCCTTGACGTCATCGAAGGTCACCCCGATCTGCTCGGGCAGGAACGTGGTGTGCGGGGAGCGTCCCGCGCCGGCGGTCGTCCCGAAGACCACGCCCACCATGATCAGGAGCATGAGCCCCATGAAGATCCAGATGGGCTCGGGTCGGGGGATGGACAGGACCAGCGCGTCGGCAGGGTCCCCCGTGAGCAGTCGCCACCACAGCCAGACCGCGGGCACCGCCAGGAGGAAAGCGGCCTTCCGGAGGCTGCGCTGACGGCGCCGCTCCCTCGCCGACCCGACGTCCGACTCCCCGGCACTGATGCGCCCCATCCCAGCCCGGGTGAGCATCGCCCGGTCCGGCTCATGCCTGTGCGTCTCGCGTGGCATCGGCCGACCCCTCCCGTGAATGTGCCGCGAGTGTATGTGTCGGCTTGTCGGCGGGTCGGCGGGGTGCGCCCCGGCGGACCAGCCCGCCGGATGACGTGTTGGCCAGGGCGCTGACGTGCCGGTGTCGGGGCCACGTCCGGGGTTGGCGGGGGAGGGTTTCCGCTCATCAGATACCGGGTAGGACTCAGGAGTCCCTGCTCCTGTGGTGAAGGTGAATCGCGTGCAGCTCATGTTCGAGATCGACGGCAAGCCTGCCGAGTACCGTCGGAACCCGAACACCGGTCGGGCGGACCTGATCGTCGGCGACCAGGTGATTCCTCTGCAGAGCCCCTATTCGCTCGGCACGCACTTCGACTTCAAGACGCGCCGGGCGGTGAAGCGCACCGTTGACGGTCACGACATCGAGGTGGTGAAGCTTCGCCCGAGGGCGGTGGGCGGCCTCCGCGAGAACACGTACACGATCTCGGTCGACGGCAGGGTCATCGCAGCTGCCACGGGGATGTGACGCTCAGGCCGGCCGAGGATCTTGCGCCCCCTCCCTGACCGGGACCTGACCGGGACGAGGGCCCGCCCGCTCGGGTCGTGAGCGATCTGGTCAAGTGTTGAAGGGTGCCGGACGGGCGGCGGAGCGAGCTGGAGGCCGTTCCGCGCAACGTGCCCTTGTCAGGTGCGGGTGTTGCC
>CAZWXF010000121.1:2752-6822 GCA_964638055.1 uncultured Bifidobacteriaceae bacterium | reverse complement strand
AGGAGTGGGGACTTCCAGCTGGCCACAAACGGGGACCACGAACTGGCCGTTGACAGATGCTGGAGTGCGTGTGACATCGGCCACGTTCGATGGATTGTCTGTGCCCATCCTGCCGAAGAAGAGGGGGTAGGCGGTGGCATCCACACATCAGCACTGTAGCGATCACCCGCTGACCACTCGCAGAACCGCTGTCATCCGAACCAAGGGGGGAACAATGCAAGCAGATCAGAACAGGGCCGAGACGCCAGATGCGCCGACCACGGCGATCCATGCCTTCGATGGCGAGACGGTCACATGCCCTTCGTGCCAAGCCACACTCGCTGTGGACGCCGCATTCTGTTCGCGCTGTGGCGCGCCTCTGGTGCTCGAGCCCGCAGGCTGGGGCGAGGCACCCTCAGGTCGCTCACCAGCCTGGTCCCGCCGTGCCCGAACCAAGATCATCGCGACAGTAGTCGCGATTGCGACCGTCGTCGGATGCTTGGCCGCGTGGCTGATGATCCCGAACGGCACCGACAAGCAGGTGGAGGCATCCACATCCGCCCTTTCGTCCGCGGTGACGGGTCTGACTTCCGCCGAGTCCACCTCCGACATCCGCCAGGTGGCCGTCTCGACCAGTGGTGCGGCTCAGGACGCGCAAGCATTCCTCGAGAGGGTGCCGCTGCAGGATCAGTCCACCGAGCTGGTCGCCCTGTCCCATGCGCTGACGGCGATCGCCAGCTTGCGGGACCTGTCCGGTGAGGCGCCACAATCGTGGGCGGCCGCCGAGCCGACCATTCGGGACCTCGCTGGCGATCCCGCCATGCCGGTCCAGGAGCTTCAGCTCAGTGGGGCGGCCGACAACGTGGACAAGGTCGTCGGCAACTACGTGGCAACTTTCAATGCCTGGAAGACCGACAGCGCGAAGGCCATCGCGGCCCGTGACCAGGCTGTCACCGAGGCAACCACCTACCAGTCACGTATGCAGGCACTCGTGGACCACTACATCAGGGAGCGCGGGGAGCTGTCCGACTTCATGGTCAGGGCCGACGCCGGTGACGTGAACATGCGCGAGGCCGCCGACGAGTTCGCCCGTGCGGCTGACACTCGACGCGACATCCGCGACTCGATGCAGGCCCTGGACGCCCCCGCGTCAATGAGCGGCGAGCACGGACGTCTCATCACCGTGATCTCCGACGGAATCGATGCCCTGGAGTCGGCCCAGCGGGGTCTCGACTCGGCGACCTGCTGGTACGGGTACTGCTACCCCGATGACGAGCCTGCCTACCAGAGCTATCGCTCCGAGTCGAAGCGGATCACCACAGCGTTGGACGAGGCCCTGGCAGCGTGGACCCCCGCGGCGCAGGCAGCCATGAAGGATGCTCAGGGCTTGAAGGTGCCCGCGAAGCCCGAGGTCTGACCCCTCGGGCTCGACCTGCTGGGGGGCCCTGCGGGCCCCACTGCCTGCGCATACGAAGGGGACGGGGCGCCGGTTTGCTACGCGAGCACCGGCAGCCATCGCTTCCGCAATGGCAATGGCGCTGTGTGGAATGGCGGTGATGCCATCGGCAATCCTGGGCTGATCTGGGGGTCGAGCGTGGAACCCTGCGCCACTGTCTCGACCTGCTCCCGGCCGTCATCGCGGCCACGAACGCGACGTCGGTGCCCAGTGCGACATCGCCGGAGAGCCGGCCGGTCGCGTCGTCGACGCTCGTGTGGGAGCAGCGGCCTGAACCCGCGTGGCCACGTGGCGCGGAAGCAAGCAGTCAGGCCGCGCCACTGTGGCCACACTGGACCGATAGCGCCCCGGTACACGGGCGAGACGTCAGGGATGTCCAGATTCCCCGACTTCCCAGGACTCAGGCGGTGCGACCACCACCAACCAACACCAAGCAGGCCCGTCGGCCCGCGACACGGCTGTGTGGCTGGGTGTCCGTGGCGGCGCACGGCAACTCCGGGCTTCCCGGTCGCCCGTTGTGCCAGAGTTCGCGCATGCCTGACGAGCCGACGCCAGCCCCGGGGGCCGAGCCCCGCCCGGAGCCAGCGGCGTCGGCGCCGGCCCTGATCCATGCCAGTGACGATGACCTCGCCGCGGTTGAGGTCGCGCAGACGCCTGCCGCGCCGTCGGTGCCCGAGCGCAGGTTCGGCGCCATCATGGTCGCCGCCGGGGGCGTCGTGCTGGCGCTGCTCGGCATCCGCACCGCCAACAACATCGTGGGGCCGGCGCTGCTGGGCATGGTCATCGTGGTCACGGTCTTCCCCCTGATCAGCGCCCTGATGCGCCGGGGTCTGCCCTCCTGGGCCGCGATGCTGCTGACGATGCTCCTGGCCTACGGCGTGATCATCGTGCTGTTCGTCGGGTCAGCCATCGCTCTGCTGGACTTCGCCCGACTGGTCCCCACCTACTCGGAGCAGTTCGCGGAGATCCAGCAGTCGATCGAGGAATGGCTCATCAGCATCGGTGTCACCAACCAGGACATCCAGGATGCGCTGGCCAGCCTCAGCCCGGCACAGATCGCCTCTGCGGCGTGGGCAACGCTCGGCTCGCTCGGCGGCGTGCTCGCGTCGCTGATCATGCTGCTGACGGTGACGTTCTTCATCTGCATCGACTCGGTCGGGTTCCCTGCCAGGACCGCCCTGGTCGCTCGTCTGCGGCCGCAGATCGTGGACTCGTTCGCCGAGTTCGCCCGCGGGACGCGGCTCTACCTGTTGGTCGCGACCGTCTTCGGCGCCCTGGTCGCCCTCGTGGACGTCGCGATCCTCGCGCTCCTCGGCATCCCGGATCCGTGGGTGTGGGGGATCCTGGCCTTCCTCACCGGCTACATCCCGAACGTGGGATTCGTCATCGGCCTGATCCCGGTCTCGATCCTCGCGCTGCTGGAGGGTGGTCCACGGGACATGATCATCGTGATCATCGCCTACTGCAGCGTGAACTTCGTCCTGCAGTCGCTGATCCAGCCCAAGTTCGTCGGGGACACGGTCGGCCTGGCCACCACGGTCACCTTCCTCTCGCTGGCGTTCTGGACCATGGTCATCGGCCCCCTCGGAGCCATCCTCGCCGTGCCCCTGACCCTGCTCGTGCGGGCGGTCCTCATCTCCGTCGACCCGAGCCTGCGCTGGGCGGGCGCGCTCATCGCGAGCACGTCACGGGCAGAGGGCGAGCTGGCGGACCTCCAGGACGAGGGGGCGGCCCCAGCGGCCCCTGACGCGGAGCCCGCGTGAGCACGTCGCACCCCGAGCACCCCGAAGACCGGCAGCGGCGTCCCCGCGACGATCACGCACCGGATGATCCAGGTCCCCAGGTCCCCACGGGATCGTCGCCGCTCGTCAGGGATCTGCGGACCCCCGCAGCGGCAGGCATCGCGGGGCTGATCTTCTCCGGCATCCTGCTGGCGGTGATCATCCTGCTGAGGGTGTACCTGCCGCACCAGGCAGCCGAGGGCAACTGGCTCGACGACCCGACACGGCGGCGCGCGGTCAGCACGGCCATGGCACTCATCCCGTTCGCGGGGATCTCGTTCCTGTGGTTCATCGGGGTGGTGCGCACGCGGCTGGGCGCCCTGGAGGACCAGCTCTTCGCCACTGTCCTGCTGGGATCGGGCCTGCTCTTCGTGGCCATGCTGTTCACCACGGCGGCGGTTCTGGCAAGCGCCCTGACGCTCTACCACGAGGGCGCGGCCGCCACATCGGAGGTCATCCGCGCGCTCCAGATCCTGACGAGCGAGCTGATGGGGACGTTCGGAGCCCGCATGGCCGCGGTCTTCTCCATCTCGGTGACCACGATCGGCCTGCGCACGCGCCTCGTGCCACGCTGGCTGGTCCTGATCGGCTATGTCACGGGCCTGTCGCTGCTGCTCTCGCCCCCCCTGACGCCGTGGGTGCAGCTCGCCTTCCCCACGTGGGTCATGCTGCTGAGCATCCACATCCTCGTGGTCTCCCGGCCTGGTCGCCCCGAGGCCTCGGAATGGTCGATGGAGCCGCCGAGGTGACACTCGGACAAGCCCGCCCGTCGAGCCCGCGCCGGTCGAGCCCGCTCCGGTCGAGCCTGTCGAGACCCCCGCGCCCGTCGGCCGAGCCCGCGCCGGTCGAGCCCG
>CAZWXF010000121.1:0-2652 GCA_964638055.1 uncultured Bifidobacteriaceae bacterium | reverse complement strand
TCGAGCCTGTCGAGACCCCCGCGCCCGTCGGCCGAGCCCGCGCCGGTCGAGCCCGCGCCGGTCGAGCCTGTCGAGACCCCCGCGCCCGTCGGCCGAGCCCGCGCCGGTCGAGCCCGTCGAGACCCCCGCGCCAGACCCCCGAGCCCGTCGAGACCCATGTGCGCGGTTCCTCAGCCGAGGTGGTGGGCCAGGAGCGCCGCAGCCCGGTCCCTGACCGCCTGCCTGAGCTCGGGTTCGTCCAGCCGGACCATGGCGTGGCCGTCGGCCGTGAGGCCCGCGACCAGGCAGATCAGGGCAACTCGCTGGGGCACCGGGGGGAGCAGCCAGGCGGTGAACTGGACCTCCTGGCTGTCCTCGTGGTCCTGTTCCACCCGCTCCGCCCAGTGCCGCACCGCCCACATGGCGGAGTGGTCGGCGGTGCCGGACACAGCCGTCAGAGCCCGGTTGGCCGAGATCGCCTCCGCCATGCGCGGCTCGGGCTGGAATCGGTCCTCCAGCACCTCGTGGTCGCGGATGCGACTGACGAGGAAGGTTCGGGGCTTCCCCTCGGCGTCCAGCGGTCCCGCGTCCAGCTCGTACCCGCGCGAGGTCGAGGACACCTGGTAGGGCTCGATCACGCGCTCGGACAGCTTGGGTGCCCATGCCCCGCTGTAGACGATGCGGACTCGGCGATGGTCGTCGGCCGCGCTCTGGAGCATCGCTGCGGTGCGGGCCCGGAAGCCGGCGCGACCGGCGACGTTGGTCAGCAGGGTTGAGCGCAGCACGTCGACGGCGGCGGCGAGGTCGAGGTTCCCCGGCTCCATCGAGCGCAGCTGGTCGGCGGCCGCCAGCAGGGGCCCGAGCGTGGCGGCGTCGGCATGGACGAGTCCGAGGTCTCCGCCGCTCATGTTCGGGCTGAACGACACGATGTCGTCGTCCGTGGGGGCTGGATCGGGGCCGTCCTCGGGCCAGCCGCCGGCGGGTTCGATCCGGAACATGGGGTCGAGCGGAGATGTCGAGGTGTCCACGTCGTTGAAGGCCTCGATGTGCTGGCGCAGCTCCGCGGGGGTGACGTCCAGCATGGCCGAGAGCTGCCTGAGACTCACCCGATCATGCGCCTCCAGCACTCTGGAGAGCGACTTGAGATTCTCCAGGCTCATCCGGCCATCGCCTCCAACCTGGCCAGGAACATCCGTCGCTCCGTATCGGGCCCGACGAGGCGAGCGCGCTCGCCGAGCTCGAGGAGCCTGTGGTGCAACGCGGTGCGATTCACGACGGTCACGGCCAGGACCACTCGGCCCCGATCAGCGCCGCTGACCACCCGCGAGCCGTTCACCCCGAGCGCGTTGACGACATCGATGACGTAGTCGGCGGTCGTGTCGACCAGCACCTCGACCGGATCGTGCACGGGGCGCCGCATGAAGTCCCAGATCCCCTCCACCTTCTCGTCTGCTGGAACCGGTCCGGCGGATCCCGGCGGGCCGACGTGCAGTCCCCGGATGAGGTCCACGCGGAAGTGCTTGACCACACCGTCGGTCCGGTCGCGGGCCTGCAGGTACCAACCCGCAGGTCGCAGCAGGATGACCCTCGGTTCCACGCTGCGCTGCCTGCCCTTGTAGCGGAAGGCGGTGAGGCACGCGTCGGCCGCCGCGGTCTGCACCTCGGCGAGTCGGCCGAGCCCATCGGTGGGTGCCGCCCGGAAGACGGGCGGGTTCGGGTCCCGGCCCAGATCCTCGGCCAGGGCGGCCACGATCGCGGGACCCGCACAGTTGGCTGCCCGCGCGAGCTCGCGGCGCTGATTCGGGTTGAAAGCGGTGGCGAACCTGCTGTCCACGGTCCTGAGGCGTCGAATGGCTGGATCGTTGCCGATCGTCTCGGTGGTGATCCGCCAGCCACCAGCGTCGAGAGCGGCGAGGTCGCGGTTGAACTTTCGCTTGGCCGACGGGTTCGCCGGGTTCCCGTAGCCGACGCGTCGGATCAGCTCGGTCGTGGACAGGCCCTCGGGGTGCTCCCGGAGCAGCAGCAGGATGCGGCTCATCCGCGCGAGCATGTCCCGGGGGTCCCGGCCGCGTCGGGCCACTTGTGCTCCTACGTGGGGCTTTGTGTCAGGGGTTGTCCGCAGCATAGATGGCGACACCGGGCGAGGGAGGCTGGAGAGGGCGGCGACCGGATGATCCCGGGTCTGGAGGATCCGCTCCTGCGACACCGACCCCGCCGGGGAGGGACGGTGCCCACCCCCTCGCTCGGTGTCCCGAGCCGGCGAACGGCCTGTCGGGGCACGGTCGATCGCAGTCGACGAGGCCCACCGGATGCGCCGCGCCACCCACCCTGGGAACCAGCCTCCCTGAGCTGGTGCCCCGCGAGTCCCACCCCTTTGTTCCTTGGGGCTCTCCTGAGGGGGAGCCGATGTCGGCAGACTCTGGACAGGTCGCGTGACGTGCGCGACTGCAGGGACAGCCACAGGGGCGGCTGTCCCCGGTCCACCCCTCCGGCCCATCCGAAGGGCGAGGTCTTGACCGTGGCTCGAACAGGTGTACGATGAAGGCATCGGATCGAAGGTGATCCGGGGTGCTGGAGGCGACGGGGGTCGAGATGAGCAGTGTCGAGATTGGCAGTCCTGAGCAGGGCCGTGTCGAGCAGGGCCGTGTCGAGCAGGGCCGTGTCGAGCAGGGC
>CAZWXF010000120.1:0-7156 GCA_964638055.1 uncultured Bifidobacteriaceae bacterium | reverse complement strand
GCCGTGGGCGTAGCGATCTATAGCAATGTATTGGGTTTCGCTATACAGGTGCATAGATCCCTACACTCGTCCATGTGGACCCTGTCGGAAACCCCTACTCGCCCGGAGCCGGCCGCCCGCCGGCTGCCCTCGTCGGCCGTCGCGAGCACCTCGCCGCCTGGGACGTCGCCATGCGGCGCATCGAGGCGGGTCGGGATGCCCAGTCCCTCGTCCTCTACGGACTCCGGGGCGTCGGCAAGACCGTCCTGCTGGCGAGGTTCGCTCATCAGGCCCGCGAGCGGTCGTGGCTGGTCGCCCAGGTCGAGGCCAAGTCCGGGCGGACCATCCGCGCGATGATCGGCGAGGCGTTCCACGACAACCTGGTGGACCTGGCCCGCCCCGGCGTGGGCGTACGCGTGCTCAAGGCGCTGCGCACGGCGTTGAGCTTCAAAGCCTCGTACGACTCGTCGGGCACCTGGAGCTTCGGGCTCGACCTCCAGGATGCGCCCGGGGGTGGTGCCGACACCGGGGCGTTCGAGTCGGACCTGGGCAAGCTGCTCCGGGATCTGGCCGGCGCCGCCGAGGACCAGAAGGTGGGAGTGGCCGTCCTGGTCGACGAGGCACAGGATCTTCCGGCCGACGAGCTCGTCGCCATCTGCGAGATCGTCCACGCCGCCAACCAGCGCGGTGATCGGCTAGTCGTCGCACTGGCCGGGCTGCCGAGCCTTCCGCGCAGGCTGGCTGAGGCGAAGTCCTACTCCGAGCGGCTCTACCAGTTCCATCGGGTCGAGGAGCTCGACCATCCCGCGGCGATGGCGGCCCTGGTCGGGCCCGCCGGACCCCTGGGCGTCCTATGGGAGGAGGCCGCGCTGGAGCTGGCCGTCGAAGCGTCCCAGGGGTACCCCTACTTCCTGCAGCAGTTCGGCCAGGACACCTGGAACGCCGCGGATGGACCGGCGATCACAGCCTCAGACGCGAGGGTAGGAGTCGCGCGGGGGCAGCATGCGCTCGATGCGGGCTTCTTCCGGGTCCGCTGGGACCGGGCCACCACAGCCGAGAAGGCCTATCTGCGCGCGATGGCGGTCGACGGCGATGCGGGCAGTGGCTCCGGGGAGGTCGCGGCGAGGCTCGGCAAGAAGATCACCTCCTTGGGGCCGACGAGGGCGAACCTCATCAGCAAGGGCTTGATCTACTCCCCGGATCACGGGATCGTGGCGTACACGGTCCCGGCGATGGCCCAGTTCGTGCGCCGGCAGGTCGACGAGTAGCCGGATGCGGTCCCGATCCCTCTCGCCTGCGCGACCAGGTCCTCACCAGCTCCTTCCAGCCGCACCGCCACCTGCGCGGGCACAACGATGCTCACCGCGGCCGGGGACATCTGCTGGGGCGTCGTGGCATGGCGAGCGCCCCACAAGGCCCGCTCGGTTTCGATCGCGGCAGCAAGCGACCGAGGCGCGGTCAGGATCCCCGCCTGTCGGCAGGATCCGTCCGGAGGTTGTCGCCCAAGTCCCGAAGGTTGGTCAGCGTGTCGGAGAGCTGCGACTGTTCGGCGGGAGTCAGCTGGATGTTCCCGGCTCGGGCGAGGGCGTCCAAGGCACTGGCGGTGTCGCCAGATCGCAGTGCGAGTTCGGCTCGGTAGGCCCAGGCCTCGAGCAGGTCCGTCGCCGACGCGGTGTCGGCGTGTCGCTCCAAGGCACCATCCAGGATCTGGGCGGCGCGCTCGTGCAACCCGTGCGAGTCCCCCATGACCACGGCGCTCTGCAGCGATGTGGCGAGCCTGCTCAGAGTCGGCGAGCCAGCGGGGGTCGCCTGGGCCTCTGTGAAGCGGATCCAGTTCCCGCCGGGGTCGATCACGGCGAACCCGTAGCTGCCGCCGGCGTTCTTCCGCTTGCGGGGTCGGGTCATCCGAGGGATGCCGGAGACGAGAAGCTTGCCGCGCGCTGCGCGCATGCCGGCGGCGAAGGCGTCGAAGAGGGCTTGGGTGTCGGGAACGACGACGAGGCACGAGCCGTAGGAGTCCGCAGGATCGAAGTCCGGCATGCCGAAGAAGCCCAGGCGAAGATCCTCGCGCTGCAGTGAGACGTAGGGATTCGGTCGGGTCTGGTAGTACGTCCGGGTGAACCCGAGCATGGTGTAGAACTCGACGATCTCGTCGATATCAGGGCAGGGCAGCAGGGGCACGGTGATCTCGTTTGCCATGGATCTCCCTGTTCCGTTCCGATCGGCTTCCGGCTGGTGTTGAGCTGGCACGCCCGAGCTGCGTCGACCCGGCGGCCTGTGGCGGTCGTGGCTGCACGGTCAGACGGGCGTCAATGTCCCCGCCGCTTCCAGCGCAGCGAAGTGGGCGTGCAGCTTGGCCGGGAGCGGCCCGCCACGCACGAGGATGCCGACTTCCAGGTTGCTGTCCATGGCGTTGCCCGTGAGGTTGGCGCTGGTGACGAACGCGACCGACCGGTCGGCGACGGCGACCTTGGCATGCATGGCCGCCCGCCGGGCTGTGACCTGCGGGCGTGTCTCCACGGGCCAGCTCAGGATCGTGACCTTCCCGGCCAGCTCGTCGAAGGCCCAGGTGGCGTCGATCCGGTCCGAGCATTCGAGCAGCATCCGGATGTGCACCCCTCGGATGCGGGCTGCGTCGAGGGCTTCGATGAGCCAGGGGATCCGGTAGCTGGCGTAGGAGACCAGCAGCAGTGAGGCGGTGGCCCCGTCGATCACCGATCGAAGGGCCTGGGACGTCGAGCTCGTCGGGACCTGCCAGGCGGTCGGTCCCGTGACGACCAGCGAGTCCGTGTGCTCCTCACGGACACGGGTCGCAGCGCGGGAGGCCGCGATGACTCCCGTGGCCAGGGCGATTCCGGGCAGAGCCGGAGCTTCCCGCCAGGCCACCCAGATACGCGAGCACGCCTCGCCGAAGGTGGGCGCTGGGATCAGCGCCCGAGCCTGCTGGAGCCCCATCCCGGTCGGGCCGTCGAGCGTGGACAGGTGTGCGGCGAGCTTGTCGGCGTGGACCGGGGGGAGCGACGACCCGGCGGCTGTCACGGCGTCGACCAACGTCGACACCTGATCGTCTGCTGAGCTCACGAAGGGTCCTGGAAGTAGGCCCGGAAGTAGGCGCCGTCGGCCTCGGCCAGCGTCGGGACGACCACCGCCCGGTCCAGGTAGCGGTTGCCGCGCTCGCAGCTGGTCTCTGGGATGAAGAGGCACGCGTGGCACGCGGCCAGATGCAGGGAATCCTCGGTGCCGCCGGGGATGTGCTCGGCGCACAGCGGATCCGACGCGCAGAGCTGGGCCCGGTCCAGCGACTGTCCGAGCAGCCGCCCGAACGTCTCGGGGTCCGCCAGGCTGACCAGCCCGCCGAGCGTGCCCTCGGAGTCCGGCGCGGCCGTGTAGAGCAGGATGCCGGCCATGGCCTCCTCGGCGCCGCCCTCGGAGCAGTAGATCCGCTCCCGGATCGAGGCTGCCGAGTACCCGCACTCCATGGCCAGCTCGTTGATGAGCAGATGGGCCAGCGAGTGCAGCAGCGTGTAGCGGTGGCCGCGCCAGCCCTCGTCGGCCAGTCCGCGCCGCGCCCGCCAGCGGGCATGCGCGAGCCGGAGCTGCTCGGGT
Source organism: uncultured Bifidobacteriaceae bacterium (assembly GCA_964638055.1). Lineage (GTDB taxonomy): Bacteria > Actinomycetota > Actinomycetes > S36-B12 > CAIYMF01 > Prado023. Next base: position 3,571 of record CAZWXF010000120.1, on the reverse strand, counting down.
CGCTCGGCCGACCCGGCGGCGTCCTCCCATCTGGACAGGCGCTCCTCGGGCAGGGACAGGAAGATCCCCTCGCCGCGGACCTCGGCCGCAGGGACCCACGTCGGGTCGACTCGCGAGAGCCGGGCCCGCTCGGCGACCTCGACGTCCTCCTCGACGCCCGAGTCGGGGCTGTCGATGCGGGTGAACCCGATCAGTGCGACGACCTCACGCAGCCGATCGGCTCGGACGACCTGGCGCAGGTGCTCGGCGAAGCCGGGGGGCACCTGATCGGCCGTGATCGCGAAGTCCTTGCCCGCTGGGGCGGCCGCGGGCTGGGTCAGCACCTGCCACTCCGGGCGCAGCAGGTCGGTGCCCTCGTCGACCGTGGGTGCCAGGCCGCGCAGGGCCTCGATGCGCGCCCAGACCTCCTGCGCGGGGTGTCCCTCCAGCACGCTGAGGTCCGGGGTGAGCTGCACCGCCAGGGCGACGTGCGCCAGCTCGGTGATGTTGGCCAGCTTCGGCGCCAGGGATCTGACGAGCTCGGTGAGCGGATCGGACGACCGGGGGATCGACAGCGCGGACAGGGTCAGCGGGAACCAGGCGTTCGACGCTCCGAGCATGAGCGGGCGGACCTGCTCGGAGCAGCCGCGGGGATCGAACCGACGCAGGTGGGCCTCACGTCCGCGGCATGTCGGCATCGTGGCCTCCGGCGATCCGAACGCGGTCGTGATCCACGACTCGGCACGACACGTCCGGCAGGCCACGCGTACCTCGGTGGATCGAGTGCCGCGCCCGCGGTCCTGGACCTCCAGGCTCGGGCTGTCGCAGATGCTGACCTTGCGGTGGGCGAACTCGATCCACGGGAACTCGTCGATGTGGCCGCGGGTGCAGGCGACCACGAACCGGGCGGGCATGACGGCAGGAGCCTGGGCCCGGTTGCAGTTGCTGTGCACGAACCGCGCCCGATCCGGGCGCGCCGCGTCGACCTGAAGCCGGAACAGGTCATGGCCGCTGTCACCGATGCTGGAGCTCAGCAGTCCGCAGCGCGGGCAGCGCATCCAGCGGGGGAACGGCAGGACCGGGATGCCCACACCGGTCCACTCGTCCCAGATGCTCGCAGTCTCCTCCAGCCACGGCGGCGACATCAGCCGGTCCACGGTGGGCGAGAGGCCGACCCGGACGGCGGCCAGCAGCCGATCCTCGGCCAGCTCGCTGGCCCGGTCGAGATCCCACTCGTCGAGGCCGCCGACGATCACGGCCATGTTCGGGAGGTCGACCAGGGCACCGACGCCGTAGGTGTACATGAGCTGCGACGGCCGGACTCCGCCCACGCGTCGGCTGGCCGGCTGTCGCCCCGTCACGGCGCACCCCCTGCGGGCGGCTGGGCGGTCAGGTCGGCCGGCTCGCCCGATGCGTCGAGGTCGAGCTCCTCAGACGTGGCCGGGGGCGACCCGCCCGCCGACTCCCGGCCCGGTTCGGGGAGCCGGAAGGCCGGCGCGCCGCCGATCGACCCGTCGTACGTGTCGATGAGCAGGTTGACGTTCGCCTCGGTCTCCCGCAGCGAGTTCGGGGCGGTCCACTCGTCCCACGATCCGGGGACCGGCGTGTGCAGCAGCGGCGTCGAGCTGGCGTCCCGGCCGCGATACGACAGCGATGCACCCTGGCTGACGGCCAGGCCCTGGCGGGTCGACCACCCCGTCAGCCGGACCGCGATCGCCTCCTCGACGGCGGAGGCCTCGGCCTGGCTGGCCTGGACGTACTCGGCCCGCTCGACGATCCGCCGGGTCAGCTCCTCGATCGCGGACTCCGTCGCGGGGACGTGCTGGGCGCCGCGCTCCGGGTTCCACCCCGCCCCCGCCCCGATCACGTCGGCGTGGCGCACGAGGGCGACCAGCAGTGCGGTCAGGCCACGGTCGATCGCCCTCGGTGCGAACGGGGTCACCGACAGCGCCTCGACATGCGTGTAGAAGGTGGCGTGGTAGTGCTCGAACGACTCGAAGTGCGACAGGTCCCGCGGGCGCGCCCAGTTGTAGAGCGCCAGGACGATGCCCGGCCCCTGCGCGTCGCGACCGACGCGCGACGTCGCCTGGATGTACTCGCTCGTGGCCTTCGGCTGGCCGATGACGGCCATCAGGCCCAGACGTGGCACGTCGACCCCAACGGAGATCATGTTCGTGGCGAGCAGCACGTCGATCGGCCGGTACCCGTCGGCCAGCCCCGCGTCCGAGCGGGCGCTGACGGGGAGCCGGGCCGAGGCGTAGGCGTCCTCGCCCGCCCTGCTGAACCGGATGCCCAGCTGGTCGAGGGTCGCGGGGATGTCCGCGCTGGACTTCCGGCTCGTGAGCTCCTCGATGATCCGCAGCCGGCGTAGTCCGAGGCCACGGTCCTGCGCACGAGCCAGCCGGGAGCGCACGTCGTCGTCGATGAGCCGCCGCCCACCGGCGAGCTCGCGCAGCGCGCTGAAGTACCCGACCATCGTCAGGTAGGCATCGGCGTCCTCGCCGTATCGGTCGAAGAGGCGCTTGCCCGCCGCCAGCAGCGTGATGAAGACGCGGGTCTGCACCGCCTTGAGCCGGTGGCCGAACCCGCAGATGCCCAGGTAGAGCCGCCCGGGCGCGATCGGGATCGTGGGGTCGTCGGGATCTGGTGTCGTGCGTCGCTGCACCGAGAAGTAGTTGTCCTCCACGTCGAGCACCGGGGGAGGGAACACCGCCAGGGCGCGGGCGAACAGCCGATGCACCTGATCGCCGGCTCGGCGGACCGTCGCCGTCGAGGCGATCACCTTCGGCCGGCACAGCTGGCCTGGACCAACCCCCGGGCCGACCCGCCACGACGCCAGCGAGTCGATCGCCGTCTCGTACAGGCCCGTCAGGCTGCCCAGCGGCCCGGAGATCAGGTGCAGCTCGTCCTGGATGATCAGGTCGGGCGGGCGCAACGGGTCGACGTCGGCGGTGTGGGCGCGGGGCAGGGCGCCGCGCGCCGGATGCGAGTCCTTCTCCTCCCGCCCGCTGCCGGGGGTGTCCAGGTCGGGCGAGCGGTACCCGTGCCGGGTGCACCGGCGGCTGACCGACCCGAACAGCAGGTGCAGCGGGCCCTGCCACGGCAGCTGCGCGAACTTGTCCGCCGTCGAGATCACGAGTGTGGGCAGGAGCCGGTAGATCTCGTCGTCCACGGTCACGACCGGGATGCCCTCGCGCTGCCCCGGACTGGACAGGCCCATGGTTGCCTGCTCTCCGGCAGGAGAGAACGGGCACTCACCGAACCGGTCCGAGCAGTAGACGAGCGTCCGCCACAGGTCGGTGTCGGCCACCACGTCCGCCACCAGGCTCAGCGACCGCCCGCACCACGGACACACGGTCAGCTGCAGGGGGGTGGATCGGCCCATCCCCGCGCGCCCGGCCAGCTTCGCCCGGGCGACGCCCTCAGCGGCCGCGGCAGCGCGGTTCGGAGTCACCGACGATCCCACCCACAGGCCGATCCGGAACGGCGCCCCGGACCACCGCGCATCGCCGTCCGCCAGGTGCTCGCGTCTGCGGACCTCGCAGGCCGCCACCAGGGCCGCCGCGCGCTGGAACTGCTGGGCGGTCAACAG
>CAZWXF010000119.1:0-7273 GCA_964638055.1 uncultured Bifidobacteriaceae bacterium | reverse complement strand
GCCTCGGCTGGGGCAACGCGATGCGCTTCCTGCTGACCGCCGACGAGTTCGGCGCGGAGGAGGCCCTGCGGATCGGCCTGGTGCAGTCGGTGGTCGAGCCCGGCCAGCAGCTCGACGAGGCGATCCGGATCGCGGAGCGGATCGCGCGCCAGGCTCCCCTGGGCGTCCAGGCGACGCTGGCCAACTCCCGCGTCGCCAGGATGTCCGGGCCAGAAGCGGCAGTGGCCGACCTCGGAGCACAGCTCACGATGATCATGAGCAGTGCGGACGCCGAGGAGGGAGTCGACTCCTTCATCCAGCGCCGGGAGGCCCGCTTCACCGGCCGGTGAGCCGGTGGCTGCGATGAGGTGAGGTCGCGAGCTCCGGACGACAGCCCGACGAGGATGCGGGGCGTCCCGGGGCGGGGTCAGATCCTGTCGGGGTCAGATCCTGGAGGACACGGCCATCGCGAGGGCGAGGACGCCCAACAGGAGCACCGGCAGGTCCCCGCGGCTGCGCTGCAGGGGCCGCGCCACGGTGCGGGGCGGCCGCTCGACCACGTCGGAGGTTCCCCGGGGGCCGTGGGGAGGGCGACGGTCGGCAGCGTCGAGGCCGTGAGCCTCGGAGCCATGAGCGTCGGGGCCGCGCATGCCCCGGGCTTCCATGGCCGAGGCCAGTCGCACTCCCCGGCGCAGCGCGGCGACCAGGAGACGGAAGGTCATCGAGAGGAACTGGCGGGCCCGCGCCCGCGGTCCGGTCCCGGAGAGCCCCCGGGCCCGACTGGCGCGGCCCAGTACCTCCCACTCGGCCTGCAGCAGCGGCAGCAGCCGCAGCGCGGCCAGGACCGCGCAGGCCGCCCGCGGCGGGACCCGCAGCCGGACCATCAGCGAGTCCGCCAGGCCCGTGGGGTCCAGGACGGCCGCAGTGACCAGCCCGGGCAGGGCCACCGCCAGCACGCGGCTGGCAGGAAGGGCCGCGGCCTGCCACGCGGCGGCCGATGCCGGCCCGGCCGAGCTGAGCAGGGCGTTCGAGATCGCCACGCTGGCCGTGGCCAGGAGCGCGGGCACGCTGAGCAGCGCCAGTCGTCGCCCGGGGACGCGACCCAGGAGCGCTCCGATCAGCACCGCCCCCGCGAGGGCCAGGTTCAGCGCGACCGATGCCGAGATCAGGGCAGCAGCGCTGAGCAGGCTGGCGGCCCCGAGCAGGGACAGTGGCGAGAGTCGGCGCAACCCCACCGGGGAGGCCGGACGCCCGACCGGACCGGGTTGCGCCGGGGATGGTCCACCGGCCGTCGACCGATCCGTCGGGACCTCGGCCGCGGCCCCCGCCGTAGCGGCCTGTCCGGAGGCGGCGGTGACCCGGGTGCCCTCAGGGGCGGCTGCCGCCGTCGGGCGCCGCTCCCCCGGCTCCGAGGCGTCGGCTGGCGGCACCAGCCGCACCTGTGTCGCCGCCAGGGCGGCGACGAGCGCCTGATCGTGGGTCGCCATGAGGACCGTCCCGCCGGCGTCGCGATGAGCGGCGATGATCCTGGCCAGCTCCTCCCATGTGGCCGGGTCCTGCCCGAAGGTCGGCTCGTCCAGGACGAGCACCCGGGGATCCAGCACGAGCGAAGTGGCGACACTGAGTCTGCGCTGCTCGCCACCGGACAGCGTGAACGGGTTGGCCTGGGCGAGCCCCGCCAGGCCCAGCCGAGCCAGCATGTCCGCGGCCCGTGCGTCCGCCTCGGCGTGGCCGACCCCGGAGGCCAGGAGCCCGTGGCGCAGCTCGTCGACGACCCGGGACGTGACGAACTGGTGCTCCGGGTTCTGGAACACCACCCCGAAGGTGGCGGCGACCTGCGCCGACGACCACTGCCACGGGCCGCGCCCGGATGCCTCGCCGCTGCCACGCACGTGGACGCGAGCCCCGGGGTCCGGGCGCATGAGTCCGCTGACGCAGGCCAGGAGGGTCGACTTCCCGCTGCCGGCCGCTCCCGTGATGGCCACGATCTCGCCGGTCCCGACGCTCAGGTCGGTCGGCCGCAGCCGCCCCGCGACCCCGACCCGCTCGGCCTCGAGGGCGACCTGGACCGGCCCCGTCGAAGGCCCCTCCGCAGATGGCCGCTGTGTCGATGTCGGCGGTGTCGATGGCCATTGGCTCGTCGGCCGCAGGTCGGGCGGATGCCAGTCCCCGGTCCACACGTTCCGGGCAAGCTCCGGTCGGGCTGCAAGAGCACCGCGCAGCCCTCGGGCGTCGCCGACGTCCTGGACGCGCCCGCCCGCCACGACCAGGACGCGATCGGCATGCTCGATCCATCCGCGCAGCCGGTGCTCGATCACGACGATCGTGCACGAGCCCCGCAGGGCGAGCACCGCGTCGCGCAGCCGGTCGGCCGAGGCTGCGTCGAGGTTGGCGGTCGGCTCGTCCAGGAGCAGCAGGCCGGGGCGAAGCACGAGCGCGGAGGCCAGGGCCAGCAGCTGCTGCTGTCCCCCGCTCAGCCGGGACGTGTCCCGATCCAGCGGCACGTCGAGCCCGACATCGGACAGGGCACGGGTCACGCGGGGCCAGATCCGGGCGGCCGGGACGCCCGCGTTCTCCAGCGGGAAGGCCACGTCGTCCCCGACACGTTCCATCACGATGTTGCCCTCGGGCTGCTGGCCCACCGCGCCGACGCTCGCCCCCGCCGGCTCGACGGCCAGCGTGCCCGACGCACCCTCGGCGGGCAGTGATCCTGCCAGTCCGCCGAGGAGCGTGCTCTTGCCCGACCCGGAGGCGCCGACGACCAGGACGAGCTCCCCCGGTCGCACCTCGAGGTCCACCTCGGCGAGGACGGGGTCAGCCCGGCCCGCATGGTGGTACGACCAACCCCGGGCCCGGACGGCCGCGCCGGCCACGCGAGGGCCTTCCCGGCCCTACTGCCGCGCTCGCGCCTGCTGCCCGATCGGGAAGGAGGCCAGGGCCCCCGTTCGGGCCAGCCGCTCGGCCAGGATCCACGAGCCGAGGCCGGCGATCACGGCGGCCGAGGCGGAGCAGGTGACGACGTAGACCAGCTTCCACGCCGAGGACCACTCGGGGTACCAGAAGATCGGGTCGAGCACGCCGGGGACGACCCCGGCCGCGGCCCCCGCGAGCACGCTGGTCGGTCGTCCGAACCGGCGGTACCGGCCCGCCGCGAACACCAGCTCGGGCGCGAGACCCTGCAGCACGCCGTACCAGAGCACCGAGAGGCCCCACCACGCCCCGAGCAGCCACGAGACCGAGGCGGCCAGGAAGGCCGTCGCCAGGGCTGCCCCCGGGCGGCGCAGGACGAGCATCCCCAGGACGCCCGGCACCAGCCACACCCCGTACATCACGGCCTGGGCAGGCGGGAAGGCCGCGAAGAGCGGGCCCGTCGCCGACCAGAGCAGGTTCCATGCCCAGAAGACGACTCCCGAGACCACGGCCAGGACCGCGACCGTCACGATGTCCAGCGTGCGCCACCCTCGGAACATGTGCCCTCCTCGTCAGCCTGCCAGCGGCTCGATCCGCTGACGTCGCGCGGCCACGCCGGGGGGGCTTGACGACTTCCTTCGCCGGAATTACCCGGATCAGGTTCAAGGGTCTGCGGTTGCCCGCACTCTCAGCGCCGATGCGCTCCCCTGTCGTGGTACGGCAAACCTAGCAGCCGCGTGCGTCTACCAGAAGCGGTGCCCCAGCCCCGTCCCCAGGGAGACCGCGACAAGCGTCAGGGCGATGGTGATCACTGCGTAGGAGGCCGCCGTGCGTGGCTTCCCCTCCCGCATCAGCGTGAACGCCTCCCACGAGAACGTGCTGAACGTGGTCAGCCCGCCACAGAATCCGACCCCCAGGATCGCGACCCAGGTGGCCGCCGCGGGCCCGGCGCCGCGTGCCTCGGGCAGGGTCAGGACGAGGCCGAGAAGGAACGAGCCGATGATGTTCACGCCGAGCGTCGCCCACGGCAGCCGCTGCCAGGGCACCCGCGCCGCTACGCCCCGGTCGGCGGCCGCCCGCGCCACCGCCCCCATCCCTGCACCGAGGCAGACACCCGCCCACGTGGCCAGGTCACTCACGGGACCTCAGCCTCCTCGGGGCTGCCGTAGCGGCCGACCGCCCACCCCCAGCCCAGGGCCGCGGCCAGCACTCCGGCCACCGTGGCTCCGACGAGGTAGAGGACCGAGAGCAGCCCATCGCCACCGACCCACAGGAGGCGCACGTCCGACATGAAGGTCGACCACGTGGTGAAGGCGCCCAGGAACCCCGTCGCCAGGAACGGCCGCCACGGATGGGACGCGTCCCCGTGACGCACGATCCATCGCGACAGGATCGAGGACAGGACGAAGGCGCCGACGACGTTGATCACAAGGATCGCCCAGGGGGTCCGGCCGGACTCGGTCGGCCAGGCCAGCGTCATCGCGTAGCGCGCCGCACCGCCCAACATGCCACCTACGAGGACCGACGTGTACGTCAGCAGCACGCCCGGGACTTGCCGCTCGGTCGCCACGGGCGACATCTTGGCCCGCGACGCCCCCGTGGGGCGGGCGGAACGGCAGGCGTCCGCACATCTCGCTGGGCTCAGGACGGCCCCTGGAGGCGCTCAGATCGTGGAACTAATGTTCTGGCCATGACCGAGATGAGCATGAACAAGATCATCCACAGGGCGGTCCGGCGGGACCTCCGCCGCTTCATCGACGCCCTGGAGAGGTTCCCGGCGGGTGACCGCGCCCGCGCGGAGCAGCTCAACCGGGCATGGCAGAACTTCGAGGCACAGCTCACCCACCATCACGTCGGCGAGCACGAGATCGCCTGGCCGGCGCTGACCGCCGTGGGAGTGAGCAGTGAGCTGATCGAGCAGATGGACGCCGAGCACGACCTCCTGGCCGCGGCGCTGAAGTCGGCCGGAGCCGCCATCGCGCAGCTGCGCCGAACCGCCTCCGCCCAGGATGCCGAGGCCGCCCGGGCATCCTTCGAGCACCTCCAGGAGGTCATCGTCGGACACCTCGACCACGAGGAGGCCGAGCTGGAGCCGGTGTACCTGGGGAACCGGGACCACCCGGCGATCAAGCAGATGGGCCGCGCCTTCGGCAAGCAGCGCCCGTCGATCGCGGGCACGTTCTTCGCCTGGGTCAGCGACGGGGCCCAACCCGACGAGATGGCCAGCCTCAAGGCGAGCGTCCCGACACCGGTCCGGCTGATCATCGGCGGCGTCTTCGGCAGGGAGTACCGGCGCAGGGTCGCACCTGTCTGGCGGTAGCACCGGCGCCTGGGCCTGACCGCGGTGGTAGGGCTCGACGGGCTACTCGACCGGCGGCGGGCCGGCGACTCGCGGCGGCCTGGCGACTCGCCACGGACGCGGACCGTCCTGTCGCGGGGGTCCGCTCCGGTCGACTACACCTGCACGAGGCCGGCCGAGGCAGCTCCCTCCCTGAGCGCCGAGAGCCCGAAGGCCTGCACCGGGCCGAGCGCTCCGGTGCCCTGCAGGCCGTTCTCGGCCGCGGTCATCGCACCCCAGGCCAGAATCCGGAAGGTGAAGTCGTAGCCGTTGGGTCCGTCGAGCTGGACCCGCTGCAACAGCTCCCCGCTGCCATCCCGGGCCTCGGCGACGATGGAGCAGCCCCCGCGTGAGCGGGACGCCTCGTCGGGGCCTCCGGTCGAGCCCTTGACCCGGCTGTGGAGCAGTGACGTCACACCCCGTCGCGCTCCGGGCACGTTCATCGCGGCGCTGAGCAGCCCCGTGGCGACCGGCACGCCCTGGATCAGGGGAAGCGCCTGGCCGAGGACCACGTTGACATCACGCAGCGTGGGGTGCAGCGGTGGCAGCCCGAAGTGCTCCGAGGTGCCCACGCTCACGCCGGTACGGCTCTTGCCGTTGTCGAGGGTGAACTCGGTGACACGAGCGCCCATCCGCTCGGTTCGCAGACTTCCACCGCGGTGGGCGAATCCGGGTTCGATCATCGCCTGGACCATGCTCGCGCGCGTGCCTCCGCTGATCCCGCCCGGGCCGCGCATGAAGTAGCCGATGTCGACGCTGACGGCATCGGGGCCGGCAGCCGACAGGGCGAGCGCACCGGCGAGGTTCCCGGGGACCCAGTCGAATCCGAACGCTGTGACCAGGGCCGTGCCCGCTTCCTCGGCGCGCGGTCCGTACTCCTCGAACACCCGCCGGATGAACGACGGCTCACCGGTCGAGTCGAGGTAGAGGGCCTCTCGCTGGATCGCCGCCTCGACCGCCGGGTCACCCCACTGGGAGAACGGGCCCACCGTGGAGAGCAGCACGTCGCCGGACTCCACGAGGTCGGTCACGGTCTGCGGCCGGCCGATGTCGGCGACGCGGGTCTCGAGCCCGCCGAGGTCCGCCGCGAGGTGCTCGAGCCGCTCGGCCGACCGCCCCGCCAGGACTGGTCGCGCTCCGCGTGCCACCAGCTCTCGCGCCGTCCGCTCCCCGGTGTACCCGGTCGCTCCGAACACCACGATCCGTGCGCTCACAGGCGTCACACCTCTCGGCCCAGCCATGGCCGCGACGACTTTCGACGGGCCTCTGATCGCAGGCTAGTGTCGCGCGGACACCCGGCCCGGCCCGGGGGGACGGCACAGTGCCCGCACTCATGAGCACTGCGGTGCGGACGTGCGCAACCTGGCGGGGGGACGGCCTGACGAGCTCAGCGGCCAGGTGCGGAGAAGTGCTGGTAGTCCTTGGAGCCGGACCAGTCGCCCCCCCACGCCCAGCCGATGCCTGCGAACGCCCGGACGACGACGTCACCCTCCCGGATCACGCCGACCGGGACCGTGCTGCGCGCGGATCGGTCGATGCCGGCGAACCGCCGCCCGGCGGGCGGCGCGATCGAGGTGCCGGTCAGGTAGGGGTTCTGGACGGGGTTGATGTCGATGGCGGCACCCCACGCATGCGCCGACCACGAGTCGGAGCCCGCGACGCGACGGCAGTTGTATCCGGACGTGTTGTTCGCCGCCATGGAGCGATCGTCGTCGCCCCCGTACTCGTCGACGAGGCGCATCTGGCGGATGGGCCAGCGGGCCTCGTACAGCTGCTCGAAGACACCAACGACGGCACGGGCGTGGTCGCGGTGGATCACCACCTCACCGATGCGCGCCTCCTGGTCGAAGCCGACGAAGCTCACCCGGACGTGGCGCAGCTCGGCCCAACCCAGCGGGCAACCGGAGCGGTGGCTGGACCGCATCCGTTCACGCAGGGCCGATCCGATCGGGCTGACCGTAGCCACGAACGGCGGCAGCTGCGCCCAGTCAAGCCCGTCGAGACCCCGGTCGAGCCCGTCGAGACCCCGCTGGTCGAGCCCGTCGA
>CAZWXF010000118.1:0-7328 GCA_964638055.1 uncultured Bifidobacteriaceae bacterium | reverse complement strand
CTTCGTGAGGGGACCGCCTCCCGCGGACGGCTCCGGACGGCCTGCCGAGTCCTGGGGGTCAAGGGGTCGTGGGTTCAAATCCCGCCAGCCCGACGAGCATCACCGCAAGTCAGAGGCCGGTTCCCGAATCTGGGGCCGGCCTCTGACGTCGCATGCGGCAACGGCCCCCGGGTCGCGGTGTGCTGTTCCGGCTCATGCTTGACCGTCGGGTTCCGGTAGGTGGTTGACACTTCTCGGCGCGGTCCGGTTCCTGCGCGACTGTCGTTCCGGTACCTGCTTGACACTTCGGGCCCGACGGATGCCTGCTCGGTCATGTGTCGATCAGGAGGAAGGCAACCGCAGGCCACCGGTCAAGGGGTCGGGTGGGTGCGGCACATCACCGGTCAGGCCCGCCGCACCCCACCTCGCTCAGGGCAGAGCGACCTGGTCCGCCCGAGCCGGCTTGGCCCGACTCGCGGCAGCGGCATCCAAGGCCGGGCCGTCGACCCCGGTGCCGGAGTACTTCTTCACCAGCGCCTCCAGGTCCAGGCCTGTCGTCGACTTGAGCAGCTCCATGGTCTGGACCATGTTGTTGGTCACCTGCTTGGGCAGGGCACCGGCGCCGTCCGTCGAGATGACGGTGAGCTTGTCGATGCTGCCCATGGGGCGGGCCAGCTCGGCGGCCACCTTCGGCAGCATCTCGATGAGCATCTGCAGAACGGCCGCCTCGTTGTAGCGTGCGAATGCCTCGGCCCGCTGCTCCATCGCCTGGGCCTCGGCGTGGCCGGTGGCCAAGGTCGCCGACGCACTGGCCTCGCCCTCAGCGCGAACGGCGTCAGCCTCGGCCAGACGCCGAGCCTTCTCTGCCTCGCCGCGCTTGGCGCCCTCGATCGCCTCGGCCTCGGCCAGGGCCGAGCGGCGGGACTTCTCGCCCTCGCCGATCAGGCGCGCCTTCTCCGCGTCCGCCTCCGCAGCTGCGATGGCCGCGACCTTGCGTGCCTCCGCCTCGAGGATGGCGGAGTTCCGCCTGCCTTGGGCCTCGGTCTCGAACCGGTAGCGCTGGGCGTCCGCGGGCTTGCGGACCTCGCTGTCGAGCTCGCGCTCCTTCAGCGCGGCCTGACGCACGGCGACCTTCTCCCGCTCGGCGAGGATCGCCTGGTCCCGGTCGGCCTGGGCGAGCGGCCCGGCTGCGGCCGCCTGGGCCGCGGCGGCATCCGTCTCGGCCTTGATCTCGGCCTCCTTGAGCACGAGCTGTCGTGTGGCGATCGCGATCTCCTGCTCGGCGACGATCCGGGCCTGCTCAGCGGCCCGACGCGCGTTCGCCTCGGCGATCGCCGCGAACTGACCGATCTTCGCCGCCTCGGGGCGCCCGAGGTCGGCCAGGTAGGAGCCGTCGTCGGTGATGTCCTGGATCTGGAACGTGTCCAGGACGAGGCCCTGGCCGGTCAGTGAGGCCTCGGACTCGTCGGCGACCCGCTGGGCGAACGCTGCGCGGTCGCGGATGATCTGCTCGACCGACAGCGAGCCCACGATGGAGCGCAGCGCGCCGGCGAGCACCTCCTGGGTGAACGTCTCGATCTCGTCCTGCTGGGTGAGGAATCGCTGCGCGGCCGCCCTGATCGAGTCCTCGTTGCCACCGACCTTGACGATCGCGACGGCGTCGAGGTTGAGCTTGATGCCCTGGCCGGAGACGGCGCCCCGGATCTGGACCGGGATGCGTCGCGAGGAGAGGTCCAGGGTCGCGCGCTTCTGCACGAAGGGCACGACGAACACGCCCCCGCCCATCACGACCTTCTGTCCGGAGCTTCCTGCCGAGATCGCGCCGGTCCCGGGATCTCGCATCTCGTGACCCTTGCGGCCCGTGATGATGAAGGCCTCGTTGGGTCCGGCCACCTTGTAGCGGGTGAGGATCAACAGGACGACCAGGACGAGCAGGACGACCAGCCCGGCGATCGCCGCGGTGAGGATGGGGAACTCGGTCATCAGGACTCCTGGCTGTTGGTCGGTCGCAGGTCGGTGCTCGGGCCTGGGTCGGTGCTGGGGTCTTGGTCGGTGCTGGGGCCTTGGTCGGGGAGGGCGTCTCGGTCGGCATGGAACAGCGGCACGACGGTGACGGCGGTCGGGGACTGCACGGACACGATCACCACGTCGGTCCCGTGCGGGATCGGGGTGGTGGACGTCGCGTTCACACGGGTCGGATGGCCGCCCACGGACAGGGACACCACGCCGAAGCCGCCAGCTGGGATGTCGGTCAGCACCGAGCCCCTGCGTTCCAGCAGGTCGCTCGTGCGAACCGAGCCGGTGTGGTCGGGACGCTGCAGCCGGCGGGACGCCCAACCCGCCGCCACACCGAGCAGGGCACCCGAGGCGAGCCCCACGACCAGCGCGGGGAGCAGCTGTCCTGTCACGCCCAGGGTGATCGCGCCGACGAAGCCGAAGGCCCCCAGGAACGCCCCGATCACCTCGGTGCCCACGACGTCTGTGGCTCCGTCGACACCACCGAAGAGGTCACCGGCGAGGATCGCCACGAGGATCACGACGACCCCGAGTACGCCGATGATCAGGAAGAGTGTCACCGCGGGCTCCTTCGTGTTCCAACCTTACTTCTCCCCTGTGCCATACCCGCCCGGACGAAACTCGAAACCCCGGCTCGCGGGCCGAGCCCGGAGCCGATCGGCCGACACCGACAAGCACTGGCCGGAGGCACTGGCCTCGTCCGAAGTGGCGATGCCACGGGAGTATGTTCGAACTGAGGTGAGAACAATGCGCAGCACAGCCCGCACTTCGGCCGCAGCAGCCCTCGGACTCGCACTTCTCGTGGGTTGCTCGTCCGGAACCCCGGAACCCGACCCGAGCACGACCGGGCCTTCCGGCAGCACAGACACCACAGCATCGACCCCCGACTTCGATGGCGACGGCAGCGCCGACCTCGTCGTCGGCATCGGCGAAGCACCTTCCCGCGTGACCGTCCAGTACGGCTCCGGGACCACCCTGGATCTCCGTCGCACCGACCTCGACGGGATCGCCTCCAACACGTTCGGCCGCGCCCTGCACGCCCGTGATCTCGACCGCGACGGCATCACGGACCTGATCATCACCGATCCCACACCGGGGGGTGCGGGGCTGCTCTTCGTCCTGCTCGGGTCGGCCGAGGGCCTGGACCCCTCCTCGGTCCGCACAGTCACCGCACCGTCGGGGGTGGCATCCTTCGGAGCCTCCGTGGCCCTCGTCGAGTCACCCAGCCTCGTCCTGGCGGTGGGCGCCCCCGGCGACACCGGAGCCGACAGGCCCGGCGGGTCGGTGGTCACTTGGACGTTGGGCGATGACGGCCTGCCTGAGGGTGACGCGATCGTGCTCACCCAGGATTCGGCCGGCATGCCCGGCGGCGGCAAGGCGGGCGACGGCTTCGGCACGACAGTCGCGGCGACCGGCAGCCATCTGGCCGTCGCCGCCCCCCGCCGTGACACCAACGGCGTGCGCGACTCGGGCGCGGTCTTCGTCGTGGACCAGCCCACAGGCACACCGAGCGTTCACGAGCTCGCTGTGGGCGTCGGCGGCGTGCCGGGCGAGGCGAAGGCCGAGGACCGGTTCGGCTTCTCGATGACAGCGGGGGACGACTACCTCGTCGTGGGCAGCCCGATGCGCGACGAGGGCGCCCAGAACAACGGAGTGGTGCACCCGTTCCGCCTGGGCAGCGGGGCCCCCGAGGTGCTCGACGCGATCCGTCCCATGGATGCCGCTGACGCAGCCACCCAGGGGCTGCTGTTCGGGTTCAGCGTCGCGATGGCGCACCCATGCGTCGGTGTGCCTGGGGTCCTCGTCGGGGCTCCGGCCGCAGCGACCGGGGACGTGCCCCTCACGGGCGCCGCGTGGCTGATCCCCCTCGCAGAGGGCTGCACGGCGCGCAAGCTGGTCGAAGGTGAGGCCCTGGGCGGTTCGCCCACCGAGATGGCGTCCCTCGGCTTGACCGTCTCGGCGTCTACCGCACGGGCCGGTCAGGCGGACACCCTCATGCTCGCCGCTCCAGGCAACAGTGAGGAGGGGGTCGCAGGACGCGTGCTGGTGCTCGACCCCGACTCCGACTACAGCGGTCCTGCCCGGGCTGTCGTGACGGACCTGCGGCTCCACGAGGAGGGCGCCATCACGATGAGCCCACCGATTCCATGACCAGGACCACGCAAGCAGCGGAGGAGTTCCTCTCCCTCAAGCGCATCGCCGTCACGGGGGTCTCGTCCCACCCCGGAGGCCACGGCAGCAACGCCGTCTTCAACCGGCTGCACGATTGCGGATACCAGACGTTCGCGATCAACCCGAACTCCCCGACCGTGGAGGGCGCACCGACCTACCCGAACCTCGACGCGGTCCCGGGCGGTGTCGAGGGTGTCGTCATCGCGACCGCCCCGGAGCGCGCCGCCGGAACCATGCAGGAGGCCATCGACCTGGGGATCACCCACGTCTGGATGCATCGCTCCTTCGGGGCAGGCAGCGTCTCGGACGAGGCGACCCAGCTCGGGCGGGCGCATGGCGTCACCGTCATCGACGGTGGATGCCCGCTCATGTACGGCGATGCCTCGGATCCGGGGCACAGGTTCATGTGCCGGCTGTTCACGATGACCGGGAAGGTCCCGCGCGAGGTCTGAGCGCTCCGCCCACCCCCGTCCGGACCCGAGCTCAGCGCCGCGTGGAGCCGCGCTTGGCCCGGATGCGCAGGTTGATCCGGATCGGCGTCCCGACGAAACCGAACTCCTCGCGCAGACGCCGTTCCACGAAGCGCCGGTAGCCCGCCTCGAGGAACCCGGAGGTGAACAGGACGAACGTGGGCGGGCGTGTGGCCGCCTGCGTGCCGAAGAGGATGCGCGGCTGCTTGCCGCCCCGCACGGGGTGCGGGTGCGCCGCCACGAGGTCGGCGATGAACTGGTTGAGCCTGCCCGTCGGCACGCGCGTCTCCCAACCGGCCAGCGCGGCATCAAGGGCAGGCACGAGCTTGTCGACCGCCCTGCCGGTGCGGGCTGACACGTTGACCCGCGGTGCCCAGGCCACGGGAGCCAGATCCTGCTCGATCTCCCGCTCCAGGTAGCGGCGGCGCTCCTCGTCCACGAGGTCCCACTTGTTGACCGCCAGCACCAGCGCGCGGCCGGCCTCCACGACCATCGACATGATCCGGAGGTCCTGCTCGCTCAGCGCCTCCCCCCCATCCACCAGCACAACCGCGACCTCTGCCTTCTCCAGGGCGGCGCGAGTGCGCAGGGAGGCGTAGTACTCGTGGCCCGAGGCCACGCGGACCCGGCGCCGTATCCCCGCGGTGTCCACGAAGAGCCAGGACCGATCCCGCAGGGTGACGACCTCGTCCACCGGGTCGACCGTGGTACCCGCGATCTCGGAGACGACGGACCTGGTCTGGCCGGCCAGTCGGTTGAGCAGCGAGGACTTGCCCACATTGGGACGTCCGATGAGGGCCACGCGCCGCGGCCCACCGATGCGCTCGCGCCCTGATCCCTCCTCCGGCAGGGCAGCGAGCATCGCGTCGAGCAGGTCGCCGCTGCCGCGGCCATGCAGGGCCGAGACGGCGTACGGCTCCCCGAGCCCGAGCGACCAGAGCAGCGCCGCCTCGGCCTCGCCCCTCTCGTCGTCGACCTTGTTGGCCGCCAGCACGATCGGCTTGCCGGAGCGGCGCAGTATCCGTACGACCGCCTCCTCGGCATCGGTGGCACCCACGTTGGCATCGACCACCAGGACGACGGCATCGGCCATGGCCACGGCGATCTCGGCCTGGGCGGCGATCTCGCGCGCCAGGCCCTGGGCGTCCGGATCCCAGCCACCCGTGTCGAGCAGCAGGAAGCGCCGGCCCGCCCACTCCGCGTCGTAGGACACGCGGTCCCGTGTCACACCTGGGACATCCTGGACGACCGCCTCCCGCCGACCGAGGATCCTGTTCACCAAGGTCGACTTCCCGACGTTCGGCCGCCCGACGATCGCGACCACCGGCAGCGCGGCGCCGGACTCGGCGGCGAGATCCTCGTCGGAGAGGTCCATGCCGTACAGCGCGGCGGCGGCCTCGAGCTCGGCGCGCTCGTCCTCGCCCGACAGGTCCGTGTCGTCGACCCACTCGGCGGCGTCGGCGGGGTCCACGTCACCCAGCGAGACCCAGCCGGCGGCGGCCACAGGGTCGAGGTCATCGTCGGTGGGCATCCGCCAAGGCTAGGGCCTGTCCGAGGGGTCCGCCGACACCGCGAGGCCGCCCACGGGCCCACGCCAGGACGAGGTGGAGCGAACCAGGGTCCAGGTCGGGATGACCGCCGGCGTGGGGATAGGCACCTGACCTCTCGATCGCGCACACCCTGGGCGAGGCCCCGGGACGGGATCAACGGCTCGCGCAGGCGTCCTCGACGAGGCCGACGATCGTGGCGATGACCTCGTCCAGGGTAAGGAACGTGCCGTCCACCTGGATTGCGCCGTCCGCCCGGCGCAGTGGCGCCACCCTGCGCCCCGAGTCGATGGCGTCTCGCGCGGCCAGGGACGCGGCCGTGGCTGCCAGGTCTGCGGAACCGGCTTCGCCGCCCTCGCGCTGGGCGTCCTCGAGCGCCCGGCGGGCTGCCCGGGCCTCGGCATCGGCCGTCAGGAATATCTTCACGGTCGCGTCCGGCAGGACGACCGTCCCGATGTCCCTGCCCTCCACGACCATCCCCTTCGCGGCGATCAACGAACGGGCGACAGCCTGACGCTGCAGCTCGACCAAGCGCCACCGGATCTCCGGAACCGCGGCGACCGGGCTCACCGCCCCGGTCACATCCGAGCCGCGGATCGCCTCGCTGACGTCCCGACCGTTCACGGAGATCCGTGGCTGGTCGGGATCGGTCGTGGCGTGCAGCGTCGGGTCGTCGACGCGTGCCGCGACAGCATCGGGATCGTTGACGTCCACGCCCTGATCCAGCATGTACCAGGCCATAGCCCGGTACATCGCCCCCGTGTCCAGGTAGTCCAGGCCCAGCGCCCGAGCGACTCCCCTGGACGTACTGGACTTCCCGCTGCCGGAGGGGCCGTCGATGGCGACGGTCGCGAAACGGGTGTCCATCGTGGGAACCATAGCGGGGTGGGCATGTCGGTTTCCCGCTTCCAGCGGCCAATGCGGCCGGGCGCGAGCTGCCGACCGCCGATCCACCCATGTCCCCCAGCCCCATCGGTATCTGCCAGGAAACCCGCGTTCTCGCGACCATCTTGTCGGCGGAATGGCGACTTGCGCCCGGAATCCACGCATACACCGGCTTCCTGGCACTCCAAGGGTGGACATCAGGCGCACATGCGAGATGTGGTCCCGGGACGGGTCCCAGAAGGGGGATATCGGGGCAGAG
>CAZWXF010000117.1:0-7596 GCA_964638055.1 uncultured Bifidobacteriaceae bacterium | reverse complement strand
TGGTGTCGACTGGGTTCGACCGGCGTTGGTGTCGACTGGGTTCGACGTCCTCAAGCCTGACCAGGCCAGCCCAGCACGAGTGGGCATCAGACAGCGCAGCCATTACGCGACATGCCCCGATCGAACCCAGGGACCACGCTCACACATTGGAGGCAGGCCCTAGTGTTGGGCGGGTGAATGCGGCGCGCCGCCAGTGGCCCATCGTCCTGGTCCTGGGGTCGTTGCTCGCTGTGGGGGCCGTCGCGCAGGGCGCGCCCGCGAGCGCACCCGAAGCCACCGAGCTCACCGCCCAGTCGACGGCAGCGGAGCCGATCGCAGTACGACCGATCGGGGCCACTGGTGGCGGAACCCATGTGGTCGCGGTCGGAGACATCGCGCGCAAGGGCGGCGTTGACGATCAGGTTGCCGCCGTGACCAGGGCCCTGGCGCCGTCCCGTCTCCTGCTGGCCGGCGACGTGGCGTACGAGAAGGGCACGACGAAGGAGTTCGCGGAGTACTTCGACCCGGACTGGAAGTCCTTCCGGTCCATCTGGCTGCCTGTCCCGGGCAACCACGAGTACAAGACGAAGAAGGCCGCGGGCTACCGCGCGTACTTCGGCGAGACCGGCGCGCTGTACTGGTCGCGCAGAGTGGGCGGCTGGCGTGTCATCGGCGTGGACTCCGAGAAGCCGAAGAGCTCCAAGCAGCGCGCCTGGCTGAAGCGGACGCTGCGCAAGCACAACGGCACGCCGACCCTCGTGATGTGGCACAGCGCCAGGTACAGCCGCGGCCATCACGCCGACACGAAGGCCGTCAAGGGCCTGTACGACATCGTTCGCAAGGACAGCGACGTCAAGCTCCTTGTGTGGGGACATGACCACGACTACGAGCGCATGACGATCCCGGTGAAGGGCAGGGCGACCTCGCTGCCGGCGTTCGTCGTGGGCACCGGCGGGGCTGAGCTGCGATGCGACGCGACGAACCCGGGCCGGACGTGGAGCAAGTACTTCAACTGCACCAGGAACGGCGTGCTGGACCTGCGCCTGCGCTCGAACGGCTTCAGCTGGGCGTTCGTGACCACCCGGGGAGAGACCCTGGACGCCGGCCGCACATCTTGGTGAGCCTCGGGCTGATCAGCCCTGGCCTGGTGAGCCTCGGCCTGGAGGCGCGCCCGCACCGGGCAGCCGCCACGGGGCGCGCACCTCACGGCGGGTGACGGGCTGCCGAGGTCCGGTCCGCGCTGCCTGACCCCGTCGTTAGGCTTGCGCCGACTGCCGTCGGGTCCGCGAGCCCAGAGCGACTCGGGGGCCTGATCAGGGCGGCCGGAAGACTGGCGAAGCACGACCCGCAGCCAAGCAGGCCAGGCACACACAGGCCAGCACGACCAGGCCAGAAATGATCAGGCCAGACATGATCAGGCCGTAGCACGAGCAGGGAGGGTGCCGGGAATGGACACCGCCGCGCTGACGCAGGCCCGGTCCGGGGTCGAGGTGACCCGCGGATCGGTCGCTGACCCCAGGACCGAGGAGATCGTGGAGCCGGGCTCCGCCCGCACCCGGGACCTGCTCGCCCGCGACGCCCGGTCGGTCTGGCACCCCTTCACGCAGCACTCGCTGTGGACGGACGACGATCCGCTCGTCATCGAGCGCGCCCACGGCGTCCACCTCTGGGACACCGACGGCCGCCGCTACCTCGACGGCGTCTCCAGCCTCTGGGTGACGGTCCACGGCCACCGCGAGCCGGCGATCGACGCCGCGATCCGCGCGCAGCTGGACACCCTCGACCACGCCACCTTCCTGGGTTCCACGCACGAGCCGGGCATCCGGCTGGCCGAGGAGCTGCTCGCCACGGCGCCCACCGGCCTGTCCCGTGTCTTCTACGCCGGCGACGGAGCCTCAGCCGTGGAGGCGGCTCTCAAGATGGCCTTCCAGGCCAGTGCCCAGCGCGGCGAGCAGCGTCCCCTCTACCTGCACGTCGAGCACGGCTACCACGGCGACACGCTCGGTGCGGTGAGCGTGGGGGGCATCGACCTCTTCCACGAGACCTACCGCCCCATCCTGCTCGACACGCGCATGGTCGGGTCCCCCGGCGTGCGCCGGCCGGGGCAGGAGCCTGCTGATCGCGCCACGGAGGTCCTGGCCGAGCTGCGGGCGGTGCTGTCCGAGCAGGGCGAGCGCGTCTGCGCCCTCGTCGTCGAGCCCATGGTCCAGGCGGCCGCGGGCATGCTCACCCACGACGTGGCCTTCCTGCGGGGCGCCCGCGCCCTCTGCGACGAGTTCGGTGTCCTGCTCATCGCTGACGAGGTCGCCACGGGGATCGGCCGGACGGGGCGGATGTGGGCCGTCGAGCACGCAGGGGTCGGCCCGGACCTGCTCACGTGCGGCAAGGGACTCACCGGCGGGTACCTGCCGCTGTCGGCGGTGCTGGCCACCGAGGCGGTCTTCGAGTCCTTCCTGGGGACCCCGGCGCAGGCCCGGACCTTCTTCCACGGCCACACCTACACGGCCAACCCGCTGTGCGCCGCCGCGGCCCTGGCCAACCTCGCGCTCATGGCGCAGCGCGGGACGGTCGCCCGGGCGGCGGCGGTGGGGGAGCGGATGGGGGCGGCCCTGGCCGGGCTGGGTCCGGGCGACGGTGTCGTGGAGGTCCGCCGCATCGGCACGATGACCGGGATCGAGGTCGAGGCGCTGCCAGGAGTAGACCGCACCGGGTTCCTCGTCTGCCAGAGGGCCCGGGAGCTCGGGATCCTGCTGCGCCCGCTGGGTGACGTGGTCGTGCTCATGCCGCCGCTGGGGATCAGTGATGACGAGGTCGACGAGCTGGTGGGCGGCACGGTGGCCGCGATCGGAGAGGTCCTCGGGTGAGGGCGTCGGCGGCC
Source organism: uncultured Bifidobacteriaceae bacterium (assembly GCA_964638055.1). Lineage (GTDB taxonomy): Bacteria > Actinomycetota > Actinomycetes > S36-B12 > CAIYMF01 > Prado023. The sequence goes on along the minus strand of CAZWXF010000117.1, from coordinate 4,739 downwards.
GATCCCGCGGGGCCTGCGATCCAGCCTGGGCGCTCGGGCGCCCGGACGGTCTCGGCGCCGGGTGGAGTGGGCCAGGCAGGGCCCTGGGGCCAGCCAGAGCCCGTGAGCCAGCCGGGCCCCGTGGGCGAGACGCAGGCCGTCGCGGAGTCCGGGCTCCCGGATGCGGTGCCGCTCGACCCGGCCGATCCGGCGTTCGCTGCTGACCCCTTCCCGTTCTACGAGGCCCTGTCGAGCACCGGATCGCCCGGCCGCGTCCGGCTGCCCAACGGCCGTGACGCCTGGTTCGTGACCGGCCATGCCCAGGTGCGAGAGGCGCTGGTGGATCCGCGGCTGTCCGCCCGGCCGCCGAGCCCCGCGTCGTCGGATGTCCGGGTCGACCTCGAGGAGCACATGCTCAACCACGACGACCCGGTCCACCGGCGGTTGCGGACGGCCGTCTCCAGGTCCTTCGGCCCCACCGCGGTGGCCGAGCTGCGGGGCACCATCGAGGCCCTGGCCGACGGGCTGCTCGACGAGATGTCCGCCCGTCAGGGCCTCATCGACCTGGTCGACGCCTACGCCTTCCCGCTGCCGGTGCTCGTCATGTGCGAGATCCTCGGCGTCCCGGAGGAGGACCGCGACGCGTTGCGCGGCTGGACGTACACGGTCAGCGCCCCGGCCGCGGCCACCAGCGCAGAAGCGGTCAGCGACGCCTGGGCCTGCCTGCACGGGTACTTCGACGACCTGATCGGGCGACGTGCCGTCGAACCCGGGGACGACGTGCTGAGCGCGCTGGCCGCCCCGGCCGAGGGGAGCGTGGCGCTGACCCATCGGGAACAGCTGGGGATGGCCTTCCTGCTGCTCTTCGCCGGCTACGAGACCACCATGAACCTGCTCGCCGGGGGCGCGCTGCACGTGCTCGGCGACCCCGCCACCCGATCGGAGCTCGCCAAGGGGCACCTGAGTTGGCCCGACGCCGTCGAGGAGCTGCTGCGCCTGGTCAGCCCGCTGGAGGCCGCGACGTGGCGGTTCGCTGCGACGGATCTCGACCTGGGCGACGCGAGCATCCGTGCGGGGGAGTCCGTGCTGCTGTGCCTGGCCGCGGCCAACCGCGACGAGCAGGCCTTCCCCGAGTCGGGCTCATTCGCGGCCGGACGCGAGGGGGCACACCACCTGGCCTTCGGGCACGGCATCCACGTGTGCCTGGGGGCACGGCTGGCCCGGCTCGAGGCCGAGATCGCCCTGTCCCGGCTGTTCTCGCGCTTCCCGCACTTGCGCCTGGCCGCCGAGGTCGAGACGCTGCCCTGGCGTCCGGGCCTCCTGGTGCGGGGGCCCCGCCGCGTGCCCGTCCGCGTCGACGATCCCCTGGCACGGCTGCGGGTGGCCGACGAGCGGCGTCGGTCCGCGGGGATGCGCCGCACGCTCACCGCGCGCCGCCCGAACGACGGCGTCCTGGACCTCGCCAGCAACGACTACCTCGGGCTGTCCCGCGACGAGCGCGTACGGCAGGGGGCCGCGGATGCCGCGTTGACCTGGGGCGGCGGGTCGACGGGGTCGCGTCTGGTCACGGGGACCACCGCGCTGCACGGCGACCTCGAACAGGCGCTCGCCGCACACTCGGGGGCCGGCGATGCCCTCGTCCTGTCCTCGGGCTACCTGGCGAACCTGGCCACCATCACGGCGCTCGCGCCCGCCGGCTCGCTGGTCGTCTCCGACAGCGGGAACCACGCCTCGATCGTCGACGCCTGCCGGCTGGCCCGGGCCCGGACGGCGATCGCCGCGCATCTGGACGTGGGCGCGGTCGAGGACCTGCTCTCGCGGCGCAGGGAGCCCGACGCGATGGTCGTCACCGACGCGGTGTTCTCCGTCGACGGCGAGGCCGCGGACCTGCAGCGCCTGGCGATGGCCTGTCGCCGGCACGGCGCCCTGCTGGTCGTGGACGAGGCGCACTCCTTCGGCGTCGTCGGCCGGGGGGGACGGGGTGCGGTCTGGGACGCGGGCCTGGCGGGGGCGCCCGACGTCGTCGTGACCGCCACCTTGTCCAAGGCCCTGGGAAGCCAGGGCGGCGCTGTGCTGGCGGACCCGGCCGTGGTGGAGCACCTGGTCAACACTGCACGGCCGTTCATCTTCGACACCGGCCTGGCGCCCGCCGCCGTCGGGGCCGCCCACGCTGCCCTCGAGATCGTCCGGTGCGAGCCGGACCTGCCGGTGCGGGCGCGCGACGTGGCCGGCCGGATCGCGCACCTGGCGACGCGGCACGGGCTGGTGGCGAGCCGGCCGACGGCCGCGGTGCTGTCCGTGCGGATCGGTGAGCCGGCGCTGGCCGTCGCCGCGGCGGCCGAGTGCCTGCACCTGGGGGTGCGCGTGGGCTGCTTCCGGCCCCCCTCGGTCCCGGATGCGGACTCGCGGCTTCGCATCACCGCCCGGGCGGACCTGGCCGAGTCCGATCTGGCGAGGCTGGACATCGCTCTGGCTGCCGTCGCCGACCTGCTCGGCCCGCGAGGGCTCTCATGAGCATGCGGGGCCAACCGGGGGCCACAACTGCCACCCGGGTTCCGACTCACGTCCACGGTGGGCACTGCCGGAGCTCCTGCCGGTGTGGTCTCGACGGGCTCGACCAGCGCGTGGACTGCCGGTGTGGTCTCGACGGGCTCGACCAGCGCGTGGACTGCCGGTGTGGTCTCGACGGGCTCGAGCAGCGTGTGGACTGCCGGTGTGGTCTCGGGCTCGACCAGCGCGGGGGAGGTCGCCGACCGTGAGTGTCCTGGTCGTGTCCGGCACCGGGACCGGGGTCGGCAAGACGGTCGTGACGGCGGCGATCGCGACCCTGGCGATGTCGGCCGGCTCGCGGGTCGTCGTCGTCAAGCCGGCCCAGACCGGCGTCGGCCCGGGAGAGCCCGGTGACATCGACGACGTCCGCCGCCTCAGCGGCTGCCCCAACGTCCACGAGCTGTCCCGGTTCCCCGATCCGCTGGCGCCGGCCACTGCGGCTCGCCGCGCGGGCATCCCCGCCCTGCCCATCCAGGACGTGGCCGAGCGAGTCCGCACCCTGGCCGTGATCGCCGATCTCGTCCTGGTCGAGGGGGCGGGAGGGCTGCTGGTCCGACTCGACGAGGAGGGCTCGACCATCGCCGACCTGGCCGTCGCGACAGGCGCCGAGGTCGTCGTGGTGACCGCCGCAGGCCTGGGCACCCTCAACCACACGGCCCTGACGTGCGAGGCCCTGTCGCATCGGGGCCTGCCGCTGGCCGGGGTCGTCATCGGTGCCTGGCCCTCCCACCCGGACCTGGCCGCCCGCTGCAACCTCGCCGACCTGACCCTCGTCACGGGCATCCCCCTCGTCGGGGCGCTGCCCGAGGACTCAGGCGGCCTGCCACCGGACCAGTTCCTGCCCGTCGCGCGGGCCGGGCTGGCCCCGTCCCTGGGCGGCTCCTTCGACCCCGCACGCCATGAGGACCGATGGCGCCCCTAGAGTGCGGCAGGCCTGCTCGGCAGGCACCGCCCCGCACCCCCCGGGCACATTCCGCGCACGCACACCGCCCCATCCCCGGCCCGCGACCCAGGCCGACGACCCCCGAGGAGCTGCCGTGACCGACATCCTCCAGATCGCCCGCGACCAGGTCCTGGGCCAGGGCATCGGACTGGACGAGGCCCAGATCCTCGCTGCTCTCCAGGTCTCCGACGACGACCTCTCGGAGCTCCTCCAGGTGGCGCACGAGGTCCGGATGCGCTGGTGCGGCCCGGAGGTGGAGGTCGAGGGCATCGTCTCGGTCAAGACCGGTGGCTGTCCCGAGGACTGCCACTTCTGCAGCCAGTCCGGGCAGTTCCAGTCCCCGGTCCGGGCCGCCTGGCTCGACATCCCCTCGCTCGTGCAGGCGGCCAAGGAGACCGCGGCCACCGGCGCCACGGAGTTCTGCATCGTCGCCGCCGTCCGGGGGCCCGATCAGCGACTCATGAAGCAGGTCCGCGAGGGCGTGGCGGCGATACGCGAGGCCGTCGACATCAACGTCGCCTGCTCGCTGGGGATGCTCACCCAGGAGCAGGTGGACGAGCTGGCCGCGATGGGTGTGCATCGCTACAACCACAACCTCGAGACGGCCCGCTCCCACTTCCCGCACGTCGTGACCACCCACACCTGGCAGGAGCGCTGGGACACCCTGACCATGGTGCGCGACGCCGGCATGGAGGTCTGCTGCGGCGGCATCGTCGGGATGGGGGAGACGCTCGAGCAGCGAGCGGAGTTCGCCGCGCAGCTGGCGGCACTGCGCCCGGACGAGGTCCCGATGAACTTCCTCAACCCCCGCCCGGGAACCCCGTTCTCGGACCTGCCGGTGCTCTCGGCCGGCGACGCACTGCGGGCGATCGCGGCCTTCCGGCTCGCCCTGCCGCGCACGATCCTGCGCTTCGCGGGTGGCCGCGAGATCACCTTGGGAGACCTGGGGACCCAGAAAGGTCTGCTCGGCGGGATCAACGCGATCATCGTCGGCAACTACCTGACCACCCTGGGCCGGCCGGCCACCGAGGACCTGGACCTGCTCGTCGACCTCTCGATGCCGGTCAAGGCCTTGAACGCCACGATCTGAGGCCCCCGATGATCGACGACCACTACTGCGGGCAGTGTGGCCGGCCGCTGACCACGGGGGGCCACGCGGTGTGCCGTGAGCGTGCGCGGCTGGAGCCCGATCGGTACTGCGGCCGGTGTGCTCGGCGGATGGTGGTCCAGGTGACCCCGACCGGATGGACGGCGCGCTGCTCGCAGC
>CAZWXF010000116.1:4690-7919 GCA_964638055.1 uncultured Bifidobacteriaceae bacterium | reverse complement strand
CCTGTTTACAAGACAGGTGCGCTGCCAATTGCGCCACGCCGGCCGGTCGTGCCGCTTCCAACCTTAGGACACCCCGAGCGCGGCCTCCCCCACCGATGTCAGACCCCCACGGCATGATGGCCCCAGCCCTGTCAGCGGGCGAACGGACGCGAGGAGGCATCAGGTCGTGACTGCTACCGCCCGGCGGGGCCTGCCCATGGTGGTGTTGATGATCCTCGCCCTGGTCCTGATCATCGCCGGATGTGCCAGCGACGAGCCGAATGGCGAGACGCCCGACTCTGCGACCCCCACCGAGTCGTCCATCCTCATCTGGGCGGACGAGGCCTCCGCTCCTGCGATCGAGAGCTTCGCCACCGCCCACCAGCAGGCCACAGGGGTCGAGGTCGTGGTCCAGCCCATGACGCTGCAGGACATCCAGACCAACCTGCCCGAGCAGGCGCCGCAGGGGCTCGGGCCCGACCTGCTGGTCGGCCGCAGTGAATGGGTGGGGACGTTCGCGCGCGGCAACCTCGTGGCGCCCATCGACCTGGCCGCCCAGGCCAACAGCTTCCGGCCGATCTCGACCCAGGCGTTCCGCTTCGAGGGCAACGAGTATGGAGTTCCGTTCGCGACCGAGAGCCTCGCGCTGCTGCGCAACACCAAGCTCGCACCGGAGGCTCCGGCGTCCATCGAGGCGATGGCCAGCGACGGTCTGCGTCTGGAGAAGGACGGATCCGTCACGCTGCCGATCGCCATGCCCGTCGGGGACTTCGGCGACGCCTACCACTGGCATCCGCTGTACTCCGCGTCGGGCGGCACGGTCTTCGGGATGAACTCCGAGGGCGAATACCTCCCAGAGCAGTTGGGCGTAGGCGAGTCGGGCAGCGTCGCGGCCGCCGAGGACCTCGCGGAGCTCACCGAGGACGGGGTGTTCGATCCCGAGGTCACGCTCGACGAGGCGCTCGACGCCTTCACCTCGGGTCATGCCGCGTACTTCATCTCCGGGCCGTGGAGCATAGCCCCCGCCCAGGATGCAGGCATTCCGGTGGCCGTATCGGCCGTTCCGGGCTTCACTGACAACCCAGACAACTCCGCATCTGCCCTGGTGAGCTCCACGGGGCTGCTCCTGTCCGCCTTCGCGGCCAACCCGGAAGGTGCTCAGCAGTTCCTCACGGAGACCGCCATGTCCACCGGCTTCATGACCGCCCTCGCAGCCTCCACTGACCATCTGGTCCCTGCATGGCTGGAGAACTTCCAGGCGGTGGCGGCGGATGACCCGCTCATCAAGGGCTTCGGGGACTTCGCCGACGCCTCGGTGCCGTATCCGAACCTCCCCGAGTTCGATGACGTGATGCCGGCGCTCAGCCAGGCGCAGCTGGACGTCATGGACGGCGATGATCCACAGAAGACCATGACGCAAGCGGGCAAGGACATCGAGGACGCCATGGCGCTGAGGTGACAACCGCGCGCATCACGCGGCCAGCCCGCTGCCCCGAGGCGAATCACGCATGGCACGGGGATGCCAGGGTCGGCATGGCACGTGCCTTTCCGACGAGGGACATCGCGACTGGCCGAGGTCGCGCCGTCTTGATCCGCCCCGCGCCCGGCGCGAGCCCGCGGACGCCCCGCCCCACGCCCACGCTGGCCGCGGACACCACGGCCCTCGCGACGCGTTCCCGCGGACACCACGTCCACGTCCCTCGCCCCACGCCAGCCCCCGGACGTGACGTCCCCCACTGCGACCCTGTCACCCCCATCGCCCGACCCTGACTCTCGAAAGCCTGACCAAGCGTCGGACCCGTCCTGCCCCGGGCACACACGCTTCCGACTCGAACCCCACTGCCGGAGCCTGACTCTCACAGTTCCGATCCGGACCCATCCTCGCCCCGCCGGGACTGCCCGTCGTCCGCCCCCGCCTCCCGCTCCGCCGACCACACCGGATGAGGCACGATCATCGACGCCGCCGCCAGCATCACCGCGACGTCGACCACAGGAGGCGGGCGCAGGAGCGCCACGAGCACGTCCTCGGCGATCGGCACCGCCGGCTCATCGTGCCCGGCGCCGCCCCGACCCCCTTCAGACCCGCGCCACTCCGACTCCCCGGGCCCGATCGCGTGAGGATCCGACAGCCACGTCGCCCGCATCGTGGCATCACGCTCCAACAGGAACGCAGCCACGTAGGCCAGGGCACAGGCGTGCTTGCACCAGTCGTAGTCGCACCCGTAGGGGCACGAGCAGGTGGCGGCGATCCGATCGGTCCCGGAGATCATCGTCCGCTCCAGCACCACGCGGTACGGCTTGGCGGTCGTGCCCTGGATGCGGGCGCTGAAGCGCCCCGCCTCCCCGACCACGGACACCACCTGGCCGGCCCGCGCGTATGTGCGCCCCCGGGCGAGGATGCGCGCATCGGACTCGGCCTCGGCCTGCCGCAGGAGCTCGAGGGCGTCGGCCTGCGTCACCTTCCCCGGCTTGGCGACGACCACGCCACCCTCGACAGAGCGACGTGTCGAAGAGGGGAACGGCCTGCCCCAGCCGCGACTGGGACTCATTCGAGCACCTGAGAACGCACGAGGCCCACCAGGCTCGCCAAGTCGTCGTCGGAGAGCTCGGTGATCGCGGTCTCCGTCGCCCGGACCACCGACGCGGCGACCGTCCGCTTGGCCGCCAGGGCCTCGTCGATCCGCTCCTCCAACGTGCCCGGACAGACAAGGACGTGCACGAAGACCTTCTGGTTCTGTCCGATCCGCCAGACCCGGTCGCTGGCCTGATCCTCGACTGCGGGGTTCCACCAGCGATCCAGATGGATCACGTGGTTGGCGCGCACGAGGGTCAGCCCGGTCCCTCCGGCCTTGAGGGACGCGATGAGGATCGGTGGGCCGTCCGGCTCGCTGAACTGTGCCACCGTCTGGGCCCGCCGGGTCCTCGAGTCCGCGCCCGTCAGCGTCGCTACCTCGACGCTCAGGGCCTCCGAGAGATGCTCGGCCAGGTCTGGCACGAACGAGGCGAACTGCGTGAAGACCACGACCGCCTGCCCCTCGTCGATGATCTGGCCGCACAGCTCGACCAGGCGGTTGACCTTGCCGCCGCGCGCACCCAGCCCTCGCCGCGACTCGGTCAGCAGCGCCGGATGGACGCAGATCTGCTTGAGCCGGGCGAGGCCGGCGAGCACTGCGGCGCGCCTGGTCAGGTCCGGGACACCTGGACTCCCTCCCTCGGCCCCGCGGGTCTCGACAAGCTCGACCGGCGCGGG
>CAZWXF010000116.1:0-4590 GCA_964638055.1 uncultured Bifidobacteriaceae bacterium | reverse complement strand
CCGCGGGCCTCGACAAGCTCGACCGGCGGGGGGCCAACACTGGCGCCGCGGGTCTCGGCCGCACCGCGCTGCGCCGCCTCCGCCCGCATCTGGGCCAGCGCCCCGAGCATGTCCGCGACCACCGCCTCGTACGCACCGACCTGCTCGCGGGTCAGGGTGCAGTCGTCCCGGATGACCTCCCTATCGGGCAGGTCGGGCAGGATGCCGGGGTCGGTCTTGACCCGCCGGAGCACGAACGGTCCGATGACGGCGCGCAGCGCCCCGAGTCGAGCCGGATCGGCAGCACCGCTGGCGTAGGCCTTCTGGAACGCCGTCCGGCGCGGCAGCAGGCCTGGGTGCGCGATGGCCATGAGCGACCAGAGATCCCCGAGGTGGTTCTCCACCGGCGTCCCGGTGACCACGAGCCGATGCCGGGCGGGCAGCGCACGGGCCGCCCGTGCCGCGCGAGTGTCCGGGTTCTTCACCGCCTGCGCCTCGTCGAGCACGACCCGATGCCAGTCGACCTCTTGCAGGGTTGCCTCCCGGGCCAGCAGCCCGTAGGTCGTCACCACAATGTCCGCCGAGTCGACCACGTCCACGATGGACCCTCGAAGCGACCCGTGGAAGGTCCGCACTCGCAGCCCCGGCGTGAACTGGGCGGCCTGTCGCGCCCAGGTGTCCACGAGGGTCACGGGGCACACCACGAGGGTGGGCCCGGGGTGGTCCGCGGCCACCCAGGTGAGCACCTGCAGCGTCTTGCCCAGCCCCATGTCATCGGCGAGGACCCCGCCCACCTCGTTGTCGGCGAGCCACGACAGCCACTGGAACCCGCGCAGCTGGTACGGCCGCAGCTGGGCCCGCACTCCCACGGGCGGGGCCAGCTGCCGGGCGGGGCGCAGGCCCCGGGGCAGTACCTCGGCGGCGTCGAACTCGACCCCCTCGAACGCCTCGTCGGTGAGCAGATCGGCGGCGCTGACCTGCCGGGCCGCCCTGCGTGCGAGCAGCCCGAGCCGCCGTGCGTCCTCGGCATCGAGGCGGACCCAGCGTCCGCGCACCGACACGAGCTCGGACTTGGCCGCGGCGAGGGTCGCCAGGTCCTCGGCGGTCAGGGGCTCCCCGTCGACGCTGACCTCCGCGCTCAGGCCCAAGGCGTCGATCCGCAGCGTCCCCGCCCCGGTGCCCACCGACCGCATCCGTCGTCCGACAGACGCGCGCCGAAGCAGCCCGCCGGGGGCGAGCACGTCGAAGCCGCCGGCCACGAGACGCTCTGCGCGGTCCACCAGCGCCAGCACCTCCGTCGCATCCAGCGCGGCGCTGGCGCCACCCGCGACGTCCTCGAGCCAGTCCGGCCGCCCCGAGCCCCATGCTCGACCCAGCATCTCGGCCTCGACCTCGCGCCAGGCCCACCACGCGTCGGGGTCTGCCCCGAAGGTGCTGGGCGCGGCCGTGGCCAGAGGCAGTCGAGTGGTCGCCTCGGCCAGATGGACGGCGATCGCCGTCACCTGCCATCGCGGCCCCCACACCCGACCTGGTCCGTCGGATGGCTCCTCGACCCGGCTCGCCGACCCCGAGCCGTCCCGAGGCACGTCAGGCTCCTCGGCGCCCCACCGACCCATCTGCGACGATCCATCCTCAGCACTCGAGCCCTGCGCGGCCCCGATCTGCTCGAGCGACTCGGGCGGATCCAGTCGCAACGCCAGGCGCGCGCCCACGCCCGCCCGAGCCACCACGTGCCGTGCCCAGCGCTCGGCCGCCGAACGCCCCGCCCCCGCGCCGGTGCTCGCTAGCAGCCCGAGCGACTCCCCCTGCGCCAGACCGGCGCCCACCCGAGCGGTCACGACGTCGTCGAAGAAGCGCGCGACCCTCCCGGCCGGATCGTCGGCGACGACCACGCCGGCGTCCACGCAGGCCCGACGCGCCCGGTCCGCGCGGGCCCGGCCCTCCGGCTCCAGGACCGCCCGCCATGCCCATCCGTCCCCCGACGGTGTCGGGACGACCGGGCCCTCCGCCGCTCGCATCGCCTCGGCCACGAGTCCCAGCACCGCCACGGCACGGCCCGTCGCCCCGCGGGACCCTGCCATCCCGGCCAGCGCCTCGCCCAGTCCCGGGGTGACGGCCACCGGCCACACCCGGCCGGGAGCCATCCCGCCCGCCACCGGGATCGAGACGACCTCGCCCACTCCCTGGCCCGCCACCGTCGTGACGAGCCCGGGCTCGCTCAGCAGCAGGTCGAACGACGCGAGGGAGCCGGTGCTCACGACGAGCCGAGCCTCCCGGTGAACGCCGAGCTGAGCTCGCTGATCTGATCGCGAGCCTCGTCGTGCGAGATGGTGGGGTCGCCGTCGCCGGGCTGGGGACCGTAGTCGCCGAAGAACGAGTGGACCGCTCCCTGGATCGCCTCGAACCGCGCGTCGGCGGGCAGGTCCGCGCGCGAGGCGTCGATGTCCTCAGGGGTCGCCAGCCCGTCCCGTGTTCCGGAGATGCTCAGCACGTCGGCGCTGAGCGAGCCGCTCAGGTCCGTCCCCGGATACGAGGCGTGGAGGAGCAGCCCGACCACCGGGCCCCCGGACTGCCTGTCGTTGTCGTTGGCCTGGATGCTCGCCGTCGCCCCGCCGAGGCTGTGCCCTCCGACGATCCACTCGGCGGTGTCCGGGTACGCCTCCCGCGCCTTCGTGAAGGAGCCCAGGGCGAGGAACCCGATCCCCAACGGCTGCTTCACGATCACCACGCGATGGCCGGCCTCCGCCAAGGGCCTCAGCACGGCGGCGTAGGCGCGCGCCTCGACCTTCGCGCCCGGCTGGAACAGGATGGCGGGTTCCCTCAGCTCCCCCTTCGGGGTCATCACGACCGAGGTGGCCGACTCCCCCACCGTGACGACGTCGTCGGATGCCATCGCCGCGACCGCCGGCTCGACGGCGGAGAAGGGCCGAAGCCACCACAGGGCGATCAGCCAGCCGACCATCAGCACCCGCACCACCAGAGCTGCGATGAAGCGGAGCAGCCCGCGGCTCGGCCCTCCGTCGCGGTTGTGCCAGAAGATCCACAACGAACCCACGACCGTGACGCCCAGCAGGATGCCGTACAGCGGATGCCCGTGCAGGACAGCGGTGCCCTGCGTCACCATGGCCCAGGCCACGAGGACCAGGCCGGCTGCTGCCAGCAGCCGCGAGAGCAACGTCACGAGGGGATGCTAGCGGCGACCCCCGACCGGGGATCCGACCCGGAGTCGGCTCCCCACGTCAGAAGGGAAGTCCTGCCGGGTAGGGCCGCTCGCTGAGCCCGCTTCCGCGCCCGTGCGCCCCCTATGCTCCAAGCGTCGCGAAAGCGGCGAACCACCCTCCACTCGGATCGTCCGGCACGTGCCTGCCGGTGAAGGGAAGTCTCATGGCCAGCGTCACCTTCAAGGGCGCCACGCGCGTCTACCCGGGCTCGACCAAGCCCGCACTCGACCAGCTCGACCTGGAGATCCACGACGGCGAGTTCCTCGTCCTGGTCGGGCCCTCAGGCTGCGGGAAGTCGACCTCGCTTCGCATGCTCGCCGGCCTCGAGGACGTCAACGAGGGCGCCATCTTCATCGGTGACCGCGACGTCACGCACCTGGCGCCCAAGGACCGCGACATCGCGATGGTCTTCCAGAGCTATGCGCTCTACCCGCACATGACTGTCCGCGACAACATGGGATTCGCCCTGCAGATCGCCGGCATGGGCAAGCAGGAGATCGAGTCCCGCGTCAACGAGGCCGCGAAGATCCTCGACCTCGAGCCCTACCTGGACCGCAAGCCCAAGGCGATGTCCGGCGGGCAGCGCCAGCGCGTGGCCATGGGCCGGGCGATCGTGCGCAAGCCGCAGGTGTTCCTCATGGACGAGCCGCTGTCCAACCTCGACGCGAAGCTGCGTGTGCAGACCCGCACCCAGATCGCCAAGCTGCAGCGCGACCTGGGCGTCACGACCGTCTACGTCACCCACGACCAGACCGAGGCCATGACGATGGGCGATCGCATCGCCGTGCTCAAGGACGGCCTTCTCATGCAGGTCGGAACGCCGCAGCAGCTCTACGACCACCCGGACAACACGTTCGTGGCCGGGTTCATCGGCTCGCCGGCCATGAACGTCCTCGAGGTTCCGATCTACGACGGAGTGGTGGCCCTGGGCGGCAAGCCGCTGCACCTGCCCGCGGCGGCGATGCACGAACTGGCCACTCGCGGCCGACGCAGCGTCATCCTCGGCTTCCGTCCCGAGGACATCCGGGTCACCAACTCGGAGGATTCATGGCCGGTCGAGGTCAGCCTCGTCGAGAGCCTCGGTGCCGACGCCTACGTCTACACAGAGGTCCTGCTCACCGGGGGAACGACCAAGCAGGTCGTGGCTCGCGCCGACGGGCGCACACCGCCGACGCGCGGCCAGCTCCTGGGCGTGGAGATCGTGCCCGGCCACGAGCACCTCTTCGACCCCGAGACCGGGGATCGCCTGCACTACTGATCCGTTGTCCGGTGCGCCTGCGGCCTCGGGTGGGGTGCGAGCCTCGCCCGGGGCCGTTCCGCTGTGCCCGGACGTGGCATGACGGGCGCGCGCCCGCAGACACCGGAGTGGGTCTCGACACGCTCGACCGAC
>CAZWXF010000115.1:0-7925 GCA_964638055.1 uncultured Bifidobacteriaceae bacterium | reverse complement strand
ACGCCCAGGCCGCCGGCGTGCCGATCGTGGTCGCGGTCAACAAGATCGACAAGGAAGGCGCGGACCCGACGAAGGTTCGCGGCCAGCTCACCGAGTACGGCCTGGTGGCCGAGGAGTACGGCGGCGACACCATGTTCGTCGACATCTCCGCGCGCACCGGGGCCAATGTCCAGAGCCTGCTGGAGTCGCTCGTGCTGACCGCAGACGCGACCCTGGACCTGCGCGCGAACCCGACCCAGGACGCCCAGGGCGTGGCCATCGAGGCGCACCTCGACCGCGGCCGTGGCCCGGTGGCGACCGTCCTGGTCCAGCGAGGGACGCTGCGTCCCGGTGACTCGATCGTCGCCGGCGATGCGTTCGGCCGCGTACGCGCCATGCTCGACGAGCACGGCAACGTCGTGGACGAGGCTCCCCCCGCCCGGCCGGTCCAGGTCCTCGGCCTGACCTCCGTCCCGGGTGCCGGCGACTCCTTCCTGGTCGTCAGCGAGGACCGCGTGGCCCGGCAGATCGCGCAGACCCGACAGGCCCGCGAGCGAAACGCCCAGCTGGCCAAGCGTCGCGGCCGGCGCACGCTCGAGGACTTCCTCAAGCAGCTGGAGACCGGCGAGGTCCAGGAGCTGAACCTGATCCTCAAGGGCGACGTCTCCGGCTCGGTCGAGGCCCTCGAGGACTCGCTGATGCAGATCGACGTCGGTGAGGAGGTCAACCTGCGGATCATCGACCGTGGCGTGGGCGCGATCACCGAGACCAACGTGATGCTGGCCGCCGCGTCGAAGGCCGTGATCATCGGCTTCAACGTCCGGCCGCAGGGCAAGGCCACGGAGGTCGCCGACCGCGAGGGCGTCGACATCCGGTACTACAACGTCATCTACGCCGCGATCGACGACATCGAGGCTGCGCTCAAGGGCATGCTCAAGCCGGAGTACGAGGAGGTCCAGCTCGGCACCGCGGAGGTCCGCGAGGTCTTCCGCTCGAGCAAGTTCGGCACCATCGCCGGCGCCCTGGTCCGCAGCGGGGAGATCCGGCGCAACGCCAAGGCGCGCCTGGTCCGCGACGGGGTCGTCGTCGCCGACAACCTCTCGGTCGGCTCGCTGCGGCGGTTCAAGGACGACGTCACCGAGGTGCGTGACGGGTTCGAGTGCGGCATCGGCCTGGGGTCGTTCAACGACATCAAGGTCGATGACACCATCGAGACCTTCGAGATGCGCGAGAAGGCCCGCAGCTAGGTCCTAGGAGCCGTTCGGCCGGCACGTCCCCGCTCGCACCATGACGGGGCGTCCCGGCTGTCGGCCGTCCGGATGTCGCGATTTCGTGGCACGGGAGGTGCGCGTGTTCGTCGGGATACTCGACCTTGACGTCCTCCTGCCCGACGACGTGCGCTCGCTCAAGCAGAAGCGCAGCCACGTCCGGTCGCTCGTGGCCGAGCTGCGCCGCAGGTTCGATGTCGCCGCGGCCGAGGCGGGTCACCTCGACCTGCACCGGCGGACCCTGATCGGGGTCGCGGTGGTGGCCACGGATCTGGGCCACGCCCGGGATGTCCTTGCCGGCTGCGAGCGGCTGGTGGAGGCGCGACCCGAGCTGCAGATCATCTCGGCGCGCCTACGGTATGTGGGCGACGGGGATGCGGATCCGATCGGCTGATCGGGCCCGACCTGGGAAACGGCAAGCGCGGGGACTCGCCGCCTGGCGGGCGGGCGCGCGGGAACGGTGTCGACGACGGAAGGGATAGCGCGATGGGAACGCACGAAGCACGAGTCCGCAGGCTGGCCGACAGGGTCCGTGTGATCGTGGCCGAGACGCTCGAGACGAGGGTCAAGGACCCGCGGCTGGGCTTCGTCACCATCACCGACGCCCGCGTGACGAACGACCTGCGCGAGGCCACGGTCTTCTACACGGTGCTGGGCAGTGACCACGAGAAGGAATCGTCAGCTGCCGCCCTGGAGTCAGCCAAGGGGGTGCTTCGCACGGAGGTCGGGCGCCAGACAGGCGTGCGGCACACGCCTTCCCTGACCTTCGTGGCCGACGCGGTCCCGGAGAACGCCCGGCACATCGAGGAGCTCCTGGCCCGGGCGGCGGCCACGGACGCAGCGGTCGCGGCCGTGGCGGTGGGGGCCGAGTACGCCGGGGAGGCCGATCCCTACCGTGCCCCGAGCGACGCCGAGGACGTGGAGGCTCCCGGGGACCTGAGCATGCCGCGCCCGGGCAACCAGTCGTGAGCCGGATCGGAGTCCCGCTCGGGCAGGGGGACCCGCGCGCAAGGAGTCGTGGGCGAGCAGGGAGTCGTGGGCGGACACCGGGCTCAGGGTGCCCAGCCAGGGCGTGTCTCCCTACCCTGCCTTGCGAGCGGTGTTCGGCATGGTGCATCGCAAGGCGGAGGAGGGAGTCGGGCTGGTGGCCCGGGGAGCGACGAGAACGCAGCGAGGTGCCATGTCCGGGCGTCGCGCAGCAGGCTAACGGGGTAGGGAGACACGCCCCAGTCGAGGGATGGCATGGGTGGTCGCCTGCCCGAGGGGAGTGATCTCCGGGTGAGCAGTGCCGGTCGCGGTGGCGACGGCGTGGAACGAGCGGGCGCGGTGCCCGATGGCGTCCTGCTCGTGGACAAGCCCGCGGGCTGGACCTCGCACGACGTCGTGGCCCGGGTCCGTCGGCTCGCCGGTACCCGTCGCGTCGGGCACGCCGGCACTCTCGATCCGATGGCGACGGGTGTCCTGGTCGTGGGGATCGGTCGGGCGACACGCCTGCTCGGGCACCTCAGTGGGCAGGAGAAGGAGTACGCCGCGACCATCCGGCTGGGCTGGGCCACGACGACCGACGACGCGCAGGGCGAACGGCTCACCGCCGACGTGAACCCACCCGCGAGCCCGGGCGACGCAACCGGTGCCTCCGATCCCGCCCCGGTGCCTGGCGGCGTCCATCCCGACCCCACTCGGCTCGACACGGCCGAGCTCGGCACCAGGCGGTTCCCCGCTGCCCGCCCCGATGCCTCCCGGCTCGACCCCGCCGACGTCCTGGCCGCGGTTGCCCGGCTGCGCGGCCCCCTGCTCCAACGACCCTCGGCCGTCTCGGCGATCAAGGTCGACGGCAGGCGCGCGCACGCCCGGGTGCGGGCAGGTGATCAGGTCGAGCTGCCCGCCCGCCCGGTCATCGTGCATCGGTTCGACGTGCTGGCGATTCGGCCTGCGCCCGACCTGGCGGCCCTGGACCTCGATGTCGAGGTGACGGTGTCGGCCGGTACTTACGTGCGCGCCCTGGCCCGGGACCTCGGCCAGGCGCTCGGCGTCGGCGGTCACCTGACAGCCCTGCGGCGCACCCGGTCGGGGGTCTTCGACCTCGCGGACGCCCGCCCGCTCGACCAGCTCGCCGAGCACTGGCAGCTCCTGTCGATCGACGAGGTCGCTGCCCGGGCCTTTCCCGTGGTGGGCCTGGACGACATCGACGTGGCCCGCGTCCGTCACGGGCAGCGCGTGACCACCGAGCAGGCCGGCACCGGCCTCCAGAGGGATCAGGTGAATGCCCTGCTCGCCCCGGACGGGTCGCTGCTCGCCCTCGCCCGGGCGGACGAGGACGGCATGTGGCGCTACCTCGCAGTCCTTGCGCCACAGGAGTCGAACGCAGCCGGGACCTGACGGGCGCCTTGCCGACCGGAGATCACCGTCGCAGTGGATCCCTGGCGGTCAGCCGCCGTCACAACCCCCAGGTCTTGAACGCAGCTCACCACACCCCGGATCGAGATGAGCCGCCCTGGGCCACTTCCACAGTGCCCGACAGGTCACTTGCCGGGGCCCCTGCCGCATGAGGGAGACCTTCGATGAGTTCGCCGCACTCTGCCCGCGGGCTAGGGCGACGTCGTGATCATCCCCGAGCCGGACCAGATCCTCGCTGACCCGAGCGTCGACGCGCTCAGATGGCTTGCCCGTTCGCTTGAGTCCGCAGTCGAGCAATGGGCGCAGCCGATCGAGCTTGGCGAGTGGTGGGACCGTCCCGCGGTCCCATTGCATGTCGTGCTCGCCGGGCCAGGCGATGCCCTCGAGTCGGCAGCGGTCCGGCGGTCCGCTGCTGGAGCGTCGCCCATTCGATTCGGAGGGGGCTGATGGCCGTCGAGGAGATCTCGATCGGTCCCACGGCGATGCGCGGTGGGAGTCCGCCGACGGAGCCCGCGAAACCCGCTCGACCGAGAGACTGCGCCTGGTCCCCGAATGAGGCAGAGGCATATTCCGTGACGGAGCATATTCCGTGACGGAGAGGACGAAGCGGTCAGGACCCATGAGCACCACAGAGCTCGAGGCGAGACTTGAAGAGGATGAGGCGTACCAGCGTAGGAAGCGGGCCCACGACGCTGAGCCGCGGTGGCGGGTGAGGCGACTTCGCCCGCGCCGAGCAGCAGATTGTCCTTGCCGGACATCGCGGCGCTGTTCTGCTCCGCCGCGATCCACCAACGCCCCCGCCCGGTCGGAATCTGCCACGAAATGTGCGTTCTCGCGACCTTCTTGTCGGCGGAACAGCGACTTGCGCTCGGAATCCACGCTTGGACCGCCTGCGTGACCCCCTAAGGGTGGATATCGAGCGCAGATGCGACATGTTGGTCCGGCGCGGGTCTCAAAGGGGGGATATCGGGGCAGACTCGTGGGTGAGCTCAGAGCTCGGAGGGCAGGTCAATTCGGCGTGGGACCTCGTGCACGCCTCTGACCTGACTTCCACAGGTGTCGTCCTGGTGGAGGTGTCGGTCCAGGTCAGAGGATGGTGGGTCATTGACTTGGGGGCACTCGGCCGGAGTCTTTGGGGGCTGCTGGCGAGTGTGCGCGGGTGTCGCCCTGCGTGCGCAATGTGAGGACGACCTCGGGCGCCCCACTGTCCAGCCACGCGTGTGCTTCTGTGCTGTCGGCGAGCAGCGGAGAGTCGCGCATCGTCTTCACCGGCCGATCCGCAGGTGGGTGGAGTCCCGGGCTGTGATGTTGTTGATGCGCTCCGTGACGATCCCGTCTCGCGAAGGAAGCGAGCGCACTGCTGAGGGCTGCCGGAGAGGGTCAGATGGTCTGGCCACTGAGTGCCTGGCAGGGGTCGTGACGCGGGAGGCGAGGCGAGGCGATCTGAGCGGCCGCCCGACCCTATGGCGCGACCCGACCGTTCTTCACGAACGCGGCGTGGGTCAGGGGCATGAGCTCGCGCCACAGGTCTTCGTAGGCCTCCGCCACCATCTCGATCTCCCGCTGCGGGAAGCTGGGGAAGGCCGCCTCGGGCACGTTGCGGCGCAGCGACAGGAAGTTCATCAGGGCCCGGGCGTTCATCGTCACGTACGCCGACGAGTAGATGTTCAGCGGCAGCGCGATGCGCGCCACCTCTCGCGCCACACCGGCTTCGAGCATCTCCTCGTAGGCCCGGTACGCGCCCCGGCAGGCCGCCCGGACCGCCTCGTCGACGACCGTGTGCTGCTCGGGCGTGCCGGGGATGAACTCGTAGGCCCCCGGCTTGCCCACCTGGACCAGCCGGCGCTGCGGGCCGGGCACGTAGAAGACGGGCTCGAGCAGCTTGTACCGGCCCGACTCCTCGTTGTAGGAGGCGATGCGGTGCCGGAAGTGCTCCCGCCACATGAAGATCGGGCCCTGCACGAAGAACGTCATCGACGAGTGCTCGAAGGGCGAGCCGTGGCGATCGCGCATGAGGTAGTTGATGAGCCCGGCCGAGCGGTTCGGGTCGGCGTCGATCTCGGCCAGCGACTGCTCGCCCTTGGTCGAGACCCGGGCGGCCCAGATGACGTCGGCATCGCTGGCCGCGTGCTTGACCAGGTCGACCGTGATGTCGCTTCGGAACGTCGGCTCGGCCATGCAACCTCCGATCGGTACGGGCGCCCAACGTACCGCTCGCCATCGGCGCGCCTCCGCAGCGCCGCGAGCGGCAGTGCCGGGGCCGTGCGTCGTGGCCGCACGGGCCGACCGGGGAGCGTGGCGCCCCCTGGCACCGGCCGACCCTGGCAGCGTCGCGCCCTACGGCACCGACCGACCGGGGGAGCGCCGCTCACGGCGCCGGCCGACCTGGCGCTCGACCCCTGCCGCGTGATGCGTCCAGGCGAGGCGCGAGGTATGTCCCGGGGGGCCTGACCCAGCCCCGGGTGTGCGTCGGACTACCGTGGTGCCGCTCACGTCAGGCCGAGACCAGGGAGTCCACGATGTGCGGTTGCTTCGTCCTGCTGCTGGGGGCGGTCGCCCCGCGGCTCGCCCTGGTCTTCATGGCCCTGTTCAACGACGCGATCACCCAGGCGTTCAACGGTTCCTGGGTCATGCCGTTGCTGGGCTGGTTCCTCATGCCCTACACGACGCTGGCCTACGTGCTGGTCGACTGGTACAGCGGCGACGTGAGCGGGTTCGGGTGGTTCTTCGTGATCCTGGCCTTCGTGGCCGACCTGAGCTCCTACGCGGCCCACTACAACCGCAGGTCGGAGATCCAGACCTACTACCACCGCCCCACCTACTGAGCCAGGACCTTCCCCTCGCGACCGGGCAGCCGGCCTCAGGGGCCGCTGGTTCCGCCGGTCCCGGGCGTCTTGGCGCCGGTCATGTGCGCGTCACCGGCCATTACGGGAGGATTCCCCCAAACCTCACCGTGGCCCGGACAGGGCCCGATCCGCCAGCAGGCGACTGCCGACACGCGCAGGTAGTCTCGATTTCGCTTGCTCAAGACCCTGTCATCCATGGAAGGGAAGCACATGCCCATCAAGGTAGGCATCAACGGATTCGGCCGCATCGGCCGGATGGTGTTCCGTGCCGCCGTCCAGAATTTCCCTGACGACGTCCAGGTCGTCGGGATCAACGACCTCCTGGCCCCTGACTACCTGGCCTACATGCTCAAGTTCGACTCCGTGCATGGCCGCTTCAAGGGTGACGTCGATGTCGACGGCAACAACCTCATCGTCAATGGCAACACGATCCGCCTGACCGCTGAGCGCGATCCCGCCAACTTGGCGTGGGGTGACGTCGGTGCCACGGTCGTCGTCGAGTCGACCGGCCTGTTCCTCGACGAGGCCTCGGCCTCCAAGCACCTGCAGGCGGGTGCGGAGAAGGTCATCCTCTCGGCACCGTCGAAGGACAGCACCCCGATGTTCGTGTACGGCGTCAACAGCGACTCGTACGCCGGTCAGGCGATCATCTCCAACGCATCCTGCACGACGAACTGTCTTGCCCCCCTGGCCAAGGTCATCAACGACAACTTCGGGATCAAGCGCGGTCTCATGACGACGGTCCACGCCGCCACCGCCACCCAGAAGACCGTCGACGGACCCTCGATGAAGGACTGGCGCGGTGGCCGCGGCATCCTGGAGAACATCATCCCGTCCTCCACCGGCGCAGCCAAGGCTGTCGGCAAGGTGCTTCCCGAGCTCAACGGCAAGCTGACCGGCATGGCGTTCCGCGTGCCGACCTCGGACGTCTCTGTCGTCGACCTCACCGTCGAGCTGCAGAACCCCGCGTCCTACGACGAGATCAAGGCCGCCGTGAAGGCCGCCTCCGAGGGTGTCCTCAAGGGCGTGCTGGGCTATACCGAGGACAAGGTCGTCTCGACCGACTTCGTCGGCGAGTCCCTGACCTCGGTGTTCGACGCTGAGGCCGGCATCGCGCTGGACTCGACGTTCGTCAAGCTCGTGTCGTGGTACGACAACGAGTGGGGCTACAGCAACAAGGTCGTCGAGATGATCAAGGTCGTCTCGGGCTGAGCAGCGGTATCGGGTGGCCGGTCCCCTTGGGGCCGGCCACCTGTCGTGTCGGAACCGAACCAGGCGATGGTGGGTCTCAGCGAGCTGGTGGCGGAGTGACCCACCGGCGAGGGGTCTCTACCCACCTGCCGGTCGAGCCCGTCGAGCCCCGTGCCCGTCGAGACCCGAGCCCGCTGGTCGAGCCCGTCGAGACCCGTGCCCGCTGGTCGAGCCCGTCGAGACC
>CAZWXF010000114.1:2843-7954 GCA_964638055.1 uncultured Bifidobacteriaceae bacterium | reverse complement strand
CGCCAGCCACGCGATCCCGGCCAGGATGTTCACCGCCACGTACCGCGGCAGCCCGACGCCCCGCACCATGCGCACCGCCACGTCATGGCGGGCCAACCAGGCCGCGATGACGAGCAGGATCCCGGCGAACAGGGCCGTCCCGGGCGTGGGCCACAGCAGCGCCGCCCCGGCGAGCGGGACCGCCAGCGTCGTCGCGAGCACGAGGCGGTGCACCGTCGCGGGGTCCGGCCCGCCGACGCGGGCCAGCTCCAACCGCTCTCCGGCGATGGTCAGCACGAGGAATCCGGCGATGCTGGGGATGAGCGCACCTGTCGGGATCCCGGCCCACCACAGCAGCGCCGCCGTCATGGCGAGCACCGCCCCGAGCCACTGGATCAACATCGCCTCCGACCCCCCACGGCGCCACAGCGCGGCGTACACCCCGAACAGGGCGGCCGCGCCCAACGCCTGGGCGGCGTGACCCGCGGACACCGGCAGCGGCGAGATCAGCAGGAGCCCGCCCCCGCCCAGCAGCGCAGGAGCCAGCAGCGCCCATC
Organism: uncultured Bifidobacteriaceae bacterium; assembly: GCA_964638055.1. Taxonomy (GTDB): domain Bacteria; phylum Actinomycetota; class Actinomycetes; order S36-B12; family CAIYMF01; genus Prado023. Next base: position 7,418 of record CAZWXF010000114.1, on the reverse strand, counting down.
GGGTGCGCAGGGCGATGGCGCGCTCCAGGGCGATGAGCGTGCCGAGGAAGCCCAGCAGCATCAGGGGACCGTGCACGGCCTCGAGCCGTTCGAGGCGGATCGGGGCGGGCAGACCGGCCAGCAGCAGGCCCGCGTTCAACCCTGCCAGCAGGCTGATGCCGCCCAGGCTCAGCAGGATCAGCCGGCGGACCGGAACCGACTGCGTGCTGGGCTTCGCCGGTCCGCGGGCGGTCGTGGCCGCTGCGGTCACGTCCGCCCCCCAGCCGCTTGCAGGACGAGGATGCAGCCGTCCGGAGCACCGAAGGGCGTGAGGGAGACCCCTTCGGAGGGCGCTCCCAGGCTGTCCAGGGCACCGGCGACCATGCCTTCATGCGCCGCACAGACGACCTCGGGGTGGCGCTTGGCGACATCCAGGAGGGGACATGTCGTGAGCAGGACCCGGGTGCCTGCCCGGTTGGCGCGCGGGCCGAAGTCGAGCTCGGCCAACAGCTCGATGACGCGTCGCCGCGCGGCGGCGCGGCCCCGGGGTGAGACCGTGAGCCCCGGGCGGGACTCCGCCGGTCCGGGGCCCGCTTCCTCTGCCGGGTCTGTGCCAGCGCCACCGTCGATCAGCGCCCGTCCCCAGCGCTCGCCCGCCATGCGCGCCTCCGCCCGCGGATCCGGGCTGTGCGCCGCGATGTGTGCCGCCAGGGCGCCGGCGAGCGCTCCGTACTCGCGCACTCGCGGGTCGGGCTCGTGCAGCAGCAGGCTGGCCCGGTAGCGCCAGGCCGGACGGCCGCGCCCCGGCCCTGGGATGCGTTCCCGGGTCAGCAGGTCGCCCTCGACCAGGGCGTCGAGGTGCTCGCGCACGGTGTTGGGGTGCTGTCCGAACTCCCGGGCCACCTCGTCGACGGTGACCTCGCCCGGATGCTGCTGCAGGTGCTCGAGCAGGCGCGCCCGCGCCGGCGAGATGTCGGGCGCGGCCGCGCTGCGGCGGACCGGGGCGGGTCCGCGGGCGGAGCTGGGGCGGGATGTGGGGGTCACGGTGCCTCGGGTTCGGCGTCCTCGGTCAGGCCCATCCGCGGGAAGGCTGGGGCGATCCGCGGGACAGCACGTGCGACCCGAAGCCCAGCGGGAGCGGAAGCATGGTCGCGGACGACCCCCTCGCCCTGCCGGCTCCCACCGCGACGGTGCTCCACACCGACCAGGATATTCACGGTCCTCAGTGTAGTAAATGTTGGGTGTGGCCAATGCTGGACGACGCGGTCGACGGCCGGGTCACCTCCGAATCCGCATCTGCGGACGTCTACTCTCATGCGTATGCCGCACTACCGGATCTCATCGGCCGCGGAGCTCTTGGGCGTCAGCGACGACACCGTTCGTCGCCTGATCGACTCACGGAAGCTCGACGCGTCGACAGACGCCTCGGGACGGACCGTCGTCGAGGGCAGGAGCCTGGCTGACCATGCCCGGGTTCAGGCGAGGGTCGCCAGCGATCGCACCGGCGTGCGCAGCTCGGCGCGGAACCGCTTCGTCGGACTGGTCACCCGCGTCACCTCCGACGCGGTGATGTCGCAGGTGGAGCTCCAGTGCGGGCCGTACCGGGTCGTCTCCTTGATGAGCACCGAGGCCGTGCGGGACCTCGGTCTGGAGCCGGGATCGCTCGCGGTGGCCGTCGTGAAGTCGACGAACGTCATCGTCGAGGTAGCAAGGGGAGATGGCGCATGAGAAGGATCGCTGGTGTGGCGGCCGTGGCCGTCCTGGTCGTGGCTTCCGGCTGCGCGCAGGAGGCGGACACGACCGAGCTGACCGTGTTCGCCGCCGCCTCCCTGACCAGCTCGTTCCAGGAGATCGCCGAGGCGTTCGAGGGTCAGCACGATGGAACCGTCGTGAAGCTGCAGTTCGCCGGCTCCCCGGACCTGGTCGCGCAGCTGGCCGAGGGCGCCCCGGCCGACGTGCTGGCCACCGCGGACACCGCGACGATGGATGATGCGGTGTCCCAGGGGCTCATCGCCGGTGCGTCCGAGGTGTTCGCGACGAACCGCATGGAGATCGCTGTCCCGCCGGACAACCCCGCGCAGATCGACGACCTCGACGACCTCGAACGCGACGACGTCACGCTCGTCGTCTGCGCCCCGGCAGTCCCGTGCGGCGCGGCGGCGTACCAGGTGGCCGAGAACGCCGGGATCACGCTGCGCCCGGCAAGCGAGGAGTCGTCGGTCAGTGGGGTCATCGGCAAGGTCGCTGCGGGAGAGGCCGAGGCCGGCATCGTCTACGTCACCGACGTGGCCAACCCTGACAACGCCGTGCTCGGCGTCCCCATCCCGGACTCGCTCAACGTGACGAACCGCTACCCAGTGGGGGTGACGGCCAGCGCGAGGGAGGCGGACCTGGCCGCATCCTTCGTGGACTTCGTCCAGGGGGAGCAGGGCCAGGCGATCCTGGCCGGAGTCGGATTCGGCGCCCCCTGATGAGACCCTCGCGATCACGGGCGCAGGGATGGCGGGCGCTGCGACGACAGTCTCGCTGAGATGTCGGGCGCAGCGATGACGGGGGTTGAGATGTGGCCGCGATGGAGAGCGCGCAGCGATGACAGGCCGCGACGTCGGACACGCAGCGACGACGGGCATGCAGTGATGATCGGCGGGCAGCCATATGGGTAGGGCGGCATGAGAGCTGGAGTGCCCCGCTGGATCTGGGTCCCCGCTGGGCTCGGGGGCGCATTCCTCATCGTGCCGCTGATCGGACTGCTGACCCGGGTCCCGTGGGGTGACCTCCCGGAGTTGCTGACCAGCGAGTCGGCGATGGCGGCTCTGGGCCTGTCGCTGCGCACGTCGGCCGTGGCCACGCTGCTGTGCGCACTGCTCGGGGTGCCCCTTGCCCTCGTCCTGGCCCGCACGCGATTCCCAGGGCAGGGGCTCCTGCGAGCGACGGTTCTCCTGCCTCTCGTGCTGCCCCCCGTGGTCGCCGGGATCGCGCTGCTGTCGGCGTTCGGCCGCCGAGGGCTGCTGGGGGAGTCGCTGGAGTGGTTGGGGATCAGCATCGCCTTCTCGACGACCGCCGTCGTCCTTGCCCAGACGCTCGTGGCCCTGCCCTTCCTCGTGCTCAGCGTGGAGGCCGCGCTGCATTCGGTGGGGCAGCGCCACGAAGGAGCGGCGGCGACGCTGGGCGCCACTCCGAGCACCGTGCTGTGGCGGATCACCCTGCCTGCCGTGGCACCGGCCCTGGCGACCGGAGCGGTGCTGAGCTTCGCCCGCGCGCTGGGGGAGTTCGGCGCCACCATCACCTTCGCGGGCAGCCTGCAGGGGACGACGCGGACCCTGCCGCTGGAGATCTACCTGCAGCGCGAGGTCGACCCCGGGGCAGCGGTGGCCCTGTCGCTGATGTTGGTCCTGGTAGCCGTGCTGGTGATCGGACTGGCCATCCGACCCAGGGCGCCGGCATGAGCCTGACCTGCCGCGCGGTCGCGGCGGAGCGCGGCCTCGACGTGGCCCTCGAGCTGGCCTCCGGGCAGACACTGGCACTCATCGGCCCGAACGGTGCCGGCAAGAGCAGCGTCCTGTCGATCCTCGGCGGGCTGTTGACACCCGACGAGGGCACGGCCGTACTCGACGGACGCTGCCTGTTCGAGTTCCACGGGGGTCGCCGCCACGAGTTCCTCCCGCCGCATCGACGCAGGCTCTCGCTGCTGACCCAGGACCCGCTGCTGTTCACCCGGATGGACGTCCTGGACAACGTCGCCTTCGCCCCACGCTGCCGTGGCCAGCGGCGTGCAGAGTCCCGCCGGACCGGCCTGGTGTGGCTCGAACGGGTCGGCGGGGCGGGGCTTCACCGGCAGCGCGCCGGCGAGCTCTCGGGCGGTCAGGCGCAGCGGGTCGCGCTGGCCCGGGCGTTGGCCGCGGAGCCGTCGCTGCTGCTTCTCGACGAGCCCCTGTCCGCCCTCGACGTCGCCGCGGCGGCTGACCTGCGCCACATCCTGCGGACCCTGCTGGCCGGCCGGACGACGATCCTGGTGACCCACGACCTCCTCGACGCCGTGCTGCTCGCCGACCAGGTCGCGGTCATCGAGCAGGGCCGGATCGTCGAGAGCGGACCCGCGGGGCTGGTCATGGCCCGGCCGAGGAGCACGTTCGCCGCGGGCTTCTTCGGCTGGAACCTCATCAGGGGCCGCGCGCTGGGCCCGGACGCCCTCACCGCGGCGGACGGCTCGACGATCCTCGGGGAGGCCGAGGCGTCGCTGGGCGGCGGCGAGGCGGTCGCGGTCTTCCGCCCTAGCGCGGTGTCGGTGCACCTGCGGCCCCCGGAGGGCAGTCCGCGCAACACCTTCACCGGCCGCGTCACGGCGCTGGAGCCCCTCGGCCATCTCGTCCGGGTCCGCGTCGGGGGCCTGAGTGCGGACGTGACGCCCGGCTCGGTGACAGAGCTCGGCCTCGGGCCCGGCGTCGACGTGCACCTTGCCGTGAAGGCCGCGGAGGTCTCGCTCTACCCCGCGTGACCCCGCCCGGTCGGGGTTCAGGGCCCGTTGGTCGAGCCTGTCGAGACCAGACCGCGCCGGTCGAGCCTGTCGAGACCGCGCCGGTCGAGCCTGTCGAGACC
>CAZWXF010000114.1:0-2743 GCA_964638055.1 uncultured Bifidobacteriaceae bacterium | reverse complement strand
AGACCGCGCCGGTCGAGCCTGTCGAGACCGCGCCGGTCGAGCCTGTCGAGACCCAAGCGCGTTGGTCGGGGTTCCGCTGGTCTCGACGAGCTCGACCGGCGGTGGGAGTCGACCCCGCTGGTCGAGCCTGTCGAGACCGGACCGCGCCGGTCGAGCCTGTCGAGACCCAAGCGCGTTGGTCGGGGTTCCGCTGGTCTCGACGAGCTCGACCGGCGGGGGTCTCGACGAGCTCGACCGGCGGGGGGTCTCGACGGGCTCGACGGCGGTGGCGCTGCTCGACCGGCCGGGCGTCGCCGGTGCTTGCCAGCCCCATCTACAGGGTGACGACTCGGTCCTGAATCGTGTCGAGCGTTTGGGGAGGCAGGTTGGCGAGGCTGCAGAGCTCGTTGGCGCTCACGAACCCCCCGATGCGGTCCCGAGCTTCGATCACAGCGCGCGCTTGGTCGTGACTGAATCCCAGGTGCGACACCAGGACTGCCTCAGGGACGTGATTGACGTCGACCAGCCCGCCGTCGTCGTACTGCCGATTCAGGTCTGGTCGTCCGATCATCAGGTCCCGAGCGAGGCCCGGGTCCTTGATGCTCAGCTCCACCGACTCCTCGCGGCGCCTCCGGGCGGCCAGCGAGTTCGCGACGGCCGGGTCGAGCCCGACGGGGACGCCGGCCGGGAGGCCCGCGGTGGCCTGGGCCGGCGCGAAGACCGCGCCGCGGGTGCGAAACGCCTGGATCGTGCCCGCGACAGCCAGGACGAGGCAGATCGCCGTACCCACGTTCTGGATCGGTGTGCTGCTCGCTTCAGGGTCGGATGGGCCGCCGACCACGAGACCCCACGCGACGATGTTGCCCAGGATCAGGCCAGCAGCCCAGTACCAGAGGTCGCGCCGTTGCAGCTTCATGGCTGCGTGCAGCGCCGGGATGAACGCGATGGTGCCGAGGGTGTAGGCAGGAGAAAGGGCCCACCAGAGGTGGGATGACGACCGGGACTGGTTGTTCCTCGCGGCTTGGAAGTGATCCGTCCACCGCTGGCCGTCCCACCAACGCAGCCGGCCCGATCCGTCGTCATACCAACCTGCAGGAGTGGACATCATTGCCTCGTTCCATGGTCGGAGGTCTGGCGCAGTGACTCAGAGCCACTGCCGTGGGATGACTCCCCGTTCCGGGGCGAGCCGGCGAGCAGCTCCGACTCATCAGCAGGGCGCTCGGGCAGCAGGCGCTCGGGCAGCGAACGGAGCAGCGTCACGGTCACGTGTCGATCCTGATGGAGGGGCCTGACAGAAAGGCTGGCCATGGCGGAAGGATGCCATCCTCGGCCGTGCCGAACCCACCGACCGGCCTCCCGCCAGCACGAGCAGGCCGACCAGCCGACCATCGGCGCAGTCTCCCGAACGGCCCATCCCGTCGCCGGTCGCGCCAGTCGAGACCCAGGAGCCCGAGACGAGGTGGGTCGAGACACCGCGGGTCGACGCCGCGGGTCTCGACAGGCTCGATCAGCCGTCGAGGAGGGCGGGGTCAGCGGGGGAGGGGCAGCCACTCGACCCGATCACCGGCTCCCGCTCCTCCGGGCGGCAGGACCGCGAAGCCGTCGGCCTGGGCGAGCCCGCGCAGCATCGCCGAGCCCAGATGGGCGACCGGCGTCGCGGAGCCGCTCGCCAGGGAGCATGCGAGCAGGCGGTGCTCCCGTGCGGGTGCCGGAGCGCCGGCCGTGAGCAGAACCGTCCCCAGGCGCGGTCGCGGGCGGCCGAGGAGGGAGTCGAGGAGCGGGGCGCCGAGGGTGAGCAGCGACACCACGGCACTCATCGGGTTGCCCGGCAGGGCCAGGAGCCAGCGGGCGCCTCCATCGTCGGCGAGCTCCGCCAGACCCATGGGGTGTCCCGGGCGAACAGCGACGGAGTCGACGACGAACCGCCCGCCGAGAGCCGCGACGGCCGCGTGGAGGTGATCGACGGGCCCCGCGGCGGTCCCGCCCGTGGTGATCACAAGATCCGATCCGCGACGAGCCGTCCCGATCGCCCGGACATGCTCGGCCAGCGAGTCGGCAGCCTGCGTGCGCTCGACGACCCGAGCACCGAGCCGCTCCAGCCACCCGGGCAGCTGCGGGCCGAGGGAGTCGCGTACTTGGCCCGCGCCCGCGACACCACGATCCACGAGCTCGTCGCCGAGGAGGACGATCGCCGCGCGAGGCCCCTGCCTGACGGACACCTCGTCGAGACCGGCGGCGGCCAGCGACCCGAGGACGGCGGGGTTGACCGTCGTGCCCGCCGACGCCAGCACGTCGCCCGCCCGGCACTCCTCGCCGCGCGGCCGGATGTCAGCCCCGTCCCGAGGGTCAGGCGCCGAGAGTCGACCCTCAGTGAGCGTCCCGTGCTCCCGGCGCACGACGGCGGTCACGCGCGCGGGCACAGCCGCGCCAGTGGCGATGACGCACGCCTGCCCGGGCTCCAGCACCAGGCCAGCCGGACCGCCCGCGAGGACTGCCCCCACCACTTGCCACGGGCCGCGACCGGCGACGGCCCACCCGTCCATCGCCGACGTGTCGAAGCCCGGAAGGTCGGACAGGGCACGCGCTTCCGCGGCAAGGACGCGACGGTCAGCCGCCGCCAGGTCCACGACCTCGGCCGGGAGCGGATCGGCGCAGGCCGCGGCCCGCCTCGCGCTGTGCCAGTCAGGCTCGTGCAGGGGGCTCACAGCGGAATCACTGCTCGGCGGACCAGCCGGTCGCCAGCGCCTGGATCTTCGCCGCAGCC
>CAZWXF010000113.1:1639-7995 GCA_964638055.1 uncultured Bifidobacteriaceae bacterium | reverse complement strand
CGGGCTCGGGTCTCGACGGGCTCGACCGGCGTTGTCAGTGGAAGAAGTGGCGCGAGCCTGTGAGGTACATCGTCACGCCTGCGGCCTGGGCCGCCGCGATCACGGCGTCGTCGCGCACCGAGCCGCCCGGCTGGACGACCGCACGAACGCCGGCGGCGACGAGGATCTCCAGCCCGTCGGGGAACGGGAAGAAGGCGTCGGAGGCAGCCACAGAGCCTGCCGCGCGATCCTCTCCAGCCCGGCTCACGGCCAGGCGCGCTGAGTCAACCCGGTTGACCTGGCCCATCCCGATGCCCACCGCTGCACTGTCACGGGCGAGCAGGATCGCGTTGGACTTGACCGAGCGGCACGCCCGCCAGGCGAACACCAGGTCGGCCAGGACCTCGTCCGAGGCCGGCTCTCCCGACACGAGCCGCCACGCGGCCGGATCGTCCCCGGCGGCGTCGACCCGGTCGCGGATCTGCATGAGCATCCCGCCGCCGATCGGACGGGTCTCCGCCGCGTTCGGCGTGGGCCGGGCCACGAGGAGCCGGAGATTCTTGCGCCTGGCCAGGACCACCAGGGCGTCGTCGTCGAACCCGGGAGCCACGAGGACCTCCGTGAACACCCCGGCGACCTGCTCGGCCATCGCGGCGGTGACCTGCCGGTTCGCTGCGATCACCCCGCCGTAGGCGGAGACCGGGTCGGTGGCGTGCGCCCGGGCGTGGGCCTCTGCGATGTCGGCGCCCACGGCGATCCCGCAGGGGTTCGTGTGCTTGATCACCGCGACGGCGGGCTCGGTGAAGTCGAACGCGGCACGCAGGGCGGCGTCGGCGTCGACGTAGTTGTTGTAGGACATCTCCTTGCCCTGCAGTTGGCGTGCGGCCGAAAGTCCACCCGGGAAGTGCGCGGAGGTGTACAGGGCGGCGCTCTGGTGCGGGTTCTCCCCGTACCGCAGGACGGCCACACGATCCCAGGCGGCCCCGACCCACTCCGGGAAGCCCGAGCCCTGGTCGGACGGGGCGTAGACGCTGTTGAGCCATGAGGCGACAGCGATGTCGTAGTTGGCGGTCTGCATGAAGGCGGTCGTGGCCAGGCGCTTGCGCTCGGCCAGCGTGAAGCCTCCCGTCCGGACGGCAGCCAGCGCTGACTCGTAGCCCCCCGCGGAGACCACCACCGCGACGCTGTGATGGTTCTTCGCGGCTGCTCGGACCATGGACGGTCCGCCGATGTCGATCTGCTCGATGCACTCGTCGGGGGTGGCCCCGGACATGACCGTCTGCGTGAAGGGGTACAGGTTCACCACGACGAGCTGGAAGGGCTCGATGCCCAGATCGGCCAGCTCCTCGCGGTGGGTGGCCAGGCGCAGGTCGGCCAGCAGGCCGGCATGGACCCGCGGATGAAGCGTCTTGACCCGTCCGTCGAGGCATTCGGGGAACCCGGTCAGGTCCGATACCTCTGTCACGGGGACGCCGGCCTCCGCGATGCGAGCTGCGGTGCTGCCGGTGGAGACGATCTGGACGCCCTGCTCGTGCAGGCCGGTGGCGAGCGCCACGAGGCCGGTCTTGTCGTAGACGGAGACGAGGGCCCGCCGCACAGGGATGCGGCTCTCGTCCGGGGGGCCGGTGGTGGGCTCTGCAGCCGTGGGCCCTTCCGGGGTGGGCTGTGCCGGTGTGGTCATGCCAGGGTCACCTTCCTGCCGGAGACGCGCACGGAATGCGTGGCCAGTCGACGCACCACGTCGACCAGCAGCTCTCGCTCGACCTGCTTGATCCGCTCGTGGAGGGTCTCCTCGGTATCGTCGGATCTCACGAGGACCGGGCGCTGGTCGATGATCGGCCCGGTGTCGATGCCCTCGTCGACCAGGTGGATCGTCGATCCGGTCACGCGCACGCCGTGGTCGAGGGCGTCGCGGACGGCGTGGGCCCCCGGGAAGCTCGGCAGCAGCGCCGGGTGCGTGTTCACGATCCGCAGCGGGAAGCGGCCCAGCACTGCGGGGCCGAGGATCCGCATGAAGCCCGCCGAGATCACCCAGTCGGGCTCGTAGTGCTCGATCCCGTCGCGCAGCGCCACGTCCCACGCCGCCCGGTCTGCATGGTCGGACAACGCGATCGCTGTGGTGGGGATGCCGGCGCTGCGCGCGCGACGCAGCCCGGGTGCTGCCGGGGTGTCGGCTAGGACGCCGACGATGCGGGCGGGGAATCCGGGTGCGGCCGCAGCGTCGATGAGGGCCTGGAGCAGAGTCCCGGAGCCGGAGATGAGCACGGCGAGCCGGATCTGGGACACGCCCCGGATACTACGGTGCGGGCTCGGAAGGCCCCGATGGGCGATCGCGCGCGACGCGCGACTGGGCCCGGTAGAGCTGCCAGTGGACGCTGCCGACCTGCATGAGAGCGTCCAGCACCATACCCAGGGCGATGAGGGCGGCGGCGCAGGCGGCGGCGGGAAGGGCGCGCACGCCGACGAAGGCCAGCTCGCCGCCCGACAGCGACCCAGAGGCCAGCGTGGCCGCGCCGGCGACCACCAGAGCCGCCACCGCCGAGGTCCAGGCGGCAGCCACGATGGCGCCCACCAACGTCGGCAGGTCCCGGCCCCAACGCATCCGGCTGGCCATGATCCCCGCGAGCACCGGCAGGGCGAGAAGCGCGGGCGCCCATCCGGGCGGCGCGGCGGGGATGGCCGCCAGCACGGGCAGAGCCGGCAGGTGCATCACCGAGCCGCTCCACAGGGTGAGGTAGCCCGTGTCACCGAGCTGGAGGCCCGGGCCCAGGACGAACCCCCCCGCCCAGATCGCGAGGTTGGGCAGGCTCAGAGCGTTGACCGTGGTGAGCATCGCCGTCCCCGCGATGCCGGCATCGGCCTGGCCCAGGCTCGCGGCCACCTGGCCGTAGCTGCGTGCCAGGCTCAGCGCGACGAGGGTTGCTCCGACGGCTCCGATGGCCAGGGCGGCGGCGAATCCCGCAGTGAGGGTCCGGCGGACCTTCTCAGCCTGCCCCGTGCGCCAGCGCGTCATTCCCTCCTGGACGGCGACGCCCCAGCCGATGCCAAGCCCTGCGACGACCGCGCAGTGCAGCAGCGCGGATCCCGGTGATGCGCGCAGCCCAGCCTCAGAGCAGAGCCACGCGACGCCGGCACCGCCGAGCCCGTACATGGCCATGCCGCCCAGGAGTATCCCGGCGATCTCCCGGTGGGAGGGGCTGGCCACGAACCGGGCTGCCCAGCGTCCGCCGCGCCGGTTCAGGACCAGGCCCAGGACGAGTGCGCCCAGGGGGAAGACACTCAGGGTGCTCTCGCCGATCTGGATGGGAACCAGGTGGATGCCCACCCAGGTCATCCCGGACGCGCGAACCGCCGCGGCGGCCTCGCCGCCGGCGTTGGGCGAGACTGTCCAGGTGAGCAGGACCAGGCCCAGGACCAGCCCGACGCCGACGATCAGAGCCCACATCGCGCCGACCGCTCCGGCGATCACGGGCCGTCGCTCCCGACCGGGCAGCGCCGTGGCAGCTCCGGGCGGCTGAGTCGTCAGGTCGATCGCGCCCACCGCGTCAGTCTCCCCCACTCGGGCGCGCTGGCCCGCGACCCGCCCGTAGCGTGTCCGATCGCTGCTATGCCCGGTTCGGTCGCCTCAGCGCAGGAGGTCGCGCATGAGGCGCGCAGTCTCCGACGGCGTGCGGCCCACGCGCACACCAACAGCCTCCAGGGCCTCCTTCTTCGCCTGGGCGGTGCCCGAGGAGCCGGACACGATGGCCCCGGCGTGACCCATCGTCTTGCCCTCGGGCGCGGTGAAGCCGGCCACGTAGCCGACGACCGGCTTGGTGACGTTCTCCGCGATGAAGGCAGCGGCCCGCTCCTCGGCGTCACCGCCGATCTCGCCGATCATGACGATCGCCTCGGTGTCCGGGTCGGCCTCGAATGCGGCCAGGGCGTCGATGTGCGTCGTGCCGATGATCGGGTCGCCGCCGATCCCGATGGCCGTGGAGAATCCGAGGTCGCGCAGCTCGTACATCATCTGGTAGGTCAGCGTGCCGGACTTGCTCACCAGACCGATCGGTCCGGGGCCGGTGATCGCGGCCGGGATGATGCCGGCGTTGGCCAGCCCGGGGGAGATGATGCCCGGGCAGTTCGGCCCGATGAGTCGCGTCGCCGCGGAGTTGGTCGCGTACTGGAAGAACTGGGCGGTGTCGTGGACCGGGACACCCTCGGTGATGACCACCACGAGCGGCATCCCGGCATCCACCGCCTCCTCCACCGCGGCGCGCGTGCCCGCCGGGGGGACGAAGGCGACCGACACGTTCGCGCCGGTCTGCGCCATGGCCTCGGACACCGATCCGAAGACCGGCAGCGTCGCGTTGGGGAACTCCACCTTCGTACCTGCCTTGCGGGGGTTGACCCCGCCCACGACCTCGGTCCCGGCGGCGAGCATGAGGCCCGTGTGCCTCATGCCCTCCGAGCCCGTCATGCCCTGCACGATCAGGCGCGACTGCCCGTCGAGGAAGATCGCCATCCCACACTCACCTTCCCGCCGCAGCGAGCTGGGCCACCCGGCGGGCGGCCTCGTCCATCGTCTGCACGATCTGCAGGCCGGAGATGCCCGCGTCCTCGAGGATCTCGCGGCCCTCCTCGGCCCGGTTGCCGTCGATGCGGGCCACGATCGGCTTGTCGACCGGCGTTCCGTGCTGGGCCAGCAGCTCGATCGCGTTCTTGATGCCGTTGGCGACCTCGACGCAGGACGTGATCCCACCGAAGACGTTGACGAGCACGCTGCGGACGCTGGGGTCGTGCAGCACGATGTCCAGCCCGTTGCTCATGACCTCCGCACTGGCACCACCGCCGATGTCGAGGAAGTTGGCCGGGCGAACCCCGCCGAACTCCTCCCCCGCGTAGGCGACGACGTCCAGCGTGCTCATGACCAGGCCGGCACCGTTGCCGATGATCCCGACCTCGCCCTCCAGCTTGACGTAGTTGAGGTCGAAGCTGCGGGCACGCACCTCGATGGGGTCGGTCTCGGAAGTGTCGTCGAACTCGCCGTGATAGGGGTGCCGGAAGCCGGCATTGCCGTCCAGGGAGACCTTCCCATCGAGGGCGAGGATTCGGGCATCGCGTGTGCGGACAAGCGGATTGACCTCCACCAGCGTGGCGTCCTCCGCGACCAGGACCCGCCAGAGCTGGACCAGGACGGCGCTCACCTGATCGGCGACGTCCTCCGGGAAGCGGGCAGCGGCAACGATCTGAGCGGCCTTCTGCGGCGTGCAGCCCTCGAGGGCATCGACGCCGATCATGGCCAGGGCGTCGGGCCGCTCCGCGGCGACCTGCTCGATCTCCATGCCGCCCTCGACCGACGCCATGGCCATGAACGTCCGGTTGGCCCGGTCCAGCAGGAAGGAGACGTAGTACTCCTCGGCGATCTCTGCTGCAGGCGTCACGAGCACCTTGCGCACGATGTGGCCCTTGATGTCCAGCCCGAGGATGTCCGCGCCTCGCGCCTCGGCCTCGTCGGGGTTCGCGGCCAACTTCACACCGCCCGCCTTTCCGCGCCCACCGGTCTTGACCTGCGCCTTCACCACGACGGTCCCACCCAGGTGTGCGGCAGCGGCGCGCACCGCCTCCGGCGTCTGGCACACCACTCCGGGGGTGACCGGGACGCCGTGCTTGGCGAACAGGTCCTTGGCCTGGTACTCGTACAGATCCACGAAACGCGCTCCTGTTCTCGTGCGACAACTGCGCTCAGGGTAGGGGAGCCGCGCAGCCCGGATACCCGCGCGCCGCGGCAGGCGTGCACCGGCAGGGCTGGCGTGACCAGGGGAGGATCAGGCCGCGTGCGCCAGGTGAAGGCGCACCCAGTCGACGATCTGATCGGTCCGGGTACCTGGCGTGAAGATCTGGGCCACCCCCATCGCCTCGAGCTCGGCGATGTCGGCCGCGGGGATGATCCCGCCGCCGAAGACGGCGATGTCGGCCGCGTCGTTCTGTCGGAGCTGCTCGATGACGGCCCGGAACAACGTCATGTGGGCCCCGGACAGGATGCTCAGGCCGATGCCGTCGGCGTCCTCGGCGATCGCGGTGGCGACGATCTGCTCGGGCGTCTGGTGGAGTCCGGTGTAGATGACCTCGATACCGGCGTCACGCAGGGCGCGGGCCACGACCTTCGCCCCACGATCGTGGCCGTCCAAGCCGGGCTTGCCCACCACGACGCGGATGTGGGGGGCGGCGGAGGGTGCCCGGCTGGGGGCATCCGCGGCGACCGGACCGGGCCCGGCGGCCGCCTCGGTGGCAGGACTCGTCGTCATGGGGGCAGCGTAACCGGGCCGTTCGGCGGGTCAGCACGTCAGCCGAGGCGGGGGAAACCGCTCGGTCCACGGCCGACAGCCGACAGCCGA
>CAZWXF010000113.1:0-1539 GCA_964638055.1 uncultured Bifidobacteriaceae bacterium | reverse complement strand
ACGTCAGCCGAGGCGGGGGAAACCGCTCGGTCCACGGCCGACAGCCGACAGCCGACAGCCGACAGCCGACAGCCGACAGCCGACAGCCGATGCTGCCGGCGCCCCGACCGATGCGCTACCTTGCGAGCGTGTCCTCGATGCCGGGCAGTCCGACGCCCCCGCGTGCTGGCGGGGCGAGCGGAACCGGCGAAGGAGCCTCCGTCGGACGCATCCGGCGTGTGGGTGCGGCGACTCGGCGGGGCGTCCGCAAGGCGACGACGCCCTCGGTGATCCGAGGGACCGCCATCGAGTTGGCATGGCTGGCAACCCACGTGGTGACGTACCCCCTGGGGGTCGTCGAGGAGCAGGTGCGCCACCACGACGGGCCGCTCAACCTCGATGGACTCGACCCGGTGAAGCGGGGCCTCATCATCGGCGACGTCGAGGCGGCGGGGACGCCGATCATCCTGGTGCACGGCGTCGTGGACAACCGCTCCGTCTTCACCGTGCTCAAGCGCGGGCTTCGCCGGCGCGGATTCGGCCGCATCATCACGCTGAACTACTCCCCGCTCACCGAGGATGTGCGCGACGTGGCCGGGCGCCTGGAGGCCCTGGTGGAGGCGCTGTGCATCGAGACGGGATTCGAGCGTGTGCACGTCATCGGCCATTCCATGGGCGGTCTTGTGGCCCGCTACTTCGTCCAGCGGATGGGCGGGGACTCCCGCGTCCACACGCTGGTCACGCTCGGCACTCCCCATGCCGGCACGGCCCCGGCCCATTTCGTCCCGCATCCCGTGGCCCGTCAGATGCGCCGCGACTCGGCGATCGTGGCCGAGCTGGCCATGCCCGCCCCCGGCTGCCGGACTCGCTTCGTCGCCATCTGGTCCGACCTGGACCAGATGATGATCCCCAAGTCGAACGCGCGCATCGAGCATCCCGACCTCAATGCCCGCAACGTGTTCGTCCGCTCGGTCGGGCACAACTCGCTGCCCGTCGACGGGCGCGTGGTCCACGAGATCGTCACCACGCTCAGCCATCTCGACCAGGACGGCTCCACCCTCGCCGAGGGAGCCACCTCCATCGCCAGCGCGCCAGGTCGAGTCGCTACCGCGGCACCTGCCCGCCCGGCGAGCGCCCCGCACTGGGCCCGCGGGACCCGCTGACCCCGCCGCGCCGGTCGCGTTGGTCGAGCCCGTCGAGACAGTGACCCCACGCCGGTCGAGCCCGCCACGCTGGTCGAGCCCGTCGAGACCAAGCGGCCCCACGCCGGTCCAGCCCGCCACGCTGGTCGAGCCCGTCCAAGCGGGCCGCGACGAGCGCTTCGCGCCTGGTCCGGCAGCAGTTCTGGACCGCCTTGCAGTGGATCGGGGTCTCGACAGGCTCGACCGGCGGGGGGCGGACGGGGTCTCGACAGGCTCGACCCACGTGGGGCGGACGGGGTCTCGACACGCTCGACCCGCGGGGGCGGGCGGGGGTCTCGACAGGCTCGACCGGCGTGGGCGGGAGTCTAGCCACCCCGGACGCACGCGCCCGCGCTTGTTCGAGCCCGCGTTGGTCGAG
>CAZWXF010000112.1:1392-7998 GCA_964638055.1 uncultured Bifidobacteriaceae bacterium | reverse complement strand
CGCCCTGGCGCGCGTTGCCCTCGCGGCCGCGCTGCTCACGCTCGACGTCGCCACCCTGGCGCTCTCGGCGGTTCTGCCCAGCGGGGGCCTGACCGCGGGACTGCCCCGCCTGCGTGTCGTCGGCCTCACCTGCGCCGGGTGCGTCCGTCGGGACGCCCGACTCCTGCGCCCCGTGCTCCCGCTCGGGGCTGTGCCCCTCATGCTGGGACGCCGGGCCCCCGTCTGCGGCAAGGGGATCGCCGTTGCCCATCCCCTGCGTCGCCTGGCCCGGGTCCGCGGACTCGGTCACGACGACGTGCGCGGACCGCGAACCGCCCTGCGGGCGATCCTCCCCGTTCGCCGCGGTGGTCGCCCGGTTCGCAGCGGTGGTCGTCCGGTTCCCGGCGGGCGCGGAGCCGGCCATCGACGCATTGATGGTCGCCAGCAAGTCGCTCTTCTTCATGCCCGAGACGCCATGGAGTCCCATGTCGTGGGCCAGCTTCTTGAGCTCCGGAAGGAGCATCGCGGACAGCGCGCGCTGAGGCGGCGTCCCCCCGGTGCCCTGAACGGTCTCCGGCGCGATGCTGATCGTGTCTGTCACGTGGTTCCTATGTGGATGAAAGCCGCTTGCGGCTGACCGACGGTCAGCGTCACGGCGCGCTTCGATGTGGAACGGACCCTGGCGACACGTCCGGCGCATCGGAATCAGAGAGTTCGTCGAGTCGGCCCGAGGGCCCAAGAGGACGTGACTACCGCGCGAGTCCGATACATACGGTATCACTGGTCAGGGAATGTGCACGGAACGCATTCACCGAGCAGTCGAGTCGACCTGCGAGCCGTGGACGCCCTGCCGGGACACCTCGAGCACCTCCACCCGGGAGCCAGCGGGCGACACCTCGGCCAGTTCGTCCCGGACGCGCGCGACCGGGACGCACCCCGGGAGATCCGCCGCGAAGGCGATGACGCTGGGTCCCGCGCCGGAGATGGCGGCCGGTATCCCAGCGGAGCGCAGGGATGCGACGAGCGCGAGGCTCTCGGGGTAGACCTCCCGGCGCTGCCACTGGTGCAGGCGGTCCTCCGTGGCGGGCAGGAGCAGTCGCGGCTCGGCGGTGAGGGCATGCACCAGCAGGGCGCTGCGGCCCGCGTTGAAGGTGGCATCGCTGAAAGGGACCGATGGTGGCAGTGCGCCGCGCGCACGATGGGTCGACGCCGAGACCTCGGGGACCATGAGCACCGGGGTGAGGGCGGGATGCAGGCGCAGGGACGCCGCCCGGCCCACGGAGGCGTCGCGATCCGATGAACCGGTCTCCTGCACCGGCACCGGGTCCAGCCAGGCGACCGTGGCGCCGCCGAGCACGGCCGGGGCGACGTTGTCCGGATGGCCCTCCAGCCAGGTGCTCAGGGCGATCAGCTCTGCGAGGGACACAGAGCTGCCCGATCCGGGCTCTCCGCCGATCCGTCGCCCGGCCAACAGGGCGGCCACCGCCAACCCGCCCACGATGGCGGCCGCCGAGGAGCCCAGGCCCCGACCGTGCGGAATGACGTTCTCACAGCGCACCTGAAGGCCCCGCCGGCCGAGCTCCCCCGACTCGTCGAACGTCGCCAGGCCGATGCGGATGGTGCGCGCCACGAGGTTCGAGGCGTCGGTGGGAACGTCGCGGCAGCCCTCGCCCGCCACATCGACGGCCACGTCGGTGCCCGAGACGAAGCGGGCCGACACCCGGTCGCGCAGGGAGAGCGCCAGGCCCAGGGCGTCGAAGCCCGGCCCGAGGTTCGCACTCGTGGCGGGTACGACGACGCTCACCCAGCCGTCAGCCAGGGGAGGCTGGTCGGGCGACGCGGTCAGCCCGCTCACTCCCGAAGTCCGAGTGCCCCAGCGGCGGCCGACACGTCGACGGCGATGACCGTCGGATCCGTGGCCCGCTCCAGCGCCCAGTGGGTGTCCTTGAGCCCGTGGCCGGTCAGGGTGCACACGATCGTCTGGCCCGGATCGACCAGGCCGGCGTCGGCAGCGGCCAGGAGTCCCGCCGCGGATGCCGCGGAGGCAGGCTCGCAGTAGATGCCGTCGTTGGCTGCCAGGGCCAGGTGCGCGGCGATGATCTGCTCGTCGGAGACCATGTCGATCCGCCCCCCCGACTCGTCGCGTGCCGCAACGGCCGATCCCCACGAGGCCGGGTTGCCGATCCGGATCGCGGTGGCGACGGTCTCCGGGTTCCTGACGATCTCGCCGCGGACGATGGGTGCGGCACCGGCCGCCTGCACCCCCCACATGCGGGGCAGCGCCGACAGCCCCTCGCCGTGATACTCCCGATAGCCACGCCAGTACGCGGTGATGTTGCCGGCATTCCCCACGGGCAGGACATGGATGTCCGGGGCGTGGCCCAGGGCGTCGACGATCTCGAACGCCGCGCTCTTCTGGCCCTCGATGCGGGCCGGATTCAGTGAGTTCACCAGGGCGACCGGATACGTGTCGGCCAGCTCGCAGGCCAGGCGCAGGCAGTCGTCGAAGTTGCCCTGGACCTGCAGCAGGCGAGCACCATGGGCGACTGCCTGGGCCAGCTTGCCCATGGCGATCTTCCCTGCGGGGACGAGGACCGCAGGCGTCATGCCGGCCTTGGCCGCGTAGGCGGCCGCGGATGCGGAGGTGTTCCCGGTCGAAGCACAGATCACGGCCTTCGCCCCGGTGGCGGCAGCCGTCGAGATGGCCATGGTCATGCCGCGGTCCTTGAAGGAGCCGGTCGGGTTGGCGCCGTCGAACTTGAGCAGGACGCGGCAGCCCGTGTGCTGCGAGAGCCAGTCGGACTCGACCAGGGGCGTGCCGCCCTCGCACAGCGAGACCACGGGCGCCCCCTCGGGCAGGTCCATCCGGTCGCGGTACTCAGTGATCACGCCGCGCCACGGTCGTGGGCGCACGGCGGTCATCCCCATCACGTTCCCTCCCCGATGACGCGCATGACGCCGATCACCTCCGTGACTGTCGGCAGCTCCCGCAGGGACGCCACTGTGTCGGCAAGTCGGGCCTCCAGCCCGGGGTGGGTGCGGATGAGCAGCTGCGCAGACTCCCCCGCCCCCCGCTGGTGCAGGCTCTGGATGCTCACGTACCGCTCTGCGAACACGCCGGCGACGGCTGCGAGCACGCCGGGCTGGTCGGCGACCTGCAGCTGGATCGCGTAGGAGGTCTCCGATGCGCCGATGCTCACCACGGGCAGCTCCGCGTAGGCCGACTCGCCGGGCGCCTTCGAGCCCGTGACCCGGTTGCGGGCGGCGGCCACGATGTCCCCGAGCACGGCGCTGGCAGTCGGGGCACCCCCGGCGCCACGGCCGTAGAACATGACCTGGCCCGCAGCGTCGGCCTCGACGAAGACCGCGTTGAACGCGTCGCGGACCCCTGCCAACGGATGCGTGGTGGGAACCATCGCCGGGTGGACGCGCACGCAGACGGCCGGGCCCGAGGGCTCCTCGATCAGCTCGCAGATGGCCAGGAGCTTGATCACGCAGTCGATCTCACGGGCGGCCGCGAAGTCGGTCGGCGTCAGCCGTGTGATCCCCTCGACGCTGACATCGTCCAAGGTCACACGCGAGTGGAATCCGAGGGACGCGAGGATCGCCGCTTTCGCTCCGGCGTCGTGGCCCTCGACATCGGCCGCAGGATCTGCCTCGGCGTACCCGAGGGCCTGGGCCTGCGCGAGGGCCTCGTCGAAGGGCAGCCCGGCCTCGCCCATCTGGGTCAGGATGTAGTTGGTCGTGCCATTGACGATGCCCAGTATCCGCCGGATGCGGTCGCCGGCCAGGGACTCGCGCAGCGGCCGCAGCAGTGGGATAGCGCCGCCGACCGCTGCCTCGTACAGCAGGTCGACACGTGACTCGGCGGCGATGGCGTGCAGCGCTGCGCCCTGTGTGGCGACGAGGGCCTTGTTCGCCGTCACGACCGACGCCCCACCGGACAATGCCGCACGGATGAGCGCTGCAGCCGGCTCGATCCCGCCCATGAGCTCGACCACGATGTCGGGACCCTTGGCCAGCAGGCCCTCGAGATCGGTGCTCAACAGCTCCGGCCGGATGCCCGGACGCGCGCGGGCCCCGTCGCGCACGCCGACGCCGATCACGTCCAGCGGCACGCCCACTCGGGCCGCGAGGTCTCGCGACTGCTCCTCGAGCAGCCGCACGACCTGCCCGCCGACGGTTCCGCCACCGAGCACGACGATGGACAGCGGTTCGAGCGGCGGGGGCATTCGGCGGACTCCTCACGGTGCGTGGCCATCGCCGATTCTCTCATGGCCGGGGCCTGTCTGATGGGCCCGCTGGGAGCCGCGCAGCCCAGCAGTCGGTCCAGCGGACAGGTCCTGCCCCGCGGTGGACCGCCCGTGCGAGGGCAGGATCGGCCCCGGTCGCCGGTGGGGCGACGAGCACGCCCCCACCGATGCGGTCAGGGATCAGGCGGTGAGGCCGGCGTCGAGGGAGAACAGGTCGCTCGGCTCCTCCCGGCGCAGGACCACGCTGGCGTGGCCGTCACGCACGGAGATGACCGGAGGGCGACACACGTAGTTGTAGTTGGACGCCATCGATCGGCAGTAGGCGCCGGTCGCCGCGACCGCCAGCAGGTCGCCGCGGCGCAGGTCCGAGGGCAGCCAGGCGTCGCGCACCACGATGTCGCCGGACTCGCAGTGGCGCCCGACCACGCGCGTGAGCATCGCCGGGGCGCTGGACCGGCGGGATGCGAGCGTGACCGTGTATTCGGCGGCGTACAGGGCCGTACGGATGTTGTCGCTCATCCCGCCGTCCACGGACACATAGGTCCGCACGGCGCCGGCGGCGTACTCGACGGGCTTGATCGTCCCGACCTCGTAAAGGGTGACCATCGCCGGACCGACGATGGCCCGCCCGGGCTCCACGCCCAGGGTCGGGGGGCGGATCCCGCGCCGGTCGCACTCCGAGCGCACGATCCAGCGCAGGGCATCGGCCATCTCGGCCGGGCTCACGGGATCGTCGTCGGGCCGGTAGGCGATGCCCATCCCCCCGCCGAGGTTGAGCTCGCCGACCTCGACTCCGTCATGCTCGGCCAGGTCGGCGACGAATGCCACGACGCGCTGCGCTGCGACCTCGAAGCCGGCCGTGTCGAAGATCTGGGAGCCGATGTGGCTGTGGATCCCCCGCAGGGCGAGCTCGGGTCGGCCAGCCACGGCCAGGACCGCAGCGCGCGCGGCACCGCTGGCCAGGGACAGGCCGAACTTCTGGTCCTCGTGCGCGGTCGCGATGAACTCGTGGGTATGGGCCTCGACGCCGCTGGTCACCCGGACGAGCACGTCGGCGACCCGTCCTGCGGCGGCCGCGGCCTCGGCCAGCCGGTCGACCTCCTCGAGGGAGTCGATCACGAAGCGGCCCACCCCGCGCCCCAGGGCCAGGGCCAGCTCGGCATCGGTCTTGTTGTTCCCGTGCAGGGTGATCCGGTCGGCGGGAAACCCCGCAGCGAGCGCCAGCTCCAGCTCCCCGCCGGTGCAGACGTCAAGTCCGATCCCCTCGGCGTCCAGCCAGCGGACCGTCGTCGCCGACATGAATGCCTTGCCGGCGTAGGCGACCTCACCGGGCAGCTCGGCGTTGTCGTAGGCAGCGCTGAAGGCACGGGCTCGGTCGCGGAAGTCCGACTCGTCGAGCACGAGGGTGGGCGTGCCGAACTCCCGGGCGAGGTCAGGGGCCGACAGTCCCCCGACGACCAGGGCTCCGCTGCCGGGGTCCCGCAGGGCGGTGGTCGGCCACACATGGGCGGTGAGCTCGGCCAGCGCGGCGGAGTCCGGGATCTCGTGGGGCGCCTGTGCCGGAGTCGGACCGTCCGCGTGCATCGGTCCGGCGGGGTGGGCATGCATGGGGCGAAAGCCTAAAGGCCGGATCCACCCCACAGAGTGCGGGTGTGCAGCCGCGTCCGCGTCGAGGCACGAAGCAGTATGGCTGCGTGGTCGATTCGGACCACAGGATGTGCCGGATCGACCACGCAGACCGGACGTTGGCGCGGCGTAGGATCGGGGGAGCCGCGCGATCCACGGGCATCTGACAAATTCGTCGGCCGGAGAATGACGTGACCATCAAGGACATCGGACCGGATCCTCAGAGCTTCGACCTCGAGACCGAGACACTCAGCAACACCAACTACCGCACCGTTGCGTGGTCGGGGAAGTACCTGCAGGTCACGCTCATGTCGATCCCGGTGGGCGGCGATGTGGGCCTGGAAGCGCACCCCGACACCGACCAGTTCCTCCGCCTCGACGGGGGCCGCGGTCGCGTCCAGATGGGACCGGCCAAGGACCAGCTGGACTTCGACCGGGAGGTCGAGGACGGTTGGGCGATCCTCGTCCCGGCCGGCACCTGGCACAACGTGACGAACATCGGCGACGAGCCGATGCGGCTGTATGCGGTCTACGCCCCCGTCCACCACGCTCCCGGCAGGATCCAGCCGACCGCCGAGGACGCGGAGGCGGACGAGGAGTCCGGCCAGGACGAGCCCCCGACCTGGTCGGTGCAGCCCGAGGAGACCTCGGAGGACAAGCACGCATGAGGCGCCGCCCCTCGTCGGTCGGGTAGCCCGTCGGTCGAAGCGAACCCGACGGTCGAGCCCGTCGGTCGAGCCCGTCGAGA
>CAZWXF010000112.1:0-1292 GCA_964638055.1 uncultured Bifidobacteriaceae bacterium | reverse complement strand
AGCCCGTCGGTCGAGCCCGTCGAGACCAGAGCCCGTCGGTCGAAGCGAGCCCGTCGGTCGAGCCCGTCGAGACCACGCCGATCAAGTCCTGGCCGGTTCCGGCTCCGACGCCTCCACCACGGCCAGGTCGCGGCGCCGGAAGCCCAGGCGGACACCCTCGATCTCGGCCGCCCCGACCATGGCCAGCGAGACGACGTAGAGCCACACCTCCAGCGCGATGACGCCACCGAGGACGGCGATGGCCTGGCTGTAGGTGTCGGAGAACGACAGGTACCAGCCCAGCCCGGCCGTCCCCAGCAGGATGACGGCGGTCCCGAACGTGGCCCCGACGTTGAGCCAGCCCACGGCTCGCCGCGCCTGGATACCGAACCGCATCGACGCCGTCAGGAGCAGGTACACGACGATGGCGGCCACCGGCACTCGAAACAGCCTGATCGCGTCGGTGTAGGAGTCGCCGACGCCGAGGGCGTCCAGTATCCGCGGCAGGACCGTCGTCGCGATCACCGCCGCCGCGATGGCCACCTGGGCGACCAGGACGATGAGCATCGCGAACGCCCGGCTGATGAGCGACGGGATGCGCGGCTCCACCTCGAAGGCGATGTCGAGCACCTGCCGGCCGACGTAGATGTACTTGCTCGCGGCGTAGAGCGACAGTCCCAGGGTGATCAGGCCGGTCAGGCCGATCGAGGCCAACGACGCATGGCCGACGCTGGCGATCTCGTCCAGGAAGGGCTCGACGTTGGCCAGGATGTCGGGCCGGTCGGCCAGGAGCTTCTCGACCTGGGCGGCGAAGGCGGCGGGATCGAACAGCAGAGCGACGACGACGCCCAGGGAGACCAGGGACGGCACCAGCGCGAAGAGGGCGAAGAACGCCAGTCCGGCGGCCAGCACGGTCCCGCGGTGCCGGACGAGCCGGCCGTACACCGCCACCCCCAGGCCGATACCCGGAGCCAGCCGACGCGCGCGCTTCTCCGCGACGCCGACGACGGCCACGAACATCGGGGAGGCGCCCTCCTCGCGTGCTCGCTCGGACTGCGAGAGCTGTCCCGCGTCTGCGCTGCCCCGAGGATCGCTGCCTCCGGCAGGTGCCCCAGTCTCGTCGTCGATCGACCCTCCCCGACCCGGGTCCGGTTCGGGTCCCTCGGTGGATTCCGCCCCCAGGCCCGGATCCGCGCCTGCCTTCGGGTCCGACCCGGACGAGCTGCTCACATCCGCTCCGGGGCTGCCACTCCCAGCAGGTCCAGGCCGTTGACGAGCACCTGTCGCGCCGCCGCGCACAGCCAGAGCCGCGC
>CAZWXF010000111.1:0-8062 GCA_964638055.1 uncultured Bifidobacteriaceae bacterium | reverse complement strand
GGGAATCCGATGTCAGGGGCCCGGGTTAGTGTCATCGCAGACGTGATCGAACAGGTCGCTCGAAGGGGTGACGTGTCCGGTCCGTGGAGAACGACGCAGCGATCCAGCTCGTCGGATCGCCAGGGCAGCTCGGTCGAGGAGCCCTGTCGATCCGATCGGCAGTTCGCCCGACGCGACGACGAAACCTGTCCAGGCCGACCAGGCATCGAGCTCCAGTGGAGGCTCCCGTGAACCCGCTCCCCTCTCCCGTCCTCTCTCCGGAGTTCCGCGCCCCGGCCCCCAGCGGCCCCGGCTTCGACGACTCGGTCTACCAACGGCTGCTGCGCGAGCGGATCATCTTCCTCGGCTCGGTGGTCGAGGACCAGGTCGCCAATGGGATCTGCGCGCAGATGATCCTGCTGGCCGCAGAGGACCCCGACAAGGACATCTACCTCTACATCAACTCGCCCGGAGGCTCCGTCTCGGCGGG
This sequence comes from uncultured Bifidobacteriaceae bacterium, assembly GCA_964638055.1. GTDB lineage: Bacteria > Actinomycetota > Actinomycetes > S36-B12 > CAIYMF01 > Prado023. The sequence continues at coordinate 7,593 of CAZWXF010000111.1, read as the reverse complement.
TATGGCCATCTACGACACCATGCAGTACGTCAAGAACGACGTCGCGACGGTCGCCATGGGCCTGGCCGCGTCCATGGGCCAGTTCCTGCTCTGCGCCGGGGCCGAGAACAAGCGCTATGCCCTGCCGCACGCGCGGATCATGATGCACCAGCCCTCCGGCGGGATCGGCGGAACGGCCTCGGACATCAAGATCCAGGCCGAGCAGATGCTCTACACCAAGCGCAAGATGGCCGAGCTCATCGCCAAGCACACCGGTCAGTCCCTGGAGACCATCACCTCGGACTCCGACCGAGACCGCTGGTTCACCGCCGACGAGGCCAGGACGTATGGCTTCGTCGACCACGTGGTGCACAGCGCTCGCGACGTGTCGGGTGAGGGGGGGACGGCTTGATCCGGCCCCAGGAACCCAGCCACCCCCGCGCCCACGCGGCACTCAGCCCTTCCCGCGACCAGGAGCCTCGACCGATGACGCAGCACTCCACCGTCCCAGCGGCCCGGTACATCCTGCCGGAGTTCCGCGAGCGCACCGCCAACGGCGAGCGCCTGCACAACCCCTACACCAAGCTGTTCGAGGAGCGGATCATCTTCCTCGGCGTGCAGATCGACGACGCCTCGGCCGACGACGTGATGGCCCAGCTGCTCACGCTGGAGTCGATCGACCCGGACCGCGACATCTCGATCTACATCAACTCCCCGGGCGGCTCCTACACGGCGATGACCGCGATCTACGACACCATGCAGTTCGTGAAGCCGCAGGTCCAGACGGTCTGCCTCGGCCAGGCGGCCTCCGCTGCCGCGGTCCTCCTGGCCGCGGGCGCGCCGGGCAAGCGCTTCGCCCTGCCGCACGCGCGCATCCTCATCCACCAGCCGTACACGGAGGGTGGTGGCCAGGGATCGGACATCGAGATCCAGGCCAACGAGATCCTTCGCATGCGGGTGGAGATGGAAGGGATCCTCGCCAAGCACACCGGGCGGACCCCTGAGCAGGTCGCCAGGGACATCGAGCGAGACAAGATCCTGACTGCGCCCGACGCCAAGGAGTACGGCGTCATCGACCAGGTGATCGCCTCGCGAAAGGCTGTTCAGGCCAGCTGATCCAGCCGGTGCCGGGGCTTCGCCCACGGCGCAACGGGCACGGGCGCGTCGGCACGAGCACGTCGTGTGCAAGGCGGTGCGACCGGGGTACGGTCTATGCATTCGAGGAGAGGAAGCGACGTGGCCCGGATTGGTGACGGTGGCGACCTGCTCAAGTGCTCTTTCTGTGGGAAGAGTCAGAAGCAGGTGAAGAAGCTCATCGCCGGCCCGGGCGTCTACATCTGCGACGAGTGCATAGACCTGTGCAACGAGATCATCGAGGAGGAGCTCCACGAGAGCTCGGAGGTTCATTTCGATGAGCTGCCCAAGCCCAAGGAGATCTGCACGTTCCTCGATCAGTACGTGATCGGCCAGGACGTCGCCAAGAAGAGCCTCGCCGTTGCCGTCTACAACCACTACAAGCGCGTCCAGGCCGGCGGTGAACGCTCGCGCGACGACCACGTCGAGCTGGCGAAGTCGAACATCCTGCTGCTCGGGCCGACCGGCTCAGGCAAGACGCTGCTGGCCCAGACCCTGGCCCGGATGCTCAAGGTCCCCTTCGCGATCGCTGACGCCACCGCGCTGACCGAGGCCGGCTATGTGGGCGAGGATGTCGAGAACATCCTGCTCAAGCTGATCCAGGCCGCCGACTACGACGTCAAGAAGGCCGAGACCGGCATCGTCTACATCGACGAGATCGACAAGGTGGCGCGCAAGAGCGAGAACCCCTCCATCACCCGGGATGTCTCTGGTGAGGGCGTCCAGCAGGCGCTGCTGAAGATCCTCGAGGGCACCACCGCCTCGGTGCCGCCTCAGGGTGGCCGCAAGCATCCGCACCAGGAGTTCATCCAGATCGACACGACGAACGTGCTTTTCATCGTGGGCGGCGCGTTCCCCGGCCTCGACCGCATCATCGAGTCGCGGATCGGCCGCAAGTCGATCGGCTTCGTGCCAGAGGTCGTGGCAGACGGCGCAGCGCCCAGCCCCGGCGGTGCCGCGCGTGACACGTCCGAGGTGTTCTCCCGGGTCATGCCCGAGGACCTCCTGAAGTTCGGGATGATCCCGGAGTTCATCGGGCGCCTGCCCGTCTTCACGTCTGTCAGCAGCCTGGATCACGTGGCTCTGGTGCGAGTGCTCACCGAGCCCCGCAATGCCCTGATGCGTCAGTACCAACGGCTCTTCGAGCTCGACGGCGTGGGCCTGGAGTTCACCCCGGACGCACTGGAGGCGGTGGCCGAGCAGGCGACCCTGCGCGGCACGGGTGCTCGCGGGCTGCGAGCGATCATGGAGGAGGTCCTCCTCAACGTGATGTACGACGTGCCGTCCCGAAAGGACGTCGGCAAGGTCGTGATCACCGCGGAGGTCGTGCGCGACAACGTGAACCCGACGATCCTGCCGCGCGAGAAGTCCAGCCCCTCCACGGCCCGGCGCCCGCGCTCGGAAAAGTCGGCCTGAGCCGGAGCCCAGCGCCGGTCCGGCCGAAGTCGGGACCGTCAGCTCGGAATGGTCACCTCAACGCCCGCGTCACCGGCCGCCACGGAGACCGACTCCGCTCGAGCCGCCGCGCCCAGATCGTCGTCGGCCCCCTTCAACCTGCTGACAGCATCCTGCGGCGCGCTGACCCGGACCTCCAGTAGCGCGCTGTTCATCGCCACCTTCCGCTCGGACTTCGCCTTGCGGATCGCGGTCAGCACCCAGGCCAGGTCGGCCACGAGTGCCGGATCGCCGTCACCGGCGACGTCGCGGGCCTCCTGCGCCGTGGGCCAGGCCGCGCGATGGACGGACCCCTCCTGCCAGTACGACCAGACCTCCTCGGTCACGAACGGCAGGAACGGGGCGAACAGGCGCAGCTGGACGCCCAGGGCCGTCGCCAGCGCCGCACGTGCCGATGCCGCTCCCGCGGCCCCCCGGCTGCCGTAGGCCCGGTCCTTCACCAGCTCCATGTAGTCGTCGCAGAAGGACCAGAAGTACGACTCCGTGATCTCGAGAGCCCGCGTGTAGTTGTAGTCCTCGAAGGCAGCGGTGGCCTGCTCGACCACGTTGGCCAGCAGCGCCAGCTGCGCCCGGTCCAGGGGGTGGGTCACGGCCTGCGCGTCACCGACCGCGCCCGCGTCCACGCCGAGGCCCAGCACGAACCGGCTCGCGTTGAGGATCTTGATGGCCAGGCGTCGGCCGATCTTCATCTGGCCCTCGTCGAAGGCCGTGTCCGTGCCCGGTCGCCCGGAGGCCGCCCAGTACCGCACGGCGTCGGAGCCGTGCTTGTCCAGCAGGCCCATGGGCGTGACGACGTTGCCCTTGGACTTCGACATCTTCTTGCGGTCGGGGTCGAGTATCCATCCGGAGATGGCCGCGTGGTCCCACGGCAGGCGGTCGTCCTCCAGGTGCGAGCGCACGACGGTCGAGAACAGCCAGGTCCGGATGATCTCGTGCGCCTGCGGGCGCAGGTCCATGGGCGAGACCGCGGCCCAGAGCTCGGGATCCCGCTCCCAGCCACCGACGATCTGCGGGGTCAGGCTCGACGTCGCCCAGGTGTCCATGATGTCGGGATCGCCGACGAAGCCGCCCGGATGGCCGCGCTGCGCCTCGTCGAAGCCGGCGGGCGACTCGGCCGAGGGGTCGACGGGCAGGTCGGACTCGGGCGGGACGATGACCGAGTCGTGGTCGACCTCGCCACGGTCGTCGACCCGGTACCACAGCGGGATCGGCACGCCGTAGAACCGCTGGCGGCTGATCAGCCAGTCCCCGGCCAGGCCCGAGACCCAGTTGGCGTAGCGGACCGCCATGCCCGTTGGGTGCCACTGCAGCTGCTCTCCCCGGGCCAGCAGGGCTGCGCGCAGGTCGGCGTCGCGCCCACCGTTGCGGATGTACCACTGCTTGGTGGTGACGATCTCCAGCGGTCGGTCACCGTTCTCGTAGAACTTCACCGGATGGGTGATCGGACGTGGCTCGCCCTCCAGCGCCCCGGTCTCGGTGAGCAGCTCGACCATGCGCCTCTTGGCCGAGAACATCGTCAGTCCGGCCAGCGACGCGTAGGCATCCCGCTGCGCCTCGCCGGTGATCCAGTCCGGCGTGTCCGGGATGATCCGGCCGTCCCAGCCGATGATCGGGCGGGTTGCCAGGTCCAGCTCGCGCCACCACGTGACGTCGGTGGTGTCGCCGAACGTGCAGATCATCGCGATGCCCGAGCCCTTCTCGGGATCGGCCAGGTGATGGGCGACGACGGGCACCTCGACGCCGAAGACGGGCGTGGTCACCGTGGTGCCGAAGTGCTTCTGGTAGCGCTCGTCGTCCGGGTGCGCCACGAGCGCGACGCAGGCGGCCAGCAGCTCCGGGCGGGTGGTCTCGATGTGGACCGCGCCCGAGCCGTCGGAGTAGGGGAAGGCGATCCGGTGGTAGGCGCCGGGCATCTCCCGGTCCTCCAGCTCGGCCTGGGCCACCGCGGTCCGGAACGTGACGTCCCACAGGGTCGGCGCCTCGGCCTGGTAGGCCTCGCCCCGGGCGAGGTTGCGCAGGAAGGCCCGCTGCGAGGTGGCTCGGGCATTCGAGTCGATGGTCTGGTAGGTCTGCGTCCAGTCCACCGAGAGCCCCAGCTGGCGGAACAGCGCCTCGAAGGCCTTCTCGTCCTCCAGGGTCAGCCGCTCGCACAGCTCGATGAAGTTGCGCCGGCTGATCGGCACCTGGCGCTTGGGATCCGGCTTGGCCGGCGGCTCGAAGCCGGGGTCGTAGGGGAGGGCGGGCTCGCAACGCACGCCGTAGTAGTTCTGGACCCGGCGCTCCGTGGGCAGGCCGTTGTCGTCCCAGCCCATCGGGTAGAACACGTCCAGTCCGCGCATCCGCTTGTACCGGGCGATGAGGTCGGTATGGGTGAACGAGAACACGTGGCCGACGTGCAGGGATCCCGAGACGGTGGGGGGCGGGGTGTCGATCGAGTAGACCTGCTCGCGCGCGGCCCGGCGGTCGAAGCGGTACGTGCCGTCGGCCTCCCACCGGGCCGCCCACGCCCTCTCGATTCCCTCGATGCTCGGCTTGGCCGGCATGCGCTCAGCGGGGGAGGACGGGCTCTGGCTCATGGGGGGCGATTCTAGGGGCCACCGCCCAGACCGCCGGCTCCTCACGACCGCTCCGGCTGTCGCCGCCCGAGGATGCGACGATGGGCGGGTGACCCAAGAGCCCCCCGATCCGATCCAGCGCTTCGGTGAGCTGCGCCGCGAGCTTGAGGCACGGTGGCCAGAGACGCGCATCTCGCCGACCCTCTCGCGGATCAGGACGCTCACGCAGTACCTCGGTGACCCCCAGCGCGCTTTCCCCGTCATCCATGTGACCGGGACGAACGGCAAGACCACGACCGCTCGGATGATCGAGGTCCTCCTGCGAGAGTTCGGGCTGCACACCGGCCTGGTCACCTCACCGCACCTGTCCGACCTGCGCGAGCGCATCCGGCTCGACGGAGAGCCCATCAGCATCGAGCACTTCCTGCGGATCCACGACGAGATCGCGCACGTGCTGGCCTTGGCGGACGAGACCAGCGTCGCAGCGGACGGACCACCGCTGAGCTTCTTCGAGGTCATGACCGCCATGGCGTTCGCGGCTTTCGCGGATGCTCCGGTGGACGTGGCCGTCGTCGAGGTGGGGATGGGCGGGGCCTGGGACGCGACGAACATCGCGGATGGCCAGGTGGCGGTCTTCACCCCCATCGGGCTGGACCACATGCAGTACCTGGGCGACACGATCCGCGACATCGCCTCGGAGAAGGTGGGCATCATCAAGCCCACGTCCACAGTGATCACCGCGGCGCAGGAGCCGGAGGCAGCCGAGGTGCTGTTCGCCACGGCAGCTCAATTGGAGGCTCCCGTCGCGCTCGAGGGTCGCGACTTCGGCGTGGTCCAGCGTCTGGTGGCCGTGGGTGGTCAGCAGGTAACTCTCCAGGGCCTCGGCGGCGAGTACCGGGAGATCTACCTGCCGCTGTTCGGCGAGCACCAGGCTCGCAATGCGGCGACCGCGCTGGCAGCCGTCGAGGCGTTCTTCGGGGTGGGCGCACCGGGCCAGCCGGATCGAGCCCATCGTCAGCTCGAGGCCGGTGCGATCCGCAGCGGCTTCGCGTCGGTGACCAGCCCGGGCCGCCTGGAGGTCGTGCGGCGCTCCCCGACCGTCGTCGTGGACGCCGCCCACAACGCCTCGGGCGCCCTGGCCCTCGCTGAGGCCATTGCCGACTCGTTCTCGTTCAGCCACATGGTCGCGGTTGTCGGTGTGCTGGTGGAGAAGGACGCGGCCGGGATCCTGGAGGCCATCGCACCGGTCGTGGACGAGGTCGTGATCACGCAGTCGACGTCGCCCCGCGCGATCCCGACCCAAGAGCTCGCCGCTGTCGCCGTCGACGTCCTCGGGGAGGACCGCGTGCATCAGGAGGCACGGCTCGACGCCGCAATCGAGCGGGCCGTCGAGCTGTCCGAGATCGGGGCTCCCGCGGGCGTCGGCGGCGGGGTCCTGATCACCGGGTCGGTGACCGTTGCGGGGGAGGCCCGCATGCTGCTCGGCGCAGAGATGGGAGAGGGCGCCGCAAAGCCCGACCACGCCGCCCCTCGCCGCCACGCAAGGGAGGAATGAGTGCGCGTCCTGACCTCGTCCATCCTGATAGCCGAGGCGATCGTGCTGGGCCTGCTCATCCCTGTCACCCAGGTGGTGGGCGGCTACCCGCCCGTGGTCGGCTGGCTGATCGGGGCACTGGCCCTGACCTGCCTGGTCCTGCCCGGCAGGTACGGGCGCCCATACTTCCTGCCCGTGGGAACCGCGATCCAGGTGGCAGCCATCGCCCTGGGCGTGCTCGAGCCGATGATGGCCGTGCTGGGAGGGATCTTCGCCGCCCTGTGGTGGACGGCGATCCGGTTGGGCAGGAAGGTGGAGGCTCCCACCGCCGGGTGACCCCCGGACCTGGCCCGACGCGCCGGTGGGTACGCTGCCGGCGTCCCGACGGCGGAGCGCCCGATCGCTGGGCTGCACAGCGTCGTCCCCGGCCCTCAGGAGTCCCGATGATCGAGCGCACCCTGGTCCTGCTCAAGCCCGATGCCGTCGCCCGTGGGCTCATCGGGGAGGTGCTGGCCCGCATCGAGCGGCGGGGCCTGCGGATCGTCGCCCTGGACCTGCGGCTGATCGACCGGGCGACGGCGGAGCAGCACTACGCCGAGCACCGGGGCAAGCCGTTCTTCGACGGGCTCGTGGATTTCATCACCTCGGGGCCCCTTGTGGCCGCGGTCGTCGAGGGTCCGGACGCCATCGCCGCGTGGCGGACGATGATGGGGCCCACGAACCCCGTCGCGGCGCCGCCGGGGACCATCCGGGGGGATCTGGCCACCGTCATGTCGGAGAACATCGCCCACGGCTCGGACTCGCCGGCCTCGGCCTCCCGCGAGATCGGGATCTTCTTCCCAGGGATCGTGAAGGCCCCGCAGCCCGTCGAGGCCTGACCGCGCCCGCCGGTCGGGCTTGTCGAGACCCGGGCCGCGCCGGTCGGGCTTGTCGAGA
>CAZWXF010000110.1:4945-8285 GCA_964638055.1 uncultured Bifidobacteriaceae bacterium | reverse complement strand
ACTAGCTGAACCAGAATCAGCCGGGCTGCCAATTACCCCATACCCCAAGGGCAGGCAGAACTATACCGGCCCGCCACGGGCTGCCCAAATGCCAGCGCGATGGGAGCCACCTGCTCGCTCGGAGGCCTCCAGCGCAGCGACCCCAGACCGGAACCGGCCCGTAACGCGGGCGAAACGCGCGGTTGGAAGGTTCCTCCCATGCAGGGACCTCGTATGCCCGGGCCCGCCAACGGTCCGGTCGAGGCCCTCCTGCACGACGTGTGGTCCTCGGTGTGCGACATGGACGGCGGCAGCGTCGCCGACTACATCCCGGAGCTGGCCAAGGCCGACCCAGCCACGTGCGGCCTGGGGCTGGCCACCCTCGACGGCGCTGTCTACACCGCCGGCGAGCTCGTGCCCTTCACCATCCAGTCGGTGTCGAAGCCCTTCGTCTACGCCCTCGCCCTGGCCGATCGCGGCCGGGATGCCGTGTTCGCCCGGGTGGGCGCGGAGCCGACCGGGGACCCGTTCAACACCATCAGCCTCGACGACGTCTCGGGGCGTGCGTTCAACCCGATGGTCAACGCCGGTGCCATCGTGACCGCGACGCTGGTGGCTGGGTCGACGCGGGCGGAACAGTTCGAACGGATCATCGACGGCCTTTCCTCCTTCGCCGGGCGGGCGCTGGACGTCGATGAGGACGTCTTCGAGTCGGAGCGGACCACCGGGGATCGCAACCGTGCCATCGCCTACCTGATGCGCTCGGCCGGCCTGCTCGACGAGGACGTCGAAGCCCAGGTGGAGATGTACTTCCGGCAGTGCTCGATCGTCGTGACGGCGCGGGACCTGGCCGTCATGGCAGCCACCCTGGCCAACGCCGGTGTGAACCCGACGACCGGTGAGCAGGTCGTCCCCCGAGCCGTCATCGCCCCGACCCTCACGGTCATGAGCACCTGTGGGATGTACGACTACGCGGGCGAATGGCTCTACCGTGTCGGGCTGCCGGCCAAGAGCGGCGTGAGCGGGGCCGTGGCCGCGGCGCTCCCCGGGCATCTCGGGCTGGCCGCGCACAGCCCACGGCTCGACCCGCGTGGGAACAGCGTGCGGGGGGTGGCGGCGTGTGAGCAGCTCTCCGAGCGCCTGGGCCTGCACCTGCTCCTGCCCGCCGATCGCACGAGACCGGGCGTGCGCCGCTCGTATCGGGCCGATCGGGTGCGGTCCAAGCGCACCCGCGGGCTGGCTGAGCGCTGCCTTCTGGAGGAGCAGGGGCGCACCGTCGTCCTGCACGAGCTGGTGGGCGACCAGGGCTTCGCATCCATCGAGTCCCTCGTGCGGCTGGTGCTGGGTGATCCGGAGCCCGCCGGCTGGCGGGTGTTCGACCTGGCGCGCGTCACGCATCTGGACGTCGCGGCACGCAAGCTGCTGCGCGGGTTGGTCGATCAGCTCGGCGGGGAGGGAGTCGTGGTCGGGGTGGTGGACCCACGAGGTCACGGCCCGCAGCTGGCGCTGCGTGACGCGGTGCGCGACGTCGCCCACTTCTCCGACGCCGACTCGGCCCTGGAGTGGTGCGAGACGCAGCTGCTGACCAGCAACGGGATCTCCGACGAGCTGGCCGACGGCCTGGTGCCGTTGTCGCAGCAGGACCTCCTGCGCGACCTGCCGTCCGACGTGGTCACCCAGATCGAGTCACGCTGCACGACGCGGGTCTACATGGCCGGCACGGTGGTGTTCCAGCAGGGAGCCGATCCCGACGGCCTCTACTTCGTGAGCGCCGGCCAGGTTGTGGCCGATGTGCCCGTGCGGGGCCGCGGCCGCAAGCGCCTGAGCAGCATCGCCGCAGGAGCCTCGTTCGGCGAGCTCGCCCTCGTCGATGGCCGGCCGCGCTCCACGCGCATCGCGGCAGTGGAGCCCACCATCTGCCATGTCCTGTCCCCGCAGGCGTTCACGGAGCTGCACCGTGACGCCCCGGTGGCGTGCGCGGACCTCACCCTGGCCATCGCCCGAAGCCTTTCCCAGCGGCTTCGCGCATCAACCGCAGAAGTTGCCGAATTGGAGGAGTCATGAAGAAAGCCCGTTCCCGTCCTCGCGCTGCCCTGGCGGCACTCGCCCTGTCCACCGCCACCCTCGGTGTCGCGGTGACAGCCATCACCACCGTCCTGCCGGCCCAGGCGGACTCCAAGGCCGTCTTCGCGCCAGCAGGCCAGCTGGTCCTCAGGACCGGAGCCGTCGACCGTGTGGAGTACGGCACGAAGCAGCAGGCCCTGGCTACCTCAGGCACGTGCGACCTGACGTCATCCGGTCCCTCCCTGCTGCAGTTCACCGGCCTGCTGGGCACGACGCAGAAGAAGGTCGGGCTGCGCTCGGACTCGATCGGCGTGATCGAGTCCAGCCTGACGGCGCTGTGCAACAGGGTGGACGTCATCTCGCTGAGCAGCACCGAGACGCTCGAGCTCAAGCTCGGATCGGCGATGACCAACTTCGCAGGCAAGAAGCTGCTCGCGACAAGGGCCTCGCTGGACGTGGAGGTGCAATCGTGGTTGGGGTCGAAGGCGAAGATCCAGGCCATTGCGAAGCTCGGCGGGGCGACCGTCGGCACCTTCGAGCTCACACAGGGCGCCAAGGTCGCCGACGGCAGCAACGTCAGATTCGACATCAAGCCCACCGGCAGGTTCGACTCCCTGTCCCTCAAGGCGGTCAAGGGCAGCTTCTCCCTTGAGGGCGGGGCTGACGCGGGCACCTCTCCCACGACCTTCGACATCGTGTCCGAGGTGGATGCGGTCCTGGACTGCACCACCGGCAGCACGTACACCGAGGGCAACGCGACAGTGCGACACCTGGGCAACGCCGACGGCAGCGCATGCTCGAGCTTCGGCGTGACGGTGACCGCCGGCGACACCTCGATAAGCTTCCTCAAGCCGCTGGACGTCGCCCCGACCGCGCAGTTCATCTTCGACATCGACTGGCGCCTGCCGGCCCCGTCCGGCCCGGGCATCACGCTGCCCAATCCGAAGATCGACTTCGAGGTGCCCGGCGGCGCCGGTGAGAAGCCGATGCCCTTCTGCCCGAGCTACCTCTACGACGGCAGCGGCGCCCTGGTGGGGGCCGTCGAACCGAGCGACCTGACCGCCCTTCAGGGTCTCGACATGGAGCCGATCCAGGCGGGCGCGCAGTTCGCCTGCGTGGGCGCACGCACCGCGAAGGTGGCAGCCGGCGGTGCCACGATCTCCGACAAGATCTTCCTCATCGGGGACGCGAGGATGCGCCTGTGACCTGACGATCTGCACCGACCCGAAGGCACAGATCTGACGGACCGCAGGACGAGCCCGTCGAGTCCACCCCGGTCGAGCCCAGTCGAGACCAC
>CAZWXF010000110.1:0-4845 GCA_964638055.1 uncultured Bifidobacteriaceae bacterium | reverse complement strand
TCGACGGGCTCGACCTGCGCAGCATCGACGGGCTCGACCCGCAGGGTGCGTTGGACCCCTCTGCGTCGCGGGTCCGTACTCAGGGCACGCCCATGCCGACATCCTGCCGAGCGCGGCTCGGCCTACCCCCCTGAGCTGCTCCGGTCTGCGCGGGGGCTCTGCCCTGCGCGAGCATGCTGGTCGGCCGGGCTGTCCTGGCCGACCGGGCTGCCCTGGCCGGCCCAGCGCCTGACACTGGCAGGCATCGTCGCCCCCAGCTCGGCCAGCAGCCGTTCGGCCCGCTCCCGATCAGCGGCCTGCGGGGTCGCCTCCTCCTCCCCCGGGTCGTCCACACCGGGGCCCCCTGCGCCGGGGACGTCCCCGCCGGAGGAGCCCTCCGCGTCGGAGCCATCGTCGCCGGGACGTCTCGGACGCGGCAGGCCAGTGCTGCGCAGCGCCAGCAGCAGTGCCTCCTCGAAGGGCAGGTCCTGCTCGCGCGCCGATGCCAGGCCGGTTGCGATGGACTGGCCTGCCTCCAGGGGCCTGCCCAGCGACAGCAGGGCAAGGCTTCGCACGATCTCTATCCGGGCGGAGAAGGCGGCACCCTCCCCGTGCGCGCCGCGGACAGCCTGCGCGACGATCTCCAGAGCCTCCTCCGGGCGCCCCAGCTCGATGACGGCCTCGGCCCGGACTAGGTCGGCCTCCAGGGCGTCCACGTCGCTGTCCATCTCGTGGAACTCCCTGGCCGCGCTGCCCGCCAGGGCCTCGGCCTCGGCCAGCTCGCCGCGCGCCAGGCGGATCTGGGCCTGCAGCATCTGGGCGTGGGCGGCGAAGACATCGATCCCGGACGCCTTGAGCACGCGGAAGGCGTTGCGCAGCACGTCCTCGGCCTCGTCGAGGCGGCCCCGATGGATCAGGATGTCGGCGTACGTCAGGTCGGTCTCCGCGGCGCCGAAGTCGTTGCCCGCCTCGATCGCCACAGCAGCGCTGGTGGTCAACCAGGTCGTCGCCTCGTCCCAACGGCCGGCGTAGAAGGCCAGGACGCCGAGGTTCGCCCGGGCGACCGACTCCTGCGGCTTGTCCCCGGAGTCCATGGCGATCCGCAGGGCCTCCTGCGTGTGCTCGCCCACACTGGGCCGACCCAGCTGCTGGTCGGCCACGTCCACCGCGAGGAGCGCCCGGATCAGCGTGTGTGGGTCGCCGAGTTCACGGGCCGATGCCGCCGCGCGCTCGGCCCACTTACGCCCTTCCTGTGGCTTCTCCTGGACCAGCCTGGCCACGGCCATGAGGTAGTCCAGCCGGACGCCCACACGACGGGCCCGGTCCTCGCCCGGCGCCAGGTGAAGGAGCCGACGCGCCGAGCCGATCGTCCGGACCGCCGTCCCTGGAGAACCGGCCCGGGAGTGCACCCGGGCTCGCCTTGCCATCATGTCGGCCCGCAGCGCGGGATCGGGTGCCAGCGCTGCGGCCCGACGGTAGGCCTCCACGGATCCGTCGAGGACACCCGAGAGCTCGCGAAGCTCACCCAGCACGGCCCACGTCTCGGCCCGCTCCGCGTCCGACACCTCGGGCAGCCGCCGTCCCGCCTCCAGGGCCTGCTCGTAGAGCGTCGCGGCATCCGCGTTGGCATAGGAGCGACGAGCGCTCTCGCCCGCCTGCTGGGCGTACCGCCAGGTCCGAGCCGCGTCGCCCCCGCGCGAGAAGTGCAGCGCGAGGGTCGGGGCATCCGCGGCCGGATCGGTGCTCAGGCTCTCGATCGCCAGGCCGGCAGCGTTGTGTATCCGGGCCCGGGAGCGGAATGCCAGACCCTCGTAGGCGGCGTCGCGGATGAGGCCGCTGCGGAACCTCATCCGTGTCTCGCCGTCCCGGTCCAGGAATCCGCTCAGGGCGGCGAGCGCGGACTGGTCCAGGTGCAGCCCGTCCGCGGCCAGCGTCCGGCGCAGGACATCGATGCGGAAGCTCCGCCCCAGGACCGCGCAGTAGCGCAGCACCCGACGGATGTGCGCGGGCAGCAGGTCCACCTGGGCGCTCATGGCCGCCTGCACCGTGTCCGGGAGAGCCGCGAGGGATCCGGTGCCCGTCGCGACGCGGGTCACCTCCTCGACGAAGAGCGGGCTGCCCGCGGCGCGGGACACCACGGCGGCGACCTCGTGGGGTCGAAGCGGGGTCGCCTCCGTTGCCGCGATGACGAGCGCCTCGATGACGGCGTCCGGCAGCGGCCCGACCTCGACGGCTCTACCCGTGGTCGGTGCGAACCCGCCGCCCTCCTGCCTGCGCACGACCAGGACCGCCCAGCGCCGACCCGCTGCCGCTGTCACGATCGACCCCAGCAGCCGCGAGGACGCACCGTCGGCCCAGTGGGCCTCCTCGACCAGGATCAGCAGGGGCTCAGGGATGGCACGATCCAGCAGGGCCACGACAGCGTCCGCCAGACGATCCGGTCGGAACTGGGGATCAAGGGCGTCGACCTCGGGAGTGGATGGGACCTCCACCGCCGCGACGTCTGCGATGAGTGGCGCCAGGGGCAGCAGGTCGGGGGCGAGCCGGGAGAGCTCACGCAGCAGGGCCGCACCCATGGCGTCCGGGGCGCCACGGACGATGCCGAGCAGGTCGCGCATCGGGTCGCGGAACACCCGGAAGGCGCTCGTCGCCCCGTAGGGCTCCGCCCGCAGGGCCAGCAGTCGCGCCGGGACGGAGCGCCGGATCGCCTCGTGCGCCACACGCGTCTTGCCCATCCCGGTGGCACCGGTCAGCGTGACGACTCCCCCGGCACCGGCCAGGGCCTCGGCGAGCCCCGCCCGGATCGCCTCGACCTCGTCGTCCCGACCGAGCAGGGGCAGGCGTGTCTGCGCCGCGGGCTCCCCGGTGCCGAGCTCCTCGCCCACCTCGTAGACGAGCAGGGGCAGGGCCTTGCCCTTGACCGGGAACGGACCGGCCGGCGCGACCGCGAACCGGGTCCGCGAGTGCTCCAGCACGGCGGGGTGGGCGTAGATGGTGCCCGGAGGGGCCTTGGCCGCGATCCGGGCGGCGGTGTTGGTGGTGTCGCCCATGCCCGTGAACGCACCGCGGGTGGCGATCCCGACCTCGGTGGCGAAGACGTGCCCGCGGTTCACCCCGATCTGGATCGGCAGGGGCAGGTCCCCGTCGGCGATCCGGCGCATCGCCCGGAGCATCTGGCCCTCGTGGTCCTCGTTGGCAGCCGGTATCCCCGTTCCGAGGAAGAACTTCCCGCCGTCGGTGTCCAGGTCTGTGGCCAGCAGCGTGACTCCCTCGGAGGCCAGGGCGGCCTGGACGCCGGTGACCGTGGTGTGGAGGGCCTCGGCCAGGGCATCGGGACCGCGCGCCTCGTGCAGCGCGTCGGTGCCGGAGAACCTCACGAAGGAGATGCAGGCCAGGCGGTGCTCCGGGTCCGGGGGTCCGGGCGCGAGGTACTGCCCCAGGTCCACGGGGAACAGGGTGCTCAGCCTGGCCGCGCTCACCTCCGGGATCGGCGAGGGGCCGGCCGGCCTCGTGCGGGCCCGCCGCCGGACCAGCACCAGCGCGCCGTCGTCCCGCGCGCGCACCGCCCCGGGGGCCAGGCGCCCGGCCGAGGACGGGCTGACGACGATCTGCCCCGCCTCGGCCGCCTTCTCCGCGAGGGCGGTCTGGGTGGCCGCGGGGCCCAGGACGAGCAGCTCGCGGGTCGGCTCCCCGACGTTGAACAGGTGCACCGGCCCCGAATGGATGCCGACCGACATGGACAGCGACAGTCTGCCGACCGCCGTGGGCATCGCGGCACTCGCCCGGAGCGCCGCGCGCATCTCCACCGCCGCATCGCAGGCCTGCTCGGGGTGCCCCTCGCCGCGGAACAGGAACAGAAGGGCGTCCCCGCCGAACTTCAGCAGCTCACCGCCGCGCGATGCCGCCAGGATGAGCATCGGGCCGAAGACGCGGTTGAGCGTCTCGACGATCTCCTCGGCGCCGATCCGACCCCGCCGCGACAATCGCTCGGTGAGCGCGGTGAACCCGGAGACGTCGGCGAACACCAGCGTGCTGTCCAGCTCCCGCCACAGCCTGCCGGGAACCTCGTCGTCCCAGGTGGACGCGACGGGGGCCACGTGGCGGCGCAGGTCCGTCATCGGTGCGCTTCACCTCCGGCCGGGGATGCGCGGATCCAGCCGTAGGATTGCACAGCCCACTTCGAGGGGACCGGCAGTCTGGGCGGAGAGGTCGTTGGCCGTGGACGCGTGGACGCTGTGCGCCTGACATTCCTGGGCGTCCGTGGTTCCACACCATCGCCGGGCCACGCCTTCGCCCGGTACGGCGGCCACACGTCCTGCATCGCGGTCGCGCACGGCCCGTCCGACCCGCCCCGGCTCGCCCTGGACGCCGGGACCGGCCTGCGCGGCCTCACGGGACTGCTGGGCGGCTCGCCGTACTCCGGGTCGATCGTGCTGACGCACCTGCACTGGGACCACACGCAGGGCATCCCCTTCTTCGCCGCGGGCGACCGGCCCGATGCCCGCGTCGAGGTCTACCTGCCCGAGCAGTCACGGATGAGCGGGCGCGACCTGATCGCGAGGTTCATGTCACCTCCGGCCTTCCCCATCACTCCTGAGGGGCTCCAGGGCTCCTGGTCGTTCACCGCCGTTCCTCCGGGGCAGTTCGGCGCGGACGGCTTCGAGGTCACTGCGGTGTCGGTGGCGCACAAGGGGGCTCCGACCTTCGGGTACCGCGTCTCCGCAGGCCCGGTCTCGATCGGCTACGTCCCCGACCACGCCCCCGCCCGGGGAGTCTCCGCGCAGACCAGGGCAGCGCTGGCGGGCGTCGACGTGCTGGTCCACGACGCCCAGTTCCTGGCCCACGAGCGCCAGCGTGCCGTCGACT
>CAZWXF010000109.1:0-8384 GCA_964638055.1 uncultured Bifidobacteriaceae bacterium | reverse complement strand
CTCGACGGGGGTCGCGCGGCGTGCGCTCGGCGCCTCAGTCATGGAACCTCCCCGTGCCGTCGGCCACCGGGCACGATAGCCACGCGCGTCGCCCTGTCTCCCGCTCGCAGCCTTCGAGCGGCAGTCCTACCTGGGCGCCTTCGGCATCCGGATCTCCGGAGGTTCCCAGGTGGGTGGTGCATGGCGACCGTTCGACCGGACCAGCGTGTCAAGGATGCCTTGACACAAGGGTGGTTGTCAAGGAATCCTTGACACGGTGACCCCAGAACCAGACTTCCGTCGAGCGCACACCATGACCCTGTACGGCATCCGTGAGGAGCAGCCCGGCCCGCGATGGCAGGCCCTGCACGATGCGACCCGTGACGGCTACCACCACTGGTACTTCAGCGAAGGCGCCGCAGCGCGACCAGATCTGCGTACCTGTCGTCGGATGCTCCGCAGCCACATGCCCGAGCTCGTTCCCATCTGGGAGCGACTCGTGGAGCTCTCTGGCGGCGACGAGGTCACCGCCAGACTCCTGACGCTGTGGAATCCTCCGGCTTTCCTGCCCGGCTGTTCACAGGCCACGATCGGGGGCCGCGCTCCGATGCTCATCCGCAACTACGACTACGGATTGGACCTCTTCGAGCGGGTGGTCTATTCGAGCACCTTCACGGGCAGGCGTGTCCTGGGCACGGGGGACTGCCTGTGGGGCCTCGTCGACGGGATGAACGATGCTGGCCTGGCGGCCTCCCTGGCCTTCGGCGGCAGGCCAGGAGCCGGGAGCGGCTTCGGCATTCCCCTGGTCGTCCGCTACCTGCTGGAGGTGGCCGAGTCCCTCGACGACGTGCGCTCGGCGCTGCGCCGCCTACCGGTCAACATGAGCTACAACCTCACCTTCGTCGACGGCTCGGGTGACGGCCTGACCGCCTTCGTCGCGCCGGGCTGCGCAGCCGAGTTCTCCTCGGCCCGGGTGGCCACCAACCATCGAGGCACCGTTCCCGAATATCCCGAGCGTGCCCGCTCGCTGCGCAGCGTCGAACGACAACGACTGATGCTCTCCCTGCTGGACTGCCAGCCAGACCCGACCGAGCTGATCTCGGCGTTCCTCCGTCCGCCGCTGCGCAGCACCGAGTACTGGAGGGCGTTCGGCACCCTGTACACCGCGGTCTACCGCCCGAATGACGGCGCCGTCGACTTCTTCTGGCCGGACGATTCGTGGCGACGTAGATTTGACTCGGTCGACGAGACCAAGACAGTGATCCTGAGAGAGTGATGACCACCTTGGATGCTGTGGGGCCAGTTGAGCCCAGTGACGACCCGACGATGTCAGGTGCTGAGTCCGGTGCCGAGGCAACGGCTGACACAGCCGGTCCAAGGCCTGAGGCGACAACCGAAGCGCTGGCCCAACAGGCACGTCAGGCGGTCGAGGCCTTGGCGCGGCTCTCCGACCCGGCCGCCTTCTCCGAACTGCTGCGCCTGAGTGCGTTGGTTGGTGAATCCCTAGGTGTATCCGCCCGGTCCCTGGCGGAGGGAGGGTCCTGGGCCATGGTGGGGGAGGTTGCCGGTGTCACCCGCCAGGCCGCGTGGTCGCGCTGGCGACCCGACGGCCTGTAGCCGCAACGACGCCGCGCACCCGTCGACGGCGATCGAGGGCAACGGATTGGTCCTCAACCGTTGAGAAGCTCCCGGTGGGGGGCCGCGTCGTTGGAGATGCGAGCTGAAGGACTGCCCCGTTCGCGGAGGTGTTGCGGCGGCTGGGCGGGGCTTCCACGTCGACCTTGACGAGCTGCTCCACGCCGCGGCGAGGGTGCCTCCCACGTCGCGGTCCGCGGTTGCGGTCCCCGAGGGGCGGGCTGTTCCCGGCCGGACGAACCCGGGGGTTCGACGTCATCGTGAGTCGCTGCAAGCACTGGTTTCCACGAGGCGCACCAGGAGTTCCTCGTCGAGGACGCACGTATCCAGGACGCGACTCGCGCCTACGGCAACCGGATGCTCGAGGTCCAGAGCGCGACCCTTGGTGCCTGGCTGACCTGGTTCGAGGAGAACGAGCGGAAGGTCCGATCCCTCGAGCGCACCTACGTTGACGGTGCAGAGGTCGTCGTCCCCGACATCCAAGGCCTGCGAGTCAGAGTTGTCGAAGCCAGCGGGCTGCTCGAAGGAACCATCTCGGCCACCATCGCGGCCGTGGCCGACCAGCAGGCGGCTCTTTTCGGAGTGCGGTCCATTGCCGTGGCCGGTACGGGTGCTGCCATCTCGGGTCTGAGCGGTGCGGCTGCGGAGAGTGCCACTCTCGCGTGGCTCGGCGGTGGGACATTGGCTGCCGGCGGTGCGGGCGTCGCGGGAGGCACCGCCGTGCTGACCGGCATCGCGATCGCCCCCGCCCTGCTCATCGGGGGGCTGGTCCTCAGCGCGAAGGGCGGCAAGGCCCTGACCGAGGCGCGCCGCTATGAGGCGGACCTCGCGATCGCCCGTGCGGAGCTGGCCACCAGGATCGAGGTCTTCCACGCACTGCATCGGCGCATCGAGGAGATGCGTAGCACGTTGACGTCCCTCGAGGTGCGGGCTCTCACCAGCCTGGCGGAGCTGCAGGAGGTCGACTTCGACCCCGCCGTCCACGCGGAGCTGTTCCAGCGGACAGCACTGCTGATGAGGGCCGTCGGCGAGGTACTGAACACGCCGCTCCTCGACGCTGAGGGCAACCTGACCGACGAGTTCATGACCATCACAGAGAAGTACGCGGCATGAGCGCCACCGCCAGCATGGTCAAGACGGGAAAGATCATCTCGTCATCGTCCGCGCCTGCCATGAGCGGACTCATGGTCCTGCAGGAGGTCATCGGTGTCGCCCTCGACCGTGCCATGAGCTCCGGCTCTGGGGACGTGGGGGCCATCCTCACCTCGATCACCGCGCTCGCTGCCAAGAGTCCGTTCGCCGACCTGCACGACATCGAGCTGGTCAAGGCCTCCCTCGCCGACCCCGACCACGAGTGGCAGGTCTGACGCCCAGCGGCCGACAGCCCGGGCAACCTTGGGGGCACCTCACGGCCTCGCAACCCTGGAGATCCTCGATTCGTGGCTCCGGGAGGTGGCCATCCCACAGCCTGGTCAGCCGGGTGATCCGTCTTCATCGAGGGCGAAGTCGCCCTGCCTCATCAGCGGGAGAACGGGGACCTCAAGCTCCATGCGGGCCGCGGTTGCCGCCACCGCCTCCCTGAGGAAGGGCCAGGCTGCCATGATGCCGACGGCCTCGAGGAACTGCCTGACGGCGTTCTGCGACGGTTCGGAGGGCTCGTCGAAGCGGTACTGCATGCCAACGTCCGCGACGTACCGACCGTCGGAACTCGTCACCGTGGCCCGGAAGCGCGCCTCCAACTGGCCGGTGTCGTGCTGCTCGCGGACATCGAGTGCCATGTTCGCGTCCGAGGCTGCCGAGTCGTCTCCTTCTACCCGAGCTCCGGACACCTCGAACCATCGGATCCCGACGAGATCAACTCCCTGCACGAGATCCTCGAAGGACTCGATTCGGCGCGGAGGGACGGAATCCTCGGGTCCCGGATGCTCGGCCGTCACGAGACGGCCGAGAGATGTGCCGAGGTCATGACAATGGGCACCTGCCTGCGACCTTTGGTCGTGGGGACGGGCGTGGACCATGCCCGTCGCGCAAGGCCCTGGGTCCATGCGCCGGACTCGAGCGCTCGGGTCCTGGTGAGGCTACCGTTGATCAGGCTCGAGTCCGCCCTGGTCGGGTAGACCATCGGATCGTCGACGGTGACGCCCCTTCGTCGCAGGGCCTCGAGCACCTCGCCCCACAGCCACAGGCCACCCGCGGCCAGGACGTACGGGGCCGGGAAGGGTGTACCGGTGTGTCGCTCGCCACGAACCCACAGCCCGACTGCCTGTCGCGTGACTCCGGCACGGCGTGCGATCTCGCCCCTATCGACCAGATCGTCCATGAGGCGCAGGGTTGTCACCCCGAGCGCACTCAAGTCGTCGATGGCCTCACGTGCCGCGCGAACGCAGGACTCGCCGTTGGCTGTGATGGTCACCGTCGTGACCGACGAGTGAGACGAGATCAAGCAGTCGAAGCGGTCGGCGATGGCGTCCTCGACCGTCTCGGACACGGGCTCGATCTCGAAGCAGAACTCGAAGGGCCCCCTGTCCATGGCGCCCACTCTCCGCGGATCGCACGCTGTTGTCAATCGGAAACACCCCTGCCGGGGGACGACCCGTCGCGATCGTGGTCTTCGGGGCAGTGCCCAGCTTGCCTCAGGGCGCGGCGGGCTTGATTGGTCGGGTTCTGCGGCGTTCCATCGATGCGGATCTTGCCGCGGGGGTCTCCGCAGGGGCAGTACGCGTAGAACTTGTGTCCCTGACGACGGAGGCGCCAGTCGCGTGCCGTCAACTCGACCAGGACGTCGTAGATCACGGGATCGACCTCGCGCCGTCCCACATCGGCCAAGGTGATCCACTGGCCGCTCACCGGCGGCCAACCCTCGGTGAGTGGCGCGTCACCGAGCACCCCGTCGCACAGAGCCACCCTACGTGGGCGGACCGACACCCCTGGCAGCCCGGACCAGGGCGTCCATCGCAGCGCTGGCGAACGGGTGAGAGGTCATGAGCCTTCTACTGTTCCTGACCCGCCCGACAGCCCTGCTGGCCGCATGGTTCGCCGAGATCCGTCCCAGGCCGATGGGCCCTCCAGATGGCGTTCATGTCCACGGTGGTCAAGGTGGTCTTCATGACCGAGACGGCCTCATCCGAGTACCTCACGATGCGTGTGGAGTCGAAGACGAACAGGTGCGAGTGGCGCGCATCCGAATCGATGGCGAGATGGCGACGCAGCGCCGTCGACTTGGGCGGCGTCAGACCCACCCTCTTCGCGAGCTCATTGGCTCCCCACCGGTACTTCCGCTGGAGATCAACTTCTCGGATCGCCGACGCATCCGCGTTGGGGTCAGGCTCGAAGCGAACGGGGGCTCCTTGCTTCTTGGTGACGTGCACAGTGACGCCGATCTGCGCTGTGCCTGTGGCTATCTCAAGTCCAGCGAGCTTCGGGAAGACCGCTGACCGCGGTTCGCCCCGACGTATGCCCTTCTCAACGCGGTCGACATCCTTCGTGGAGACGCCAGCGTCTGGGTCGACGAGGCCCTCCATTGCGAGGAGTGTTCGGACTCTGGCTCGTGCCTCATCCCGTGCACGGCGCCCAGGGGCAAGGAGCTTGGCGATCTGCGAGTATTCCTCGTCGAGCAGGAGGTCGAAGTCCGTCGGTGGATCGGCCGTGATCGGGAGAACCCGATGCGGTAGGTGGTTGGCCAATGAGTCATGGAAGACCCTGCGCGCAAGCTCGTCGAACAGAGTCACTCCAGCCCGGACGTTGAGGTAGAGGAGCTGTTCGCTGATCTGGTTGAACCAGTGCTGCTCGTCGCCCCTCAGATTGGCGATTGCCCTCAGGCTCCCCGCTTCCGAGTCAGTGAGGCGGATCGAATTGGAGTTCACGGAGTGCGCGATGCACTTATCGAATCCGATCGAGCGGCCGGTTCTCGGGTCAAACACCTTTGTCCGCTCCTCAACCAAGGCCGCTTTGAGGAACATCTCGAAGGCATGCTGGAGGTGCAACAGGACTTGGGTCTGCCTACCTGAATCCAAGGGGGAGTTGAAGGCAACGACGGAAGCTTGGAGAGAGGCGAGTGCCTTCTCGTAGAGCCATCGGGCCTGGCGCCGCATGCGCTTCTTCGGGGTCATCAGAACAGACCGTCCTGTGACCCGTCGGCCGGGCGCGGCTGGGCGGGCTTCCTCATGGCGCCCTTGGTGTGGAGGCCGGCGGCTTCCTCCTCGGCGTAGCGGGCGTGGTTGAGCTCCAGGAGGCGGTCGAGGACCTCGTCCCGGGCGGCGGGGGAGATCGTGAAGCGGCGGCCCTGGGCGGTGTCGTAGAAGCCATGCTCGGGGTCGAGGTCGGCCCAGCCGTAGGCGGCGAGGACCGCGATGTCGAGGGCGACGTGGGCGTCGCGGAGGGCTTGCACGTCGGCGTCGGTGCACTCGGGGTCGTTGACGAGGTTGTACGTCTTCGTCAGCCCGATCCAGCGCGTCCCCTGCATCACCGCGTTGCGCGCGGTCTCCATCGCCTCCCCGGGTGCGTCGAGAGAGTCCATGTCGGCGGGGAAGGGGAAGGTCTCGAAGACGGCGGCCGGGGTGTAAGTGATGTCAGTCCGAAGGGTCGTGCCCCACTTCACCGCCCAGGCTCGGAGGACGTGACTTGCCAGCAGGGCGAAGAGGCCAGGTTTTGCAAGGGCGTGGACCACGAGTTTGTCGTCGAACACCTGCCTAGAAGGTATGCGAACCGGCTGGAACGTGTTGCTGACCCGGGCGAGGACGGTGACGTGGTCGAGACCCGTGATCGCTGCGTACAGGCCCTTGGCCTGCTCGGCGTACTTCCACCAGAAGATGCGCCTCGCATCGCGCTTGTTCGTTGAGCGGTCTGGCTTCACCTCTTGCTCCACTTGCCGGAATGGGAGGGGGAAGGTCCGCGCCGTGTCCTCAGTCCAGTCAGAGAAGTTGATCACCCATCGGCTGGCTGCATGCGTGGGTGACGAGTTGAGGTCCTGCCCGTTCAGGTACGGGAACAGCACATCGACGTTTCGCGCATCCGTGGCGATCATCTCCTGCGCTTCGTTCTCGCTGAGCGTGAAACCGAGGCCGAGCACGATCGAGCCTTGGAAGGCGATTCCCGCGTTGGCGGCTAGGCGTTGCGGCGGTCCGGTGACGCGACCGGCCGCGTCCAGCGTGGGCGTGATGCCGGGCACGACCGCGCCGTCGAGGATCACCGTCCCGGACCAAGGCCGGCTTGTGGCCCACACCTGGGCGATCTCCAGCGATGCGGATCCAGGCCAGGGACGGGACTTGTTGGCGATCGGGATGGTCCACCCGGTGGCGAGCAGCCAGTCCAGCCCGACGAACCGCGTATCGCCCTGGGCGATGGTGTTCGTCGCAATGAACCCGAGGCTGTGGGACACCTTGGCGGCGGTGAGGAAGAAGTAGGTGACCAGATCCGCCGAGCCGCGTCGTCCGTCTGCCACCCAGCGCACGAGGTAGTCGCGCATGTCGGTGCCGATGCGCGCGGTGAGCCGCTGCCCGCCCAGGAACGGCGGGTTCCCCACCATGGCGTGGAACCCCCCGGTTGCCATGACATCCGGGAAGGTGAGGGCCCAGTGCAGCGGCCGACGCCGCGGGGCTGCGTCAGGTCGTCCGCGGTTGAGCATCTCTTCGGCGTGGGCGCGCAGGTCGGCCAGCGCATCGGGGTCAACAAGGGCGGGGGCGACCTTCCGTCGCGCTGCGACGAGCAGGTCGTCCAGTCGCCTGTCCTTGCCGCCACTTGCCAGTGCCGCCCCGACGACGATGTCGGCTATGACGCCGAAGGGCTCGAGGTCCCGCTCGACCTCGGCGTTGAGGACCTGCTTGCGTTCGACATCCCGAACAGTGACAACGGGGGTCGCGGCGATGCTGCGACGCCGCTCGATGGCGCTTTCCAGGCGTGTCTGGAGCTCTTCGGGGAGGTCGCCGAAGAGGTCTCGGTGCAGCTCGCGACCGCGCGTCGGGTCCATGTGGAAGGCAGTGACCTGGTCGAGGCTGGTTAGGCCCAGCAGACCGAGCAGTGAATCCCCCTCTTTGACGGCGTGGTCCAGGAAGGTGAACGGTCGCTCGCGGCTCATGGTGGTCAGCCACAGGGAGAGCTTGGCCATCTCGACGGCCATCGGGTCGCGGTCGACGCCGTAGATGCACTGGTCGGCGATCGCGCGCCGGGCCAGGACGGTCAGCTCGTCCTCGTCGGAGGTGGCGTTCGGGTCGGGAACGTAGCCCTCCGGGATGGCGCCCTCGTCGGTCCACGCCTCGACCAGCCGGTCGGCCAGGTAGCGACAGGCGGCGACGAGGATCGCGCCCGATCCCACAGCCGGGTCGCACACGCGCAGCTTGAGGATCTCGGTCGAGGGCTTGAGCACCCAGTCGGCCCTTTCGGCGCCCTGCGCGGGACCGGGTTCGTAGACGAGCGGTTCGAGGGCGTGCAGGACGATCTCCTCGGCCAGCTCGCGCGGGGTGTACTCGGTGCCGGTGTCGCGGCGGTGGGTGGTCTCGGTGACGAAGATCGTGCCCGGGATGAACACCACGGGCAGGCCGCGCAGGTCCTCGCGCAGCACATGGGCGAACGGCAGCAGCCTCGCGGTGAGGGCCTCGTCGTTGTCGGCGGCGGTGCGGACCCGGCGCTGGGCATCGGGGTCGACGGGCCTGGCGAGCAGGGTCTCGATCTGCTTGCCCGTCCTCCCGGTCTGCTCGGTCACGTAGGCGACGAGCGCGTCGCGGCCCTGGGCCGCCCTGGCTTCGAGGGCATCCAGCTCGACCTCGGGCTCCATG
>CAZWXF010000108.1:5524-8555 GCA_964638055.1 uncultured Bifidobacteriaceae bacterium | reverse complement strand
CGAACCCGCGCCGGTCGAGCCCGTCGAGACCAAGCCCGTCGAACCCGCGCCGGTCGAGCCCGTCGAGAGCAGGTGGTCAACGCGCCGCGGATTCGCTCGGTCCGGCACCGCCACGGATCATCGTCGGGTTGGCGTCCGCGCACCCCGATCGCGATAGCCTCTGCCAACATCGCCAAGGAGGTCCCCGATGACGACTCCCACCGAGGAACCCGACGACGTGCCGCTGGGCGGCGCCCTGAGCCCCACACCCGAGGACGCTGAGCCCCCGGCGATCCCGCCCCCGGCGCCCTCGGGGAGCCAGCCCTCCGCGGAGCCCCACGGCTTTCCGCCACCACCACCGCCTCCCGGCGCAGGGGGCGGGACGCAGGTGGCACCTCCTCCCTATGGCACGTACCCCCCGCCTCCCGCGGCCTTCCCTCCGCCGCCAGCGGCCCGCCCGACAGGGGCTGGTGGTCCCGGTGCCTACCCACCGCCGCCGCCGACCGGTTCTCCGTCGGGCGGCTACGTCCCCGCCCCCCCGCCAGGGTCCTACCCTCCCCCACCGCCGATGGGCCCGGGCGGACCGGTCCCCGTACCCGCGTCGGCCTTCCCTCCAGGCCCAGGGGCTCCGTACGGGTCTGTCGGGCTCAAGCCGCACCGCGGCGGCCTGGTTCTGACGCTGGGGATCCTCAGCATCGTGATCTGCAGCCCCCTGGGCGTCGCAGCCTGGCTCATGGGGCGGGCCGACCTGGCCGAGATGGACGCCGGAGTGATGGACCCCACCGGACGGAGCATGACGAACGCCGGGCGGATCGTGGGCATCATCGGCGTGGTGCTCGCGGTCGTCAGCCTGCTCCTGGTGATCCCGCGGTTGTTCTGAGGTCACGGCCACGCTCGGCCCACCGGGCGTGGCCACCGCCCGTCCCTGCCGGTGGTCGCCTGCGGTTGTCAGGCTCGCCAGCTCCGCCGGTCGTCAGCTTGCGGGCGGTCAGGGTGGCAGGAGCGCCCGAACGACGTGATCGGCCATCAGCCGACCCGCCCGGGTCAGCGTGACGCGCTCGTCCCCGGCCACGCACAGTCCTGCTGAGACGAGGTCCGGTAGGCGCTGGCGTCCGTACTCCGTCAGGCTGTCTCGGCTCACGCCGTCCACCAGCCTGATGCCCAGGAGCAACCGCTCGACCTGCTGCGTCGGAACCGTGAGGACCTCGCGGCCGACGGCCGGGGACCTACCACTGCGAAGGGCCTTCACGTAGTCCGACGGATGCTTGGCGTTCCACCAGCGGACACCCTGCACGTGACTGTGGGCGCCGGGGCCAGTGCCCCACCAGTCGGCCCCCTGCCAGTAGCCGATGTTGTGAAGGCACTCGTGGCCGGGTCGAGCCCAGTTGGACAGCTCGTACCAGGCCAGGCCCGCCTCGTGGAACAGCGAGTCAGCCACCTCGTACATGTCTGCCACGAGGTCGTCGTCAGGGGCTTCGACCTCGCCGCGGCGCACCCGCCGGGCCAGCCTGGTCCCGGGCTCGACGATCAACGCATATGCCGAGATGTGGTCCACGCCGCTGCCGAGGGCGACCTCGACGGTCCGCTGCCAGTCGGCAAGGGTCTCCCCCGGCGTCCCGTAGATCAGGTCGAGGCTCACGTGGTCGAAGCCGGCGTGGCGCGCCCACTCGACGGCCGACAGTGCCCTGCCCGGCGTATGCGTGCGGTCCAGGACCGCCAGGACGTGAGGCGACGCGCTCTGCATCCCGAAGCTGATGCGGGTGAACCCCGACCCGCGCAGCTGGGCCAGGCTCCCGGGTGTCACGGAGTCGGGGTTGGCCTCGACAGTCACCTCGGCATCAGGGGCCAGACCGAACTCGCCGTCGATCGCGCGCACGACCCTGCCCAACGTGCCGCTGGTCAGCAGCGTAGGAGTCCCTCCGCCGAAGAAGACCGTGGCCACCGGAACGTCACGCCTGCCCAGGACGCGACGGGCCAGGCCCAGCTCACTGATCAGGTGATGCGCGAAGCCATCCCGGTCGCCCGCCTGCTCGCCCAGCTCCACAGCGGTGTACGTGTTGAAGTCGCAGTAGCCGCATCGCGTGGTGCAGAAGGGGACATGCACGTAGACGCCGAAAGGCGCACCTCCCCAGGCATCGCGGGACGAGGGCGGCAGGACCCCATCGGCCGGAGCTGGCTCGCCCTCGGGCAGTTGCGCCATGGCCCGATTGTCCGTCACGGAGCAAGGGCAGGGGTCCCGGCCGCGAGCCATTGGCGGACCGAGACGCAACAGGAGAATCTCGAAGTGAATAGATGCCTGATTCATCCCGGTTCAACCGCCGCCGAGGGACGCAGCGTGGGCTACCGTTGTTCGATGCATACTCGCCGCCGCCACGGAGCCATCCGGTGTGCCGCGGCTCTGACGACCTGCTCGCTGGCCCTTGCCGGCTGCTCGGCGGGGGGTGGAGAACGGCCGGTCATCGGCGTCCCGGCGCCCAGCGTCACCCCCACGGAGACCGTCGAGGCGATGGCGACCAGGACGGCCCTCGCTGTCCAGTGGGAGCTCACCGGTGCCAGCCTTCCGGCCGACTGGCCCGACCTGCCCCTGCCCAAGGGCGCTCGCGTGGTGACGGCCTACGGAGTGGGAACCGGCGACGAGCGCAGCTGGACCGGGACCTTCACGGCCGAGTCCGGCACAGCGGCCGACCTTGCCCGCCCCATGGTTGCCTCCTTGAGGAGGTTGGACTTCCAGACCAGGACCCAGTACCTGGGCGCCGATCGGACGAACTCCGGGATCTTCAGCCTTGCCGACGACGACTTCGAGGTGTTCATCGTCCTTGGGGAGGACGGCGGACGTCCCAGTGTGGCCGTGACCGTCCGCCGGCCAGGCCCGGCCGACACCAGCGACCCCACGCAGGGGGGTCCGACACTACCGAGCGGCGACTGACCAGGCCCGTTCCCGACATGTCCCGCGCAGCGCAGGCCTGACCTTGGGCGCTCTGACCCAGGACCAGCACAGGGCACGGAGCCGGGTGAGCGGGCGCCCACCCGCAGTGCCCGCCCGTCGAGACCC
>CAZWXF010000108.1:0-5424 GCA_964638055.1 uncultured Bifidobacteriaceae bacterium | reverse complement strand
CCCGTCGAGACCCCGCCGGTCGAACCCGTCGAGACCCCGCCGGTCGAGCCCGTCGAGACCTCGCCGAGAAAGGCCGAACCCCTCGGGAGGGTGTCATCCCTGACCTCCCGAGGGGTTCGGCTGTGGTGCGGGCTCGCTCAGCTGTACATCGCGTCGAGCTTGTCCTGGAAGTGCTCCTCCACGACCTTGCGCTTGACCTTGAGGCTCGCGGTGAGCTCGCCGGACTCCTCGGTCAGATCGCGATCGAGGATCGTGAACTTCTTGATGGTCTCCCATCGGTTGAGGGTCGCGTTGAGCTTGTCGACCTCCTCCTGGATCTTGTTGCGGACCTCGGGGGTCTGCGACAGCGTCGCGAAGTCGCCCTTGAGGCCGTTGCTGTCGGCGAAGGCCTGCAGCGCCTCGGGGTCCAGCGACACGAGGGCCGAGGCGAAGTTGCGGTTGTTCGCGTGGACCACGAGGTTCGACGCGATCGCCGACATGGCCTTGAACTTCGACTCGATCTGGCCGGGGGCGATGTACTTGCCGCCCGAGGTCTTGACGAGGTCCTTCTTGCGGTCGGTGATCTTGAGACGGCCCGCGGCGTCGATCTCGCCGATGTCGCCGGTGGCGAACCAGCCGTCCGGGAGCATGACCTCGGCGTTGGCCTCGGGCAGATTGCGGTAGCCGCGCATGATGTGCGGACCACGCAGCAGGATCTCGCCGTCCTCGGCGATCATCGCCTCGGTGCCAGGGACCGGGGGGCCCACCACACCGAACGCGATGTTGTCCGGGCGCACGATGCAGGCAGCCGCTGAGGTCTCGGACAGGCCGTAGCCCTCGAGCACCGGCATGCCGGCGGCGTCGAACCAGCGGGCAACGTCGCCGTTGAGCGCCGCCGAGCCCGAGATGAAGTAGCGGATACGGCCGCCGGTGAGCGCCTTGATCTTGGAGAAGACCAGCTTGTCGGCGAGGTTGAGCTTGACCCCTGCGAGCAGCCCGCCGGACTTGCCCTCGCGACGGGCCTGGTTGACCGAGGCGCCGGTGTCGAAGGCCCACAGGAAGATCTTCGCCTTGAGGCCTCCGTCGGCGGTGCCCTTGGCCATGGCCCCGTTGTAGATCTTCTCGTAGATGCGCGGCACTCCGGCCATGAACGTCGGCTGGATGACGGGCAGGTTCTTGATGATCTCGGGGACGCGTCCGTCGACAGCGCTCTCGAAGCCGATCTGCAGCTGGATCGAGATCAGGACCTTGCCGAACACATGGGACAGCGGGAGCCAGAGGTACTGGACGTCGTCCGACGTGATGACCTTGACGGAGTCGATCGAGGCGCCCTCGAAGACCCAGCAGCGATGCGGCAGCTCGACGCCCTTGGGCTTGCCCGTGGTGCCGGAGGTGTAGATCAGGGTGGCCAGGGTCTCGAGGCCGAGCTGGGCGACGCGGTCCTGGATGAGGTTGGCGTCCGCGGCCAGGGCGTCGGCGCCCTTCTTCTTCAGCTCGTCCCAGGTGATGACGAAGCCGCCGTCACCCGGGCCGTCGATGATGATGATCTGGGTGAGATCCGGCAGGCGGTCGCGCTGGTGGAGGACCTTGTCGACCTGCTTCTGGTCCTCGGCGATGAGGTAGCGCGCCCCACAGTCGGCCAGGATGTACCCGAAGTCCTCGTCGGCCGTGCTCGGGTAGATGGTCGTCGTCGCGCCGCCGGAGAGCATGATCCCGCAGTCGGCGATGATCCAGTCCAGACGCGTGTTGCTGGCGATCGCGACGCGGTCCTCGACGTTGAGTCCGAGGGCGATGAGGCCGGCGCCGACCTTCTTCATCTCCTCGCCGGACTCCTTCCACGTCCACGTGCGCCACCCGCCCGAGGGCGTGGGGGAACGGAAGGCGGCCCGGTTCGGCGTCTTCGCCAAACGGTCAAGAATCAGTGTGCCGACGTTCGAGGGGTACTTCGGGATGGGGTCGGCAAGTGATCCGCTGGTCTTGGCCATGCGCAAACCTCCGTGTCGGGCACGTGCGTGCCGTGTCTGTGACACGCTCACTCTGCCCATTCCACGGGGCTGTTTCAAGCGCTGGGAAGCGTTGCGAGGGGCCGCGTCGTGCCAGACGGGACCGCCCGGGGCGCCGCGGGGCTGGCCCTAGCCTCCCGAACCCGCGTTCACGATCGGCTGGGCGCCCTGCTCGGAGCACAGCACGACCATCAGGTTCGCGACCATCCCTGCCCTCTGTTCGTCGTCCAGCGTCACGACGGAGTCGCCCTCCAGGCGGGCCAGTGCCTGCTCGACCATGCCCACCGCCCCCTCGACGATCCGTGCCCGGGCAGCCACGACCGCATCTGCCTGTTGGCGGCGCAGCATCGCCTGGGCGATCTCCGGGGCGTAGGCAAGCCGCGTGATGCGGGACTCCAGGACCGTCACACCCGCGGGGATCACACGCTGGGACACCTCCGCGGAGAGCCGGGCTGTGATCTCGTCGGCGTTGTCACGAAGGCTCAGCCCGTCATTGGCCGACGTGTTGTCGTAGGGGTAGGAGTTCGCGATGTGCCGCACCGCGGACTCGGTCTGCACCATCACGAACTCCACGAAATCGTCGACGGCGAACATCGCCTCGGCTGTGTCGGTCACCTGCCACACGACCACTGCTGCGATCTCGATGGGGTTGCCTGCCGCGTCGTTGACCTTGCTGCTCTCGGTCTCGTGGTTGCGGATCCGCGTCGAGATGGTGCGGCGAGTGGTCAGCGGGTTGACCCAGCGCAGGCCCTGGATGCGAACCGTCCCCGTGTAGCGTCCCAGGAGCTGGATCACCCGTGCCCGGCCCGGGGCGATCGGGGTGAGCCCCACGAGGACCAGGATGTCCAGCGCCATCACGATGAGCGCCACGACCCCGGACGCGGGGAAGGAGCCGCCGGACTCCGCCCGCACCGCCGCGTCGATGACGCCCCAGAGCGACAGGGCAAGGACCACCAGGCCGCCGATCAGGACGGGCCAGCCGTTGACACTGAACGCCGGGCGCTCCTTCAGGGGCGCTGTGGCGGACTCGTGAGTCATGGAACCCTCCTCACGTCACGCTACCGCGGCTCCGGCAGTCGTTCGCCTCAAGGATGGGTGCCCGATCGGGCTACCTGCCCTTGCCTCCGGGGCCGTCGCCCTCGGTGTTCAGCGCAGCGATGAAGGCCTCCTGCGGGATCTCGACCCGACCCACGACCTTCATCCGCTTCTTGCCCTCCTTCTGCTTCTCCAGCAGCTTGCGCTTGCGGGTGATGTCCCCGCCGTAGCACTTGGCGAGCACGTCCTTGCGGATGGCGCGCACGGACTCGCGGGCGATCACGCGAGAGCCGATCGCCGCCTGGATCGGGACCTCGAACTGCTGGCGCGGGATGAGTTCCTTGAGCTTGGACGCCATGGCGACCCCGTACGCGTAGGCCTTGTCCTTGTGCACGATGGCCGAGAAGGCGTCCACGGGCTCCCCGTGCAGCAGGATGTCGACCTTCACCAGGTCCGCGACCTGCTCACCCGTGGGTTCGTAGTCCAGCGATGCGTAGCCCCGCGTCCGGGACTTCAGCGCGTCGAAGAAGTCGAAGACGATCTCGGCCAGCGGAAGTGTGTAGCGCAGCTCGACGCGGGTGTCCGAGAGGTAGTCCATGCCCAGCAGGCTCCCTCGACGGGACTGGCAGAGCTCCATGATCGCGCCCACGTACTCGCTGGGTGACAGGATCGTGGCCCGCACGATCGGCTCGCGGACCTCTGCGACCTTGCCCGCCGGGTACTCCGAGGGGTTGGTCACGACCATCTGCTTGCCGTCGTCCATCGTGACGTTGTAGACGACGTTGGGCGAGGTCGAGATCAGGTCCAGGCCGAACTCCCGCTCCAGCCGCTCGCGAACGATCTCCAGGTGCAGCAGCCCGAGGAACCCGCAGCGGAACCCGAACCCGAGTGCGACCGACGTCTCGGGCTCGTAGGCCAGCGCGGCGTCGTTGAGCTTGAGCTTGTCCAGGGCGTCACGCAGGTCGGGGTAGTCGCTGCCGTCGATGGGATAGAGCCCTGAGAAGACCATGGGCTTGGGGTCGCGGTAGCCCCCCAACGGGACCTTGGCGCCGCCGGAGACGGTGGTCAGCGTGTCCCCGACCCGGCTCTGCCGGACGTCCTTGACGCCGGTGATCAGGTAGCCGACCTCCCCGGCGGCGATGGCCGGGGCGACGACGGGCTCCGGCGAGATGACGCCGACCTCGAGCATCTCGTGCGTGGCGCCCGTGGACATCATCACGACGCGCTCGCGGGAGCGAAGCCGCCCGTCGACGACACGGACGTAGGTCACGACGCCGCGATAGGTGTCGTAGACCGAGTCGAAGATCAGGGCGCGCGCAGGGGCGTCAGGGTCGCCGGCGGGCGCCGGAACCTCATTGACGACCTCGTCGAGGAGCTCACGCACGCCCGCCCCCGTCTTGGCGCTCACGCGCAGGACGTCGCCGGGGTCGCAGCCGATGATGTGGGACAGCTCCGCGGCATAGCGGTCCGGTTGCGCGGCGGGCAGGTCGATCTTGTTGAGGACCGGCACGATGGCCAGGTCCTTGTCCAGAGCCAGATAGAGGTTGGCCAGGGTCTGCGCCTCGATTCCCTGCGCGGCGTCCACGAGCAGGACCGCTCCCTCGCAGGCCTCCAGGCTGCGGGAGACCTCATAGGTGAAGTCCACGTGACCAGGGGTGTCGATGAGGTTGAGCACGTAGTCCACGCCGTCGCCGGCGCGGTACGGCAGGCGCACTGCCTGGCTCTTGATGGTGATCCCGCGCTCGCGCTCGATGTCCATGCGGTCCAGGTACTGGGCACGCATCGAGCGATCGTCCACGACGCCGGTCATCTGCAGCATCCGATCGGCCAGCGTGGACTTGCCGTGGTCGATGTGGGCGATGATGCAGAAGTTGCGGATCAGGGACTGATCGGTGGATCCGGGGGCGGGTGGCACGGGCACATCGTCCCATGTGCCGCCCGCCGCTCAGGCGCGCCGGCGACTCACTCGAGCGGATCGAGTCAGAGGCTGGCCGCCTGCTTCTGGATGGCCGACTTGCGGTTGGCGGCCTGGTTGCGGTGGATGACGCCCTTGCTGGCGGCCTTGTCGAGCTGACGGGAGGCCGAGCGCGCGTACTCCTGCGCCTTCTCGACGTCACCGGCAGCAGCTGCCTCACGGAACCGACGGACGGCGGTCTTGAGGCTCGATGTGACGGCCTTGTTGCGCTGGCGCGCCTTCTCGTTGGTTTTGATCCGCTTGAGCTGCGACTTGATGTTCGCCACTTGTTGAGCCTTTGTCTTCCTGCTTGGGGGCGGAGCCGGTGCTCCACACGCATGACGGAAACACCGCCGAAGGCGGTCCGGGGCAAGAATACGGGCTGCCCCCCACCCTGGGCCAAATCCTGGGCGCGGGCCACGCTGGTCGAGCCCGTCGAGACCCGAGCCCGTC
>CAZWXF010000107.1:0-8646 GCA_964638055.1 uncultured Bifidobacteriaceae bacterium | reverse complement strand
GGTCGTGACGGGCTCGAGGGGCGGGCCCTTGGTCTCGACTGGCTCGACCGGCGGGTGCCCATCACTGCTCGTCGGTGAAGATGTCCTCGATCGTGAGATCGAACAGCCTGGCGAGCCGGAACGCGACCGGCAGGCTCGGGTCGAACCTCCCCGTCTCGATCGCGTTGATCGACTGTCGTGACACCCCGATGCGCTGAGCCAGGTCGGCTTGCGTCCAGGCGTGTTCGGCTCGGAGGTCCGCGATGCGGTTCCTCATCGGTACCTGATCCAGCCGACGCCGACCGCGATCACATAGACGACTCCCAGGAGCATGGGAAGGGGGGCGACGTGAGATCGTGGGTCACAACGCAGGGGAGGCAACCGTGGCCCGCTACAAGGTGCAGAACAGGTACATCAAGGCCGGGTTCATTGCCGATGCCGAGGACAAGATCGAAGAGGCGATTCAGCCCTTCCTGGACAGTGGGACGGCGAACGGTTGGACTCTTCACTCGTTCCAGGCAACGGCGGCGGCGAAGGGAACCAATCTCGTCTTCATCTGGCAGCTGCCTGACTGACACCGCAGGGGAAGCAGGGACCGACGGGGCACGGACTCCATCCGTTGATTCTGTGGGCCATGGTTCGAGCCCTCTGGCCTTGGTGCCCCGGGTGGGATTCGAACCCACACTGGACGGTTTTTGAGACCGCTTCCTCTACCGGTTGGGATACCGGGGCAGCGCGGCAATCGTAGGGCCTGTCCGACGGATCGACTGCTGGGCTGCGCGGCTCCCGTGGGGGCGTTCGCGGCGTCCTCGTCGGTCGACGCACCCGCCGGGTGCGCCTCCCTCCTCCTTGCGACCACCTCCCACGAGAACCGCTCGCTACCAAGCCCCTGTACCCCAGGGCACCAGGCGACTGCGGACCCATCAGACAGGCCCTCCGCGGTCCCGAAGGTAGGGTGAGGCGAATGTCGGGCGTTCGACTCGTGGTCGTCGAGGATGAGTCACTCATCCGACTGGACCTGGTCGAGATGCTGACCGAGGCTGGGTACGAAGTGGTCGGCCAGGCGGGCGACGGCGAGGCAGCCATCGAGCTGGTCCGGCGCCTGCGGCCCGACCTTGTCCTCATGGACGTCAAGATGCCGATCCTGGACGGGATCTCGGCCGCTGAGATCCTGGCCGAGGATTCACTTGCGCCCATCGTGGTCCTGACCGCCTTCAGCCAGTCCGACCTGCTGGAGCGAGCCCTGAGCGCGGGTGTCCAGGGCTACGTCGTCAAGCCGTTCTCCATGGCCGAGCTCCGGCCCGCCATCGAGGTCGCCCTGGCCCGCTGGGCGCAGCTGAACCGGCTTCGCGAGGATGTCGCCGAGCTCAGCGATCGGCTCGAGGCACGCAAGCTGATCGATCGGGCGAAGGCCGGCCTCCAAGCCCGTTTCGGCTGGGACGAGCCGACCGCCTTCGCCTGGCTGCAGCGGGCGGCGATGGACCGGCGGACCTCCATGGCCCGCATCGCCCGGGGAGTGCTGGAGGAGGCGCCGCCCCACGGCCCCCAGAGCGGTATCCAGCAGGGGAGTGTCGCGACTCAGAAGTCGCCAGCCCCCCCTCACGAGCCATCCGAGGCTCCCCCGACGGGTTCGGCCGGAACCTGAGCCGATCGGGCCGGCGGGGACGGGCTCTGCTGCTCGCCGTCCGCCCCCCCACGTCACCGGGAACGCAGATCACGCCTCCGGCCGGGCCGCTGCTGGGGGCGGCTCCCTCGACGGGTTCCGCCGGCATCAGAGCGTGCGGGCTCCGTCGGCCTCAGCGGGCGTCGCGCAGCAGGCAGGTCAGCCGCGCGGTGCAGACGAGGGCGCCCGAGTCGTCGGTGATGCTGATGGCGTAGGTGGCCACCGAACGGCTGACGCTCAGCGGCGTGGCGGTTCCGGTGACATGTCCCTCGCGGACGCTGCGGTGGTGGGTGCAGCTCAGCTCCACGCCGAGGCTGACCCGCCCGTCGCCTGCGGCCAGCAGCGCGGCGAAGCTGCCGATCGTCTCTGCCAGGGCCGCCGAGGCGCCGCCATGCAGGAGTCCCATCGGTTGCGTGTTGCCCGCCACGGGAATCCGGGCGACCGTCCGTTCGGCGCCCACCTCCAGCCACTCCATGCCCATGCGGTCTGCCAGCGTGCCGTCGCTGAGCCGATGGACCAGCGCGGTCAGCTCGGCGGGATCGGTGGGCAGGGGTGAGCCTGAGGGGGTCGACATGGCCGCCAAGCCTAGGATCGTCAGGTGACCGACCCGACCCCGGCCCGCGACCGGCTCCTGCTCCTGGACGGCCACTCCCTGGCCTATCGGGCCTTCCATGCCCTGCCCGTGGAGAACTTCTCGACCACCACCGGCCAGGCGACGAACGCTGTCTACGGGTTCACGGCCATGCTCATCAACGCCCTGCGCGACGAGGTCCCGACCCACGTCGCCGTGGCTTTCGACGTCTCCCGCCAGACGTTCCGCAGTGAGCAGTACCCCCAGTACAAGGCCAACAGGAGCACCTCGCCCGAGGCCTTCCGCGGGCAGATCGACCTGATCCGCGACGTGCTCGGCGCCCTGCGAATCCAGGCGCTGTTGGTCGACGGCTACGAGGCCGACGACATCATCGCGACGCTGGCGCGCCAGGCCGTCCGGGAGGGCCTGGAGGTGCGCATCATCACCGGGGACCGGGACGCCTTCCAGCTCGTGGATGATGCGACCACCGTGCTGTACCCGCGTCGGGGAGTCTCCGACCTGGCTCGGATCGACCCAGCGGCGCTGCTGGAGAAGTACGGGCTCACCGCTACGCAGTACCCGGACTTCGCCGCCCTGCGCGGTGACCCCAGCGACAACCTGCCGGCCATTCCGTCGGTGGGGGAGAAGACCGCGATCAAGTGGATCACCCAGTACGGCAGCCTCGGCGAGCTGATCCGCCACGCCGACGCCGTCCCAGGCCGGGTGGGCCAGGCGCTGAGGGACCACATCGGTCAGGTGGAGACGAACAGGTCCCTGACCGAGCTCGTCGACCAGGTTCCGCTGCCGGTCGGGGTGGCCGACCTCGCCCGGCAGCAGTTCGATCGCGCCGCCGTCCACGAGGTCTTCGACGCCCTGCAGTTCCGCGTGCTGCGCGAGCGGCTCTTCGAGACACTGCCCGACGACGCCGCGCCGACCGGGGAGCCGACACCGGCACCCGAGGTCGAGGTCCCCGCTCCCGGACAGCTCGGGGCGTGGCTTGCATCAGCGGGCACGCCCGTGGGGATCGCGGTGACCGGGCGATGGGGTGCCGGGACCGGGCGGGTCGACTCAGTCGCGCTGGCCGACTCGGCGGACCGCACCGCGGCCTTCGACCTGGCCGACATCGACGAGGCCGACCGGGAGGCGTGGGCCCGGTGGCTGGTCGACCCGGCCGCGGGCAAGGTCCTCCACGACGCCAACGGACCGCTGCTCGCCCTGGCCGCCCACGGATGGCCGGTTGCCGGCCTGGTCGGGGACACCGCGCTGTCGGCATACATCGTCCTTCCCGGCCAGCGGACCTTCGAGCTGGCCGACCTCGCACCCCGGTTCCTGCACCGCGACCTGCCCACCGTCGCCCAGCCCGACGGCCAGCTCAGCCTGGGCGGGACGGCCGAGGCCGAGGCGCTGCAGGGCCTGGGCATCCAGGCCAGGGCCACCCTCGAGCTGCACGAGGTCCTGAGGACCGAGGTCGCCGCGCGTGGTGGGGGGCGCCTCCTGGACGAGGTCGAGCTGCCGCTGGTCCAGCTGCTGGTCTCGATGGAGCGAGCCGGGATCGCAGTGGACCTTGCGCGCCTCGTCGAGCTCGAGGCACAGTTCGCGCGCGAGGTCCTGGCGGCGCAGCAGGACGCCCACGACATCGTGGGCCGGGAGTTCAACCTGGGCTCGCCCAAGCAGCTGCAGGAGATCCTCTTCGACGAGATGAACCTGCCGCGGACCAAGCGCATCAAGACGGGGTACACCACCGACGCCGACGCCCTGGCCGGGCTGTTCGCGACCACCGGACACCCCTTGCTGGAGGCACTGCTGCGCTTCCGCGACGTCGCGCGCCTGCGCCAGACAGTGGCCGGCCTCATCCCCCTGGCTGACGCCGATCATCGGGTGCACACGACGTTCAACCAGACCGTGGCCGCCACGGGGCGGCTCTCCAGCACCGACCCGAACCTGCAGAACATCCCCGTCCGCACCGAGGCCGGCCGTGAGATCCGCGGCGCCTTCATCGTCGGCGAGGGATTCGGCACCCTGATGACGGCCGACTACTCGCAGATCGAGATGCGAATCATGGCGCACCTGTGCCAGGACCCCGGCCTCATAGCGGCGTTCCACTCGGGGGAGGACCTGCACACGACAGTGGCCTCGCAGGTGTTCGCCGTTCCCCCGGGCTCGGTCGACGCCGAGATGCGCCGACGGATCAAGGCCATGTCCTACGGGCTGGCATACGGCCTTTCCGCCTTCGGGCTGAGCCAGCAGCTGGGGATCGAGACCGGGGAGGCCCGCCGGCTCATGGACGAGTACTTCCAGCGCTTCGGCGGGGTGCGCGACTACCTCGCCGGCGTCGTCGAGCAGGCCCGGGCGACGGGCTACACCGAGACGCTGCTGGGCCGTCGCCGGTACCTGCCCGACCTCGGCTCGGACATCCGGGCACGCCGGGAGATGGCCGAGCGGATGGCTCTCAACGCCCCCATCCAGGGCTCGGCCGCGGACATCATCAAGGTTGCGATGCTGCGGGCCGACCGGGCGCTGGCCGAGCATGGTCTGCGCTCGCGCGTGCTGCTGCAGGTCCACGACGAGCTCGTGCTGGAGGTCGCGGTGGGGGAGGTCGACGAGGTGGCCGCCCTCGTCCGAGGGGCGATGTCAGGAGCTGTCGCCCTCTCGGTCCCGCTCGACGTCTCGATC
Source organism: uncultured Bifidobacteriaceae bacterium (assembly GCA_964638055.1). Lineage (GTDB taxonomy): Bacteria > Actinomycetota > Actinomycetes > S36-B12 > CAIYMF01 > Prado023. The sequence continues at coordinate 3,760 of CAZWXF010000107.1, read as the reverse complement.
GGCCTGGGGAAGTCCTGGCAGGAGGCCGCGCACTAGTCGGCGTGGTCCGTCGGTCGGGCGTGTCGAGACCAGGTCCTGGCGTGGTCCCGACGGCTTGGTCTCGACGGGCTCGACCGGCGCGTGGTCTCGACGGGCTCGACCGGCGCGTGGTCCGTCGGTCGAGCTTGTCGAGACCAGGACCACAGGGGTCGTCTCTCTCCCGGCCCCGGTGCGAAACGCGCGCGGGGGCACTGCCCGGCAGGGTGGAGCGTCCGTCGGAGGATCAGTCGGGTGGCTCGGCGCCGTGCATGATCGATCCCCGCGGCTGGGGGGTGAACGTGCCCGTATCGGCTGTGCTGGTCTCGGCGGAGGGGCGGGCCGAGCTCACCCAGCGGCCGTAGCGTCGAGCGAGCGGGTCCGCGGAGATCCCGTGGGCCAGCACGCTCAGCGTGACGGTGAGCGTGATGATCGACAGGGTCGCGCGCAGGGAGTCGTCGACGTGGAGGGTCTCGACGGCGATGAGGGCGAACACGACGGAGACCAGCCCGCGGGGGCCGAACCACCCGAGGAACAGGACGGTGGGGGCCCGCAGGCCGGTGCCCAGCAGGGACAGCGCAACAGGCAGCATGCGCAGCACGGTCAGTGAGAGCAGGGCGTATGCGACCTCGCGCCATCCGACGAACTCGCCGATGCGCGGCACGGCCACGAGGCCGAAGGCGCCCCAGACGGCGAACCCGAGCGGTCCGGAGAGGATCTCAGTGAGGTGCAGCGCGGAGTGCTCCTCGGCCAGCCACCGCCCCGCTCCGGTCAGCGCGGTGCCGGCGATGAACGCGGCGACGAAGCCATTGCCGTGGACGAGCTCTGCCCCGCCGTACGCGATCACGGGCACCGCGACGATGCCCAGGGCACGGGTCTCCGAGGTGCTCCAGTCGTGGCTGCGGGACCAGCCGAGCAGGACTGCTGCGGCAGCTCCGACGAGCGCTCCGACCAGGATGCCGAGGATGAGCTCCCCTGCGGCTGCGGCCAGGCCGTGCCCGGGGCTCAGCCCCTCCGACCCGGCCAGGGCGGCGATGGCGAACAGGGCGATCGGGGTGGCCAGTCCGTCGTTGAGCCCGCTCTCGATGTTGAGCGTTCGTCTGATCCGGATGGGCACGACCGGGTTGAGGACGGTCGGCGCGCCGAGCCCGGCGTCGGTGGCCGCCAGCGCGGCAGCCACCATCAGGCTGAGCATGACGGGCTGATCGGGGAACAACGCCCGCGCGAGCAGGAACCCGCCGAGGATGGTCAGTGGGAAGCCCACCAGGAGCAACCTCCCCGCCAGGTTGCGTTCGGAGGCGATGTCCCGGGGTCGGACCTGGGCGGCGTCGTGGAACAGGACGAGGGCGAGGGTGATCTCGGCGACGACCTTCACCCACAGCACTTCGGTGGCCCGGGGCGGCTCGATCGTGAGGCCAAGGACGGCGCCCGCGACGACGAACACGATCGGGGCGGTGATGTTCCACCGGCCCAGATGGTGGGCGAACGCGGCGAAGGCCACGACCAGGACAGCGAACGTGACGACCGCGGGACCCATCGCCAGGACCCCTCAGCCGCCGGAGGAGTCGCCCACCGGCTCCTGGTCAGGGTCGTTGGCCCGGGAACCCCGCCGGGCCCAGGTGAAGTCCCGCTCGTTGAACGCAAGTGCGGCACGGGCTGTCGGCTGCGCGGCGAAAGGCGCCGACGCTGGCAGCGTGCCCCAGGGGTGAAAGCGCTCAGCCATGTCGCCACGCTATGCCTTGTGGTCCGCCGTGGCCGTGCCAGACATCGTCGAGTGCGACCCACCGACAACGAGGCAGCCCGCCCCTCCCGTTCGCCGAGTCAGCGATCGCCGGCTAACGGGACGCCCGGTTCCCTTCGGCTCTGCGGCAGCTCAGGATCAGGGTGCCCGGCAGGTGGGCTCCCCGAAGCGGGCTCCACCCGCCCCAGACCTGCTCGTTCCAGCCCGGCCACTCAGGCTCCACCGCGTCCTCGACGGAGAAGCCCGCGGCGCGCACAGCCCGGACGTAGTCGCCGAGGGTGCGGTGGTACTCGGCGTAGCTCGCGTGCCACGTGCCGTCCCGCTCGACGTACGGGGTCCGGTCGAAGTACCAGCCGGAGGCGACCAGTCCCTCGGGCCCGGGCTGATCGGGGAAGGCCCACCGGATCGGGTGCGTCACCGAGAAGGTCCAACGCCCGCCCGGCACGAGGACCCGATGCACCTGCGCGAGCAGGCGGGGGAGGTCCGCCGCGAACTGCACGGCGCCGAACGCCGAGAAGGCCTGGTCGAAGGTCCCGGCGGTGAAGGGCAGCGCCGTGGCCGTCCCCAGGACCACCGGCACGTTCGGCGACACGCGCCGGGCATGTCGCAGCTGTCCCAGGGACAGGTCCAGCCCGACCGGCAGGACGCCTCGGTCGCGCAGCCACGTCGAGCACTGCGCCGCGCCGCAGCCCACCTCGAGGATGCGCTGGCCCGACAGCGCGGAGGCGGGCCCGAGCAGGCCGGCGTCCTCCTCGCGCAGTCCCTCCGGACACCAGACGAAGCCGGCCAGGAAGCGGCCGTGCTCCTGCTGGTACTCGTCGGCGGCGGCGTCCCAGTGCCTCCGGGCCGCTGGCTCGGCCTCGCCGGGATCGAGGGCGGAGATGCCGGAGGACCCTTCCTCGAAGGGCTCCTGGGGGTCCTCACCAGGCCCCGGCCATGGCAGCGTCGCGAGCACGTGGGGTATCCTGTCAGGGCGCTACGGGCCTGCTCATGTCCTCACGGACGGGCGGATGTGCCGCATGTCGTATCCGGTCACCACCGTCACCGGCCTCGGCGGGTGAACAGGTCCACGGTGCGGACAGCACGGTCCAGAAACCATCGACCATCGGACAGAAACCACTCAATGACCATCACCCCCACCACCAACCCCACCCAGGTCGCGATCAACGACATCGGCAGCACCGAGGACTTCCTCGCCGCCATCGACGCGACCATCAAGAACTTCGATGATGGTGACATCGTCGAGGGGATCATCGTCAAGGTCGACCGGGACGAGGTCCTGCTCGACATCGGTTACAAGACCGAAGGCGTCATCCCCTCCCGCGAGCTCACCATCAAGCACGACGTCGATCCCCATGATGTCGTCTCCGTCGGCGACGAGGTCGAGGCCCTGGTCCTGCAGAAGGAGGACAAGGAGGGCCGCCTGATCCTGTCCAAGAAGCGCGCGCAGTACGAGCGCGCGTGGGGCACGATCGAGAAGATCAAGGAGGAGGACGGCGTCGTCACAGGCAAGGTGATCGAGGTGGTCAAGGGTGGCCTGATCCTCGACATCGGGCTGCGCGGCTTCCTGCCCGCGTCCCTGGTCGAGATGCGCCGCGTACGTGACCTCCAGCCCTACGTCGGCCGGGAGATCGAGGCGAAGATCATCGAGTTGGACAAGAACCGCAACAACGTGGTCCTGTCCCGGCGCGCGTGGTTGGAGCAGACACAGTCCGAGGTGCGGACCAACTTCCTCAACCAGCTGCAGCGCGGTCAGATCCGCTCCGGCGTGGTCTCGTCCATCGTCAACTTCGGTGCTTTCGTCGACCTCGGCGGGGTCGACGGCCTGGTCCACGTCTCCGAGCTGTCCTGGAAGCACATCGACCATCCGAGCGAGGTCGTCACGGTCGGCGACGAGGTCAAGGTCGAGGTCCTCGACGTCGACATGGACCGCGAGCGTGTCTCGCTGTCGCTCAAGGCGACGCAGGAGGATCCGTGGCAGCACTTCGCCCGGACCCACCAGAT
>CAZWXF010000106.1:2576-8701 GCA_964638055.1 uncultured Bifidobacteriaceae bacterium | reverse complement strand
TCGCCGACGAGGCGTCCAAGAACTCCCGCTTCACGCCGGTGAGCCCGAACTGGGCAAACGTGGAGAGTTCTGCGATTCTGCAGGACATGCTGGTCAAGATCTTCTCCGGGATGTCCACCATTGCCGACGCCACGACGGAGGCGTCCAACGCGATCACCACCACTCTCAACGGCAGCCGATAAGCACTGCCAGTCCCCCGAATTGGTATGGCGTGCGGGAAGATCCTGGGATGGCTGCTCAGCGGGGTGTCGATGGGGGAGACCCGAACCTCCTGCATGTCTCCTTGGGGGGGCAGGTTCACATGTTCACTACTGAAGTATCGCCGGTGAGCGTGGGGAGATCGGCCGGCTGTGACGTCCGGTTGCCCGCGGCGCAGGTGTCCCGGATCCATGGGTGGATGTCTTTCGTCGAGGGTGCCTGGGAGTACCGCGACGATGGGTCCAGCTACGGGACGTTCGTTGGTGCTCGGCGACTTGACCAGCCGCTGCGCCTCGGCGAGCAGGTCACGACGCTCAGCCTGGGCGCAGAGGGGCCGGACGTGCAGGCGTGGGTGGGTGCACACCCGTTCGCAGACAGTCGGGGCGCGGATGTCGTGCAACTGCCGAGCGGTTCTGCGTCGCATCAGCTTCCGTCCGGGGGCCGCCTGCTGATCGGGCGGGGTGGCGATGCCGACTTCAGGCTGACGGACCTGCTGGTGTCTCGGCACCACTGCGAGGTGGCCCCATACGGCACCGTGTGGAAGGTCAGGGACATGGGGTCGGCGCTGGGCACGTATGTCAATGGCTCGGCAACGGTTGAGGGGGCCCTCGGTGAGGGCGATGTCCTTACGCTGGGGGCGACCTCCCTGCTGGTGCAGGACGGGGCGCTGGTGCTGATGCGCTCGCTGCCGGCGGTCGGATTCCGCGCTCAGGGGCTCACGTTCGTCACCGACAGTGGTGTCAAGATCCTCGACGACGTCTCGTTCAGCGTGCCCGCTCGATCGCTGGTCGCCGTGGTCGGCCCCAGCGGCGCCGGCAAGTCGACCCTGCTCAATGCCCTGACCGGCATGCGACCGGCGACAACCGGCAGCGTGGACGTGTTCGGCACCGACCTGTACGTCAACTACGAACAGATGCGCCGCCAGGTCGGGCTGGTCCCGCAGCAGGACCTGATCCACACTCAGCTGACTCCGAGGGCGGCGCTGCGCTTCGCCGGGCGGCTGCGATTCGGGAGCGACGTCAGCCAGAGTGAACTCGACGAGCGAGTCGACGATGTGCTGCGCCAGCTGGACCTGGAGCAGCGCGCCGACCTGCGCATCGACAGGCTGTCGGGGGGGCAGCGCAAGCGGGCCAGCGTCGCACTGGAGCTACTGACCAAACCGACGCTGCTATTCCTCGACGAGCCGACCAGCGGCCTGGACCCCGGGTTGGACCGTACCGTGATGGAGTTGCTGCGCACCCTGGCCGATGACGATCGCGTCGTTTTCGTCGTCACCCATAGCGTGGCGAATCTTGACGTATGCGACGTCCTGCTGGTCATGGCAGAAGGCGGCACCTGTGCCTACTTCGGCCCCCCCTTGGAAGCTCCGGCAGCGTTCGGGGTCGACGGATTCGCCGAGATGTTCCGGAAGCTCGGCCAAGAACACGCCGACGAGCGACCCGTCCCGGTGAGCCTGAGCGGACTGCGGGTAGAGCGGCGGCAACTGCCGAACCCTCCAGCCCGACCGGCATGGCGACAATTCCTCACCCTCACGAATCGCTACGCCCGCGTCGTCGCCTCGGATCGCTCCCTGCTGCTGCTGTTGCTCCTCCTGCCGCTCCTGCTGGGCGTGTTGGGCCTCGTGGTAGGAACCTCCGAAGGCCTTGGCGGGTCGTCGAACCCATACACGCCGGGGATTCCGGTGAATCCAGGCGCCTCGGTGATGCTCCTCATTCTGGTTCTCGGCACCACGTTCATGGGCATCGCCTCAGCCATCCAAGAGATCGTCAAGGAGCGAGTGATCTACGAGCGAGAACGCTCCGTCGGCCTGCCTCCCGGCGCCTACCTCGCTTCGAAGTCCCTGCTGCTGTGTGTGGTGTCGATATATCAGACCAGCGTGTTCTTCGCCGTCACGATGGTCGGCCGCTCGTTGGGCGACGATGCGCTGGTTCACCCCATCGTCGACGTGCTCATACCGTGCTTGGTGCTCGGTCTCGCCTCGGTGGCGCTCGGGCTCATGGCATCGGCACTGCTCAGGTCGGCGGACCAGTCGATGCCGATCCTCGTGCTAGCCACCATGATCCTCATCGTGCTCTCTGGCGCCATCACGCTGCGGTTCGAAGGGATGCTGCAATGGACCCAGTACCTGGTGCCCAGTTTCTGGGCGCACAACGCGCTGGCCGCCGCCGTGGACCTCAACACCTTGTCCGGGTCAACAGAATCCAACGGTCAGTGGATTCATTCGCTGCGCAACTGGTCGTCCGGCGTGCTCGGTGCAGCCGCGTTCGCCCCGGCGTGCCTTGCTGTCGCGCTCCTTCCCCTTCGTAGGCGATGACCCTCGCGATCACCAGACCCCGGAGCCGGAGCACTGGATCGGCAGGTAGAGGCACCGGCTTGACTCACCGCAGGGCAACGGACCGCTGGCTGGACCCGACCCCAGGACTCCTGATCCGAAGTACTGCCCAACTTCCGGTTCGGGGGGTGGGGACCTCGGTCACCTACCGGCGCGCTCGATCACCCGCGACAGTGGAGCCGGTCTGGATCAGGCCCCTCCGCGGCGCACAACAAGCAGGCGCACGGAAGACGTAGCACCCAGACCATACCCCAGCGGGCCGCAGGACGACCACTCCGCGCAAGGCCGTACGCAGCGGCGTGGGACGGCGCGCACCAGGTCCTCGTTGAGTGCGCCGTGCCGGTTGCCTGCGGCTCCTCACGGGCCGCGACCCAGGGCAGTGAGGGATAGTCGCAGGCGGGTGACTCTGCGTCAGCGTCCCGATTCGCGACGACATCGCCGTCAAGGTGCCCCGGCGGGTGCGAACCACTCGACGCCCGGGAAGCGCCCGAAGTCCCGGTCGAACGAAGCGACAGCGCAGCGGTTCTCGATCGCCAGCGCGGCGAGGTGGGCGTCGTTGACGAGGTTCCCACTCGATCCCGTCGTCGCGAGCAGGCGGCGCATCAGCCCCGAGTGCCCCAGCCCGGGGGAGACCAGCAGGGCGGTGGGCTGGGACAGCCAGGCGTCCACCCGGTCGAAGGCGTTGTCGACAGTCAGCGGCCGCGGGAACAGGCCTTCTCGCGTTGCGAGTCGGACGAAGGCCAGGAGGGGTAGCCACGCGAAATGCACGGGGGAGTCCCCCGAAAGGGCTTCGTCCAACCAGCGGCGTGCCCCCTCGTGGTGATGGGCGTCGGTGTTCACTGCGTAGAGCAGGACGTTGGCGTCGACCAGCGCCATCAGGACGCGGACCTCATCCGCCGTATCGCATCCTCATCCTCGATCTCCGCCGAGATCGCGGTGGCCCGGTCGAGGTTGATGGCGCTGCGGCCCATCGACGCCGTCGCAGTCCGGAAGGGTCGACGAGTTGTGCCGCCCTCGCGGATCAGTGCGTTGAGCGCAACCTTGAAGGGTTCCCCCCGCTCCCGCATCCGGTTGCGGACCATCGCTTCGGTGTCCGGATCAAGGGTCACAGTGGTGCGCATCCAGGCATCATAGCATCACGTCTCCTGGCAGCCTGATGCCGGCCGCGAGCGGGAGTGGCTGGGGGCGGGACACTACCGTGACCGACCATGGAGCCACGAACCGTGCAGCAGCGCGTCCGGGCGGCTCCGGCCCGTGCGGGAGCCCTCCTGGCCACCGGGCTGCTCCTGGTTCAATCGTCCTGGCGGATCATCCTGCAGGCGACGGTGGCGGCCTGGTTGGCGTACCTGGCTGCCAGCCTCGTGGGTCACCAGGAGCCCTTCTTCGCGCCGATCGCCGCCGTCGCGACCCTGGCCATCTCGCTGGGCAGCCGGATGCGCCGCAGCGCCGAGCTCGTCGTCGGCAACGCAGTCGGCATCCTGCTGGCTGATCTCCTGATCGCTCGAATCGGCGCAGGCGCATGGCAGGTGGGCCTGGTCGTGGCCCTCGCGATCGTCGGCGCCCTGCTCCTGGGTGGCGGCCCGATCCTCATCATGCAGTCGACTTCGGCGGCCATCCTGATCGCCACGTTGACCCCGCCCACAGCCGAGGAACCGTGGAACACCGGTCGGTTCTCCGACGCCCTGATCGGTGGCGGAATCGGTCTGCTGGTCTCCGGCCTGGTGCTACCCATCGATCCCAGCAGACACACCCGGGAGGCCACAGAGCCACTCCTGGCTGCGCTGGCTGACGGCCTCGCTCATGTCGCACACGCGCTCGGCGTCAGGGATGCCGAGGAGGCGGCAGATGCACTGGCTGGGCTGCGAGCCACCGGTGCCGGGCTCACTGCCTTCCAATCCGCCCTGGACGCAACTCGCGAGTCGGTGCGCATCGCTCCCTGGTACTGGGGCCAGCGGCAGGTCCTCGTCACCTACGCGCTCGCTGGCGTCCACATCGACAACGCGATCCGCAACGCTCGCGTTCTGGCCCGACAGGCCGCGGTGGCGATCGACCGCGGCGAGGCCGTGAGCCCTGCCGTCCCGCAGGCTGTGGACCGGCTGGCCTCGGCGGTGCTCGAGATCGGGCCGGTGCTCTCCGGAGGCACCCCGGCTGCGATCCGGGACGGGATCATCGAGGCGGTACGTCTCGCGACGGAGGCCCGAAGGGACGAAGGCCTGTTCACCGCCCCGATGGTGGCTCAGGTTCGCCTGATGTCGTCCGACCTCCTCCAGGCGACGGATCTGAGCGCGGACGAGGCGGCCTCGATGATCCGAGGGGTCGACCCCGCCTGACTCGGGAGCCAGTCACCAGCACTTCTGTCCCTGCCGTAGCCTCTGTCCCTGCCGTAGCCTCGACCGACGTCACTCGCCGATCCGCCACCGGTCATCGCTCTGTCCAATGTCGGGACCAGGGGCCGCGGGCAGCCATCCCAGGCCCGTAGGGTTCTGCTGTGGTCGATCAGGCATCCAGCAGCATCCGGCTCGCGGTCATCCCGGGCGACGGGATCGGGACCGAGGTCGTGGCCGAAGGGCTCAAGGTGCTCTCGGCGGTAGCGCCCAGCGCAGGGGTCACCTTCGAGACGCGCGACTACGACCTGGGTGCCCGCCTGTACAACCGGACGGGAGAGACTCTTCCCGCCTCGGTGCTCGCCGAGCTCCGCGGACAGGACGCGATCCTGCTGGGCGCGATCGGTGACCCGAGCGTGCCGCCCGGAGTGCTGGAGCGTGGTGTGCTGCTGCCTCTGCGCTTCGAGCTGGACCACCACGTGAACCTGCGGCCCGTGAGGCTCTTCCCGGGCGTGGCCACGCCGCTGGCCGGCAAGGGCCCGGCGGACATCGACATGGTCGTGTGCCGCGAGGGCACCGAGGGGCCCTACGTCGGCTCCGGGGGAACGCTGCGCCGAGGCACGCCGCATGAGGTGGCCACGGAGGAGAGCCTGAACACGCGATTCGGGGTGGAGCGGATCATCCGGGATGCCTTCGCCCGTGCCCGGCGGCGCCGCGGGAAGGTGACCCTGGTCCACAAGACCAACGTCCTGGTGCACGCGGGGGACCTGTGGCAGCGTGCCTTCGGCGAGGTCGCCGCGGAGTTCCCCGACGTCACGACCGACTACGTGCACGTGGACGCCGCGGCGATGTTCTTCCTGACCCAGCCCGAGCGCTTCGACGTGCTGGTCACCGACAACCTCTTCGGCGACATCCTCACCGACATCGGCGCGGCGATCGCCGGCGGGATCGGCCTGGCGGCCAGCGGCAACATCGACCCGAGCCACCGCAACCCGAGCATGTTCGAGCCGGTGCACGGATCTGCTCCCGACATCGCCGGGCAGGGCAAGGCCGACCCCACGGCGACCGTGCTCAGCGTGGCCATGCTGCTGTCACATCTCGGGCATCAGGGGGCAGCGGATCGGGTGGAGGCCGCGGTTGCCGCAGACCTGGGGAGCCGGGGCACGACTCCGCGCAGCACGAGCCAGATCGGCGATGCGCTGGCCGAGCTGGTCTCCTGACGCCAGGCCCGCGCCGGTCGAGCCTGTCGAGACCAAGCCGCCCACACCACG
>CAZWXF010000106.1:0-2476 GCA_964638055.1 uncultured Bifidobacteriaceae bacterium | reverse complement strand
GTCTCGACACGCTCGACCGACGGGCCTGGTCCTGGTCTCGACAGGCTCGACCAGCGGGACCATGCTCGCGCCGGTCGAGCCCGTCGAGACCAAGCCCACGCCGCTCCCACGCGGGTCGCGGATCGGGGATACTGCCCCCATGACTGGACGTGACGCCCCCGCCTTCCGTTCCTCCGCCGAGATCCAGGCGTCCGGCGAGGAGCTGTACCCGGCGACCGACCGGATCGCGGCCAAGGTGGCAGATCGCAGCAGCGGCAGCGCGCGCTCGACCCCGCAGCGCGAGGCGATCCTGGTCGATCCCGGGTTCGGTCGGTACTTCACCGATCACGTGGCCCACGCGACATGGACCGAGCACGAAGGGTGGAGCGAGGTCGAGCTGCTCGACCACACGACCCTCGAGCTCGACCCGGCGAGCATGTTCATCCACTACGGCCAGTCGATCTTCGAGGGACTCAAGGCCTACCGGCATGCCGACGGGACGGTCGCGACCTTCCGGCCCGAGGCCAACGCGAAGCGGTTCGCGCGCAGCGCCACCCGTCTGGCCATGGCCCCCCTGCCCGAGGACCTGTTCCTCGGCTCGGTCGAGGCGCTCGTCCGGGCCGACGCGGAATGGGTCCCGGCGGACCCGGAGAAGTCGCTGTACCTGCGCCCGTTCCAGTTCGCCACCGAGGTCGGCCTGGGCGTGCGCCCTGCGAACGCCTACACGTACCTGCTGCTGGCCTCGCCGGCCGGCGCCTACTTCCCCCGCGGGGTGAAGCCGGTGAGCGTGTGGCTGTCCACCGAGTTCGTCCGGGCCGCGCCCGGCGGCACCGGCGAGGCCAAGTGCTCGGGGAACTACGCGGCATCGCTCATCGCCCAGGCTCACGCCGCCGAGATGGGTTGCGACCAGGTCGTGTGGCTCGACGCCGCCGAGCACCGATGGGTCGAGGAGATGGGCGGGATGAACCTGTTCTTCGTGCTCGGGCGCGGCCAGGACGCCCGACTGGTCACGCCGGCGCTCACCGGTGCCCTGCTGCCCGGCATCACCCGCGACTCCCTGCTGCGGCTGGCCCGGCACCTGGGCATCCCTGCCAGCGAGGAGCGGATCAACACCGAGCAGTGGCAGGCCGGGAATGCATCGGGGGAGATCTCCGAGGTGTTCGCGTGTGGCACCGCGGCCGTCGTCACGCCGGTGGGCTCGGTGAAGTCCGAGGCCGCCTCATGGACGGTCGCGGACGGCCAGCCCGGCCCGATCACCACCCGACTGCGCCAGGCCCTGCTGGACATCCAGACAGGGCGCGCCGAGGACCCGTTCGGCTGGGTCCACGTCGTCTCCTGAGCGTCCTCGCGCCGGCCGCGTGCTCCGCTTGCGTCCTCCGAGTTGGCCGATCGGTGCGGGGCGTGCGACGATTCACGGCATGACCGCGACTGCGATCATCATTGGCAAGCGCGCCCGCGTCTGAACCCAGACCGAGCGCGCCAACCCCCTACGCCTGTGGCGAGGGGGTTTTCTGTTGGAGAGGGACATGGATCGCGACGACTTCCACGTGTTCGACACGACGCTTCGCGACGGGGCCCAGCGTGAGGGCATCTCGTACTCGGTCAGCGACAAGCTGGCCGTGGCCCGGCTTCTCGACGAGCTCGGCGTCGGCTTCATCGAGGGCGGCTGGCCGGGGGCGATGCCCAAGGACACGGAGTTCTTCGCGCGCGCCGCGGCCGGCGAGCTCCCCCTTCGCAACGCCCAGCTGGTGGCCTTCGGCGCCACGCGCAAGCCGCGCCTGCGGGCCGGCGACGATCCCCAGGTGCGTGCCCTGCTCGACTCGCAGGCCCCGGTCGTCTGCCTGGTCGCCAAGAGCGACGTGCGCCACGTCAAGGAGGCGCTGCGCACCTCGAACGAGGAGAACCTCGCGATGGTGCACGACACCGTGGAGTTCCTGGTCGGCCACGGCCGGCGGGTGTTCGTCGACTGCGAGCACTTCTTCGACGGCTACAAGCACGACCCCGACTACGGGGTGACCCTGCTGCAGACGGCCTTCGACGCCGGCGCCAGCGTGGGCGTCCTGTGTGACACCAACGGCGGCATGCTGCCCCTGGGCATCCACCGGATCGTCACCGACGTGCTGGCGCGCTCCGGGGTTCGCCTGGGCATCCACTGCCAGGACGACACCTCGTGCGCGGTCGCCAACACCCTGGCCGCCGTCGAGGCCGGCGTCACCCACGTCCAGTGCACCGCCAACGGCTACGGCGAGCGGACCGGCAATGCCGACCTGTTCTCCGTGGTCGCCTCCCTGGAGCTCAAGCTGGGCATCCGCGCCCTGCCCGAGGGGAACCTGCGCGAGGCCAAGCGGATCAGCCACGCGCTGGCCGACATCGCCAACCTGCCGCCGGACACCCATCAGGCCTACGTCGGGGTCTCCAGCTTCGCCCACAAGGCCGGCCTGCACGCCTCGGCGCTGAAGGTCAACGAGGAGCTCTACAGCCACATCGACCCGCGCCT
>CAZWXF010000105.1:0-9083 GCA_964638055.1 uncultured Bifidobacteriaceae bacterium | reverse complement strand
CGATGCCTAGTCAGAGGCCCTTTTCGACGCAGGTTCGAGCTGTACTACGACATCTGACCGTCGGCACAGCCTGAGCTGGCCCCCGACCTGCTTGGGTGCAGGTCGGGGGCCACGTGCGTCGCTGCGCCTCTTCCGAGGATTGCGCAGGCCCCGCAGCAGGCGTTGCACGCCAAGCCCCGCGCCCATCGCGCTGTGACAGATGGGACGTGGTCTGCGTCAGCCCATGGCGACGCAAGGGTTGCAGCCCGGATGGCCGCCCGTTCCCGAGGCACGACTCCAGGGCGGGATCTGCTGTCCGCTTTGGCAGTCCCCGTGGTCGTGATGGACGTCGGGGTCCGTCGGGTTGGCCGAGTGGTAGGGAGAGACCTTCACGAACTGCTCCTTCTGCAAGCCCGGCCCGCCCCTGGCGAACTGTCACGGAGGCAAGGTGGGGCTGTGACATTGGGGGCCGTCGGAGTCCGTCGGGAGTAGCGCGTCAGGCCACGCACGCCGCCTCAGGCAAGGCTCGCCAGCTCGGCTATGGGAGCTGGGTTCAGAGATCCACCAGGCCCCCCGACCCACACTCCCGTGCATGGGTCTTGACGCCTTCGTGGCGTGCACGTGCGACCGGGAGGGCCGCACCAGCGAGCCTCCGATCCCGCTCGATCAGATCGTGATGAATGAAGGTGGCCAGAAGCTGAAATGGGGACCCACCGACTACTCCGAGCCGTGACCTCCGGCAACGCCGAGAACGGCGAAGAGGTCACCGTGCAGTCCATCGGAGTGAGCACGCGGCTGCGCTGGCCGAACGGCAGCTACTGGGATGCGGAGCACGGGTACCTGATCCACAATCCGCGGACGTTCTTCATCGGTGAGCGGAAAGTGATGGTGGCCGAGCTCCATTGGCGGCTGACGACCCTCCAACGGCTGTTCACCGCCTCGGTCGAGACCGGGAACCCAGTGGTCTGGCGCTGAGCCGGTGACCGGTCGTCTGCTCACATCCCGGCATACGGGCCGCTTGAGGAGGTCGAAGGGCTGTGGTCTCCACGTTGGCTGAGCAAGAGACCGGCTCCCAGATCGGCCGAGTCATGGATCTCCGACGACCTCCGGATTCTGTCAGGGGTCCTCGTCAGCGTTCTCGCCATGGGCATAGATGAATGTGTGGCCGTGGATGCGCCGCCAGCGACCGGCTGGCACGAGACTCGACCCGAGGGTTTGGATCCCCAGCTGTGGGCCCACGCCCGGCCCACGGATGAGGTTCTCGCGCGACTGTCACTGCCCGATGGAGCTGCCGTGCATGGCCGGGACGGCAGGCTCCTCGGCTGGGAATCGGCCTCTGACGTCGGAGGTGATCTCGGAGAACTCTGGTTGCGCTGTGCGCGCATGTTCCCGAGGACCGGACTCTGGCCCGTGTGCAACGCCCTTGACATCGACCCCGTCAGGCGATGGTGGATCGTTGAGGGAGGATGGCACGCCCGACTGGCTCGATCCGTACGCCGTGCCCCGTGATGTCTATGACGGGGTAAACGTGCCCGACCGTGGGACGTACTTCCACGTGAGCCCCGAAGCACATCCCGACCATTTCCGCGAGGCGATGGAGGAGTTCGGGCTACCCGCGACCAAGACGCTGGCCAGGGCTTCCAGGCTGCCCGGAGAGCCCCTGGGTCGGCTCATGGCTCCAGAGCATTCCGAGCGACTCTCCCTGGTCGCGTGTCGTCGACCTGCGGACGCGGCGCTGATCCTCGACTTCGGAGTGGCCAATGGCGTTGCCACCCCAGGGATCTTTGCCGGGGTGCTCCGGTCGTGGGAGGAGAGGTTCGGGATCGTGCCGGTCATGCTGCGCCCATCCTGGACGTCGTTCCAAGTCACCGCCCCGCCCACCGACGACGCGGAGATCGATCTGCTCGCTGCGGAGGTCTTCTGCTTGGCCACGGACAGCGGGCTGCAGGAAGGGTTCTACCTCAACCACGGCTACCAGTCCCCCGTGAATGCCCAGCAACTGGTCCGCTCACGCCAGTGGCACATCTGGTGGGACTGACCGGTGCGCGAAGTCGTCGCCGTGGACGGGTTCTCGGCCCGCCGATGACTGACGAGCATTCGGCGCGCCGCCCATCCACAGGGACGAGTGAAGAATGTGATCGAACCGCGGGAGCGTGTCGACAGGGACATCTCCAGCTCTCCAACTCCTGCCGGACGAGGCCGTCGACAACCCGCAAGTGCCCGACACACTGCCGGAGGTGCCAAACTCGGTAGTGGCCGACCACGACTACCCGATCCGCTTGCGCCCGCACCCGCACGAGTTCGAGCTGTACTGCGGCATCTGATCCTTCGCTGATCGAGCCCGTCGAGATCGCTGATCGAGCCCGTCGAGATCGCTGATCGAGCCCGTGATCGCTGGCCCTCAGGCGACAAGTGCCGCAGGAATCTGTCCCGATATCCCCCTTTTGGGGCCCTTCCGGGGACCACACTTCGCAAGTGCGCTCAATATCCACGCTTGGGGTGTCATGCGGGTGGTCTAAACGTGGATTCCGAGCGCAAGTCGCTGTTCCGGCGACAAGATGGTCGCGAGAACGCGGATTTCGTGGCAGATTCCGACGAGGCGCAGGGACGTCGGTGGATCGCGGCCGAGGGGAGAGGCCGACCGGAGCCGGACGCCATGGGCCGTCAAGTCACCCCATCCGTGCATGGGAGCGCCTTCCGGATGTCTCGGGCATCGCCTACGCTCCGGGCGTGACCCCGCAGGCCCAGCCGAGCAGTCCACCCGCCCGCGTCGCCGCGGGACCGGCTGGTGTCCGGGCCGCCGCACGCATCGCGCTGGCCCACCTGGGGCCCGTGCGCTCGGCACAGCTGCTCATGAGGGCCAACCAGCCCGGCGGCTTCGACTGCCCCGGCTGCGCGTGGCCCGAGCCCGACAACCCCCACGCCGCCGAGTTCTGCGAGAACGGCGTCAAGGCGATCGCATGGGAGGCGACACGACAGCACGTCCACCCCGACACGTTCGCCCGCCTGAGCATCGCGGAGCTGGCCGCGCGCAGCGACCACTGGCTCGAAGCCGCCGGGCGGCTGACCCACCCACTGCACCGCCCGCCGGGCGCCGCGCACTACGTCGCCATCTCCTGGGAGGACGCGATCGGCGTCGCGGCACGCCACCTGCGCGACCTCAGGGAACCGAACGAGGCGGTCTTCTACACCTCTGGCCGAACGAGCAACGAGGCCGCCTTCCTGTACCAGCTGTTCGCCAGGCGGCTGGGCACCAACAACCTGCCGGACTGCTCGAACATGTGCCACGAGTCCTCCGGCGCGGCCCTGAGCCAGACCCTGGGCATCGGCAAGGGCACCGTGACCCTCGAGGACTTCAGCGACCACACCGAGCTGGTCATCGTGCTCGGGGCCAATCCGGGCACCAACCATCCCCGGATGCTCGTCGCCCTCGAGCAGGCCAAGCGCCGGGGCGCGCGCATCGTGGTGGTCAACCCGCTGCCGGAGGCGGGCCTCGTCCGCTTCCGCAACCCGAAGAGGGCGTCCGGCCTCGTGGGGCGGGGCACGGTGCTGGCCGACCAGCACCTGCAGGTCCGGCTCAACGGCGACCTCGCACTGCTCACCTACCTGAACTGGCGCCTCGTCGAACTCGGTGCCGTGGACCGGGCCTTCGTCGAGGGGCACACCGATGGGTTCAGCGACGCGGCGGCCGCATGGCTGGGCACCGATCCGCAAACCCTCCTCACCTCCGCCGGGGTGAGCCGCGGCCAGGCCGAGCAGCTGGTTGCGGCCGTCGCCGGGTCCCAGCGGATCATCGCCTGCTGGACCATGGGGCTGACCCAGCACCGCAACGCGGTCGCCACGATCCGCGAGGTCGTCAACATGCTGCTGTTGCGCGGTGCGATCGGGCGGCCGGGCGCAGGCGCATGCCCGATCCGCGGGCACTCCAACGTCCAGGGCGACCGGACGATGGGCATCAGCGAGCGCCCGCCACGCGCGTTCCTCGAAGCGCTGGAGTCCGAGTTCGGCTTCGCGCCGCCGGTGGAGCACGGCCTGGACGTGGTCGCAGCCATCGCCGCGCTGCGAGACAGCCGCGCGCGGGTGTTCGTCGGGCTCGGCGGCAACTTCGCCGCTGCGGCGCCGGACTCAGCAGTCACGTACGCCGCCCTGGAGAACGCCGAACTGACGGTGTCGATCTCCACACGGCTGAACCGGACGCACACGCATCCGGGGCGTGAGGCTCTGATCCTGCCCACTCTCGGGCGCACCGAGGTCGATCGGACCGGCGATCGAGCGCAGTTCGTCACGGTCGAGGACTCGATGGGCCGGGTGAAGCCCACCCGAGGTCGGATGACGCCCGCCGGGGAGGGCCTGCGGTCCGAGCCGTGGATCGTCGCCACGCTCGCGGGAGCCGTGCTGGGTGAGTCGGACATCCCGTGGAGCAGGTTCGCCCAGGACTACGACGCGATCCGGGAGCGCATCGCCCGAGTCGTGGCGGGGTTCGAGTCGTTCGGCGCTCGCGTGCGCGACGAGAAGGGCCGCGCGACCCGGCCGATGACCCTGCCGAACCCACCGCGCGACGACCTGCGCTTCCCCACCGGCAGCGGCCGGGCGATGTTCACGGTGAATCGCCTGGAGGTGATCGACGTGCCGCCAGGCCACCTGCTGCTGCAGACTCTGCGGTCGCACGACCAGTTCAACACGACCATCTACGGATTGGACGACCGGTACCGCGGCATCCTCGGCCGGCGTGATGTCGTCTTCGTGAACCCCGACGATATGGCCCGTGCTGGCCTGGCCGCGGAGGACCGGGTGGACGTGGTCAGCGTCGCCCCCGACGGTGAGCGGCGGCTGGCGAACCTCTCCGTCGTGCCGTACCCGACAGCGCAGGGATGTGCGGCGACCTACTTCCCGGAGGCCAACGTGCTCGTTCCGCTGGCCTCCGTGGCCGAGGTCAGTCGGACGCCGACGTCGAAGTCCCTGGTGGTGCGCCTGGAACCGACGCACACACACTGAACGGGCCCTGGTCGTCAGGCGCTCAGGGCCAAGGGGGTCCTGGATGACCCGTTCGGGGTGTGCAGGCGCTCACGGTGCCGGCCATCGCCTCGCCCATCACGCGGCCGGTCATCGCAGCGCGAGGTCCGCGGACCGCTCAGTGGCAGCGGTCTGGGCGGCCTGCCCCAGTGGGCAACGCCGTGGTCGCGGTCAATCGCGCCCCGCCGGTCCGTCAGCTGGCCGCCAGAAGCGTCCTCCCTTCGAGCTGTGCGGCGGTGTGGCCAGGTGGGATCTGGGCCATCCATATGAGGCTGGCGAATGCCAGGAGCACGTAGGCGTTGCCGGCGAGCATCTGCCCGGCCGACCAAGAGCCTTCCAGGCCGCCCCCGTGCGGGACGAGCATGACCACGCCGAGCAGCGCCACAACGGCGATCGACACGGCCAGCGCGCGGCCGGCGAGTCGGAGGGCGGAGGGGAGCTCGGCGGCCGCCGACCGGTGCCAGAGCCACCACGACAGCGGACCCAGCCAGATCCAGTGATGGGTCCAGCTGATCGGCGAGCAGAGCAGCCCGGCCAGCATCGCCACCAGCAGGGCCCCGACCTCGTCATCCGCCCGCCACAGACGCCGCGCCAGCCAGCCGGAGGCCGCGAGCACCACTACGACCATGAGGAGCCACAGCACCTTGCTGCCGCCCGCGCCCTCCAGGCGCCAGAGCTCCCCGTTGATGGACTGGTTCCCCGCGAAGGCCACGCCGCCGATGCGTGCGGGCTGGAAGCCGGTTCCCGTCCAGAAGTCCAGTGACGACTGCGGGGCGACCACCCAGCCCCCGACAATGGTGACCAGTGTCGCCGCCGTTGCCACGGCAGCGGCGCGCCACCTCCCGACGCACAGCAGCAGGAGCACGGCCACCCCCGGGACGAGCTTGATCCCCGTGGCCATGCCGATGCCGATGCCCTGCCAGCGGCTTCCACGACCGCGTCCCAGGAGGTCCTCGCACACCAGCCACGCCAGGATCGTGCTGACCTGGCCGTAGCCGAACGTGGCCCGCCCGGGCTCTTCCAGCAGCCACGCTGCCCAGGCACCGAGCAGCAGCATCGCCGTCGGCTCCCGGCGCCCCGTCGCGTGGAGCACGAGCCAGGCGACTCGGCCCAGGCAGGCCAGGATCAGCAGCCCGACCAGCAGCGAGTCGAGTCGTGCGGGCACGAGTGCCAGCGGGACCGCCACGAGCGCGGCGAACGGTGGGTAGGTGAAAGGCAGGCCTGCCCCCGGAGCCGTCAGCTCGTAGAGACGGTCCTCACCGGCGAGCAGGCTGGCCGCCCCCATCCGGTAGACGACCGCGTCGACCATCTGCGGGACTGCAAGGGCGCGGACCGCCGCGACCACGACGAGGACCACGACGAGGGCGACCCAGGGCCGGGCGCGCAACACGGACGGCACTCGGTGCCGTTCGGCGACAACGTCGAGGGAGTGCACGGTGGTCCTGCCTCCCTCCGTGGCCGACTGCCGGACCCCTGTCAAGGTACGTCACGCGAGGACGTGCCCCGGCCAGTCGGCGGTCGGGCGCGGCTGCCCTGGAATGACGGACGCAGGGCGTGGAGGATGGCCTGATGGAGCGGGTCGGGTGGGAGCTGGGGCGGCTGCTCCTCGTCCTGCTCACCGCCATCGGCCTGCTCTGGCCGATCGCCGCCAGCCTGGTCCCCGACGAAGCGTCGGCGGCCGCGGATGATCCCGTACGGATCACCGACTACCAGGCCACGTACACGGTCGCCGCGGACGGATCGCTGAGCGCTGTCGAGAACATCACGGCGCAGTTCCCCTCGGATCGGCACGGGATCTTCCGGTACTGGGACATCTCCGATCCCGCGGACCCACAGGTGCGGTTCGATCCGACCATCCAAAGCATCACGGCGGACGGCTCGCCCGCGCAGTACGAGCTGAGCTGGCAGGAGGGGCGCCGGTTCCTCGTGGCGAAGATCGGCGATCCCGACGTCTACCTGTCGCCGGGCAGCCACCGGTATGCCATCACGTACACGATCCCCGCCGTGATCTCCCCGCCGGAGGCCGGCGGTGACCGGACGTACGCGTCGGCGACGGGCGAGGCATCCGCAGCGGTGGCCTCGGCCTTCCTCTGGAACGTCGTGGCCCAGGGCTGGGAGATGCGCATCGACAGGGCCCGGCTGACGATCTCGCTGCCCGATGCGGCCGTGCAGGTCCAGTGCTCGGCCGGTCCGGCGACCGACCCAGGCGCCTGCGGCATCACGGGCAACGGCACTCGCACGGTCATGCTCACCGGCACGGACCTGCCGCCACGGACCGGCATGGTCGTCCGCGCGACGATGGGGATGGCCGCTCCGCCGCTGGAGACCGTCCCGTGGTCGATCGAGTGGGACGCGGTCGTCGGGCGATCCGAGCCACTCCTGCTGGTGGCCCTGGCCGCGTCGGGTCTCCTGCTGCTCATCGGTGTGGCTGCGGCCCGCGGCTCCCGCGAGGAGGAGCCGGGCTTCCCCGTCCAGTACGCCCCGCCCGAGGGACTCGGGCCTGCCCAGACCGTGTTCCTGACCAGGGAGTCCGTGGGGGCACACGCGCTGGTCGCGACGATCCTGCACCTGGCGGACCGGGGCGCCGTCCGGCTCGACGCCTTGGACAAGGACTCGTGGCGCATCACCGGCGTCGCATCCCCCGAGCAGTGGGCCGCCCTGGACCCGGCGGCGCGGGTCGTCGGGGACAGCCTGAGCCTGACCCAGGGTGGCTCCTTCGCCGCCGACGGCTCCCGCACGGCGGGCGAGTCGCTGTCCGAGGCGCGCACGGGGATCGGGCGAGCGGTCACGACCTGGTCCCACACGGACGGCCTCTTCCGCAGTGCCTCGGCCGAGCTGTGGGGACGCGTCCTCTGGTTCGTGTGCTTCGGACTGGCCATCCTGGGGTTCACCGGGCTGCGGTGGCCGACGGTGGTGGGCCTGCCCTGGGCGGCCTTCGTCATCGGGGGCGTGCTGCTCATGGCCAAGGGTGTCGGGAGGCGTAGGACCGCCACCGGACGAGAGGCGTGGTCCCGTGCGGGCGGCTTCCGCCGGCTGCTCGCCACGGACTCCGCCGAGGCGCGCTTCGACTTCGCCGCGCGAGCGGACCTCTTCATCGCCTACATCCCCTACGCGGTCGCGTTCGGGGTGGCCGACCGTTGGGCCAGGAAGTACCGGACCGCCACCGGCTCCGAGCCCCCCGTGCCCGCCTGGTATCCCTACACGGGCATTCACGCGGCAACGCTCTACTCCGGCTCGGGCTTCGACTCGTTCAACAGCGCCGTGTCGTCCTCGATCTCCGCCTACAGCGCCTCGCAGGCCTCGTCCTCCGGTGGCGGGGGCGGCGGAGGTGGCGGTGGCGGCGGAGGTGGGTCCTGGTGACGCGACTCCCCCAGCCCCAGGCCACGCGAGCTGGATCCCTTGTCCCCGGCACGTCTCCTGAGAGGTGGTTCCCCTGATGGGATGGTTGATCGGCTTGGTCCTGGTCGTCCTGCTGGTCGTCTTCCTGGCCGTCGGCTTCAACAGGCTGCGCAAGCTCGATGTCCGGGCCCAGGAGGCGCTGGGCGGCATCGACGTCCAGCTCACGCGGCGGGCCGACCTCATCCCGAACCTCGTCTCCACGGTGAAGGGGTATGCCAGCCACGAGAAGGGCGTGCTGGAGAAGGTCACGGCCGCGAGGTCGGCCGTGACGCGCGCCGCCAGCACGGGGTCGGTGGGCGATCGAGCGGCCGCCGAGGCCCAGCTCGACAGCGCGCTGGTCAACGTCCTGGCCGTCGCCGAGGCCTACCCCGACCTCAAGGCGTCGGCGAGCTTCGTGGCGCTGCAGCAGCAGCTCTCGGACACCGAGAACCAGCTGGCGTTCGCCCGTCAGTACTACAACGACGCCGTGGCCTCGCTGAACACGAGTGCGTCGACACTGCCGTGGATGGTCTTCAAGGGGATGGCCGGGGTCCGCGAACGCGACTTCTACGAGGCGCAGGTCACTCACCAGGCCCCGCCCGCGATCTCGTTCTGACCTCAGTTGCCTGGACCGGCGTCTCGACGGGCTTGGTCTCGGCAGGCTCGACCGGCGTCTCGACGGGCTTGGTCTCGACAGGCTCGACCGGCGTCTC
>CAZWXF010000104.1:0-9494 GCA_964638055.1 uncultured Bifidobacteriaceae bacterium | reverse complement strand
CACTGCTCATCTCGACCCCCGTCGGCTCCAGCACCCGGATCACCTTCGATCCGATCCCCGAATCGTACACCTGTTCGAGTCACAGGACTAGACCTCGGACCGGGATTGCGCTGCCGTCCAAGTCCTCAATGCGACAGCCAGCGGATCGAGTGCCACGGCAGAAGGCTCGAGGACCCGGGTCGCCCCTCGCGAGGGCCAGCCTGACCTACTCCGGCACGCTCACCGACCGAGCTCCAGGCGTGGGGAACAGACCCGCGCCGGCTGCGGACGCACGCGACGTTCTCGTCGGCGCCCGACGTCCGGCGGCGCGGTTGTTCGGGACGGCGCGTCCGGCGGCCGGGCGAGGACCCGCTCGTTTCCCTGAGGGCCGGTCACCGCACCCGGGGGGCCTACCGAGGGTCTCAGGTCCAGTCGGGGTCGGCCTGGACCTCTGCCGTGCCGGAACCCGTGACCTTCGCCGCCACGCTGTCGCCCTTCGTGGGCGCCGCGGACGGCTGGCGGGAGGTCGCGGGACGGGCCTGTGCCGGACTCACCTCGTGGCGGGGGTCCGATCCACGCCGAGGATCGAGCTCACGCAGCTGTCCCACGGCCTCGGACAGCTCACCGCCCTCATCCAGCCCTGCCGCAGCGACCAGCTCCTGCCGGGCCGAGCTGGCCACCTGCCGCAGATGCCGCAGCGTGCGAGCCGCATCCGCGGCTGCCTTGGGCAGGCGGTCAGGGCCGAACACCAGCAGGGCGACGACGGCGATGACAGCTACCTCGCCCAAGCCGATGTCGAGCACGCGTGCAGGGTACGCCGGAGTCAGTTCGAGGACGAATCGGAACCCAGCGTGACTGTGAGGTCGATTGTGCTGGAGTCCCGCTTGACCTTCATCGAGACCTCGTCTCCCGGGCTCTTGGACCGGACGTCCACGATGAGCTGCGTGGAGTCGGTCACGGGCACGCCGTCGAACTCCACGATGATGTCGCCGTCCTGCATCCCCGCCTCGTCGGCCGGACCACCCGGGATCACCTTGGCCACGCGAGCGCCATCCCCGGTGTAGCTGGTGTCCAGCTGGACGCCGATCACCGGCTTGGTGGACTTGCCCGTGGCGATGAGCTCCTCGGCGATGCGCCTGGCCTGGTTGATCGGGATGGCGAAGCCCAGGCCGATGGAGCCGGACTGCCCGGAACCCGAGTCGAGCGTGGCAATCGCGGAGTTCACCCCGATCACCTGGCTGTCGCCGTTGACCAAGGGCCCCCCCGAGTTGCCGGGGTTGACGGCCGCATCGGTCTGGATGGCGTTGATGAACGAGGCCTCACCTTGGCCGCCAGCGGTCACCGCCCGGTTCTTGGCGCTGATGATCCCGGCGGTCACCGTCCCGTCGAGGCCCAGCGGCGATCCGATGGCCACCGCGAGGTCTCCGACGACGACGCCGTCGGAGTTCCCCAGCGGTGCGACCGTCAGCCCCGTGGCGTTCACCTTGATGACCGCCAGATCGTACGAGGAATCCCTGCCGACGATGCTCGCGTCCATCGTGCGACCGTCCTCGAACCGCACCGTGATCGAGCCCGAGTTGACCGCGTCGGCGACCACGTGATTGTTGGTCAGGATGTAGCCGTCCTGCCGGATCACGAAGCCGGAGCCCGTTCCTTCGGCAAGCTGGCCCTCCACGGACAGCGAGACGACGCTGGGGCTCACCTTGGCCGCGATGGCCGCCACCGATCCCTCTGGCCGCGGGGACGTGTTCGGCGAGGCCTGCGGCAGGGTGGCGCTGGGATTGTTGGCCGACCACCGGGCGCCCAAGAACCCACCCAACAGCCCGGCCAGCAGGCCGACGACCGCAGCCAGGGCGAGGATCGCTCCGCCCCGCGGGCCGCGCTGCTTCCTCGACCCGGCCGGCGCCGGGTGTGGCTGGACGGGTACCGCCACGGTCTGGGCGGCGAACGCAGCCGAGTCGTTGCCATATCCGGGTGGGGTGTAGCCGGGTGGGGTGTAGCCGGGTGGGGTGTAACCGGGTCCGGCGTACCCAGTGGCCCCCGGCGGCGGGTAGCCGGGCAACGGCTGCGCGGTCGTGGGCTGGCTGTCCGTGTCGAACGCCGTCGTCTGATGCTGGGGCTGCCCCGCCGGCGTGCCGGGGACCGACCCATATCCCGACGGGTCCGTCGTGACCGACACGCCCGGAGCCGAGCCCGCAGGAGCGAGGCCTGACTCAGGGCCAGGCCAGCTCGCAGCCTCGCTTCCAGGCACTCCCGTTGCGGGCTGGGCCTGCCCCGACGGGGGTGACCAGCCCGGGGACGATCCGGGGTCGCCCTCGGCAGGGGAGCTCTCGTTCGGCTGCTCGGTCATGGCCACATCATCCTTGTCCGTCCCGGGGGGCTCAAGCCGCCACGGCTGGCCCCAGATCCATCTGAGCGCACGCTAGGCACGCACCCTCAGGCCTCCCGCGGGAGGGCGTAACGATCTCGTAAGTCCGCAGTCCCATCTCGCCGATCCGCGCGTCGGGCTCTGAGGTCAGCCGATCCGGGCGGGCGCCGCCGCGGACCGCACCGGTCCCGGGAACCCACCGAAGCCATGGCCGCGGGCGCGAGGGCCTATAGCATCGCCTCCACACCCACCGCGACGAGGAGAGGTGCCTGATGTGCGCCGCCGTGACGCCCCCCGCCCCCGCGAGCTGGACCTACGCCGAGGAATGGCTTCCCGAGGAAGGGTTCCTCACCGAGGCCCGCGCCCGGGCAGCCGAGCTCGGCTGCCCCCCTGTGGGGCGGGGCACCGTCGCGGCACTGACATTCCTGGCCGCGACGCTCTCCGCCCGCGCGGTGGTGGAGGTCGGCACCGGCGTCGGGATCTCCGGACTGGCCCTCCTGCGCGGGATGCGTCCCGACGGTGTCCTGACCAGCGTGGACGTCGAGGCGGAGAACCAGCGGGCCGCGCGGGCGACGTTCGCCACGGCGGGGATCGCCCCCTCGCGAACCCGGCTCATCACCGGCCGTGCCCTGGACGTGCTGCCGCGGCTCACCGACGGCGCCTACGACATCGTCCTGCTCGACGGCGACAAGGCCGAGTACGCGGCCTACCTCGACCAGGCGATGCGGCTGCTCCGGCCGGGTGGCGTGGTCCTGTTCGACAACGCCCTGTGGCACGACAAGGTCGCCGACCCGGCGCAGCGGGACCAGGACACCGTAAGCCTGCGCAGCCTCGGCAACGCGCTGCGCGAGGACCCTCGGGTCACTCCCTGCCTGCTACCCGTCGGGGATGGCCTGCTGGCCGCAGTCCTTCGCGAGCGGGACCCCCAGGTCTGAGCGAGCGGGACCCCCAGGCCTGAGGGGCCCCTTCGCGCATGCGGGATCAGCCCGTGCCCCGCCGAGTCAGGTCCGTGCCCCCGCCTCCAGCCACCTCAGCAGCGCGCGCACCCCGAAGCCCGTTCCGCCCTTCGGGACGTCGAGGCGCTCGGAATCGGATCGGGCGGGCCCCGCGACGTCGAGGTGCGCCCAAGGAGTGCCGCCGACGAAGCGCTGCAGGAACAGGGCCGCCGTGATCGCGCCGGGCCCCGGACCCGGGGTGGCATCGGCATTGGCCTGGTCGGCCACCTCCGAGGAGATGAGCTCCCGGTACGACTCGTGAAGCGGCAGCTGCCAGAGCGGCTCGCCCGCCGCCCTCCCGGCTTCGCGCAATGCATCGGCCAGCCCTGGGCGGTTGGCGAACAGCGCCCCGTAGGTGCGACCCAGCCCGAGCGTCGCCGCACCGGTGAGCGTGGCCACGTCGATGACGACGTCGGCGCGCAGCTCGCCCACCGCCCAGGCCAGGCCGTCGCCCAGCACGAGCCGACCCTCGGCGTCGGTGTTGAGCACCTCGCTGGTCAATCCCCCGTGATGACGCACGACGTCCCCGGGCCTGAGCGCCGACGCTCCCGGCAGGTTCTCCGCCAGGCACAGCAGTCCGGTGACCCGGACACCCGGAGCGCCACGCACGCCGAGCTCCGACAGGGCGGAGATGACGCCGGTGACAACCGCCGCGCCCGTCATGTCGGTCTTCATCGGGATCTGCATCTCGGGAGGCTTCAGGGAGATCCCGCCGGAGTCGAAGGTGATGCCCTTGCCCACCAGCACCACGTGGCGCAGGTCATCGGCGCCCACGTCGGGGGGCGCCCAGCCCAGCGTCACCAGGCGCGGCGGGCGCGCAGACCCCCCGCCCACCCCGAGCAGCCCGCCCATCCCGAGCCTCGCGAGGTCCTCGACCCCGAGGCTCCGGGTCAGCACGGGACCGCTCAGCGCGATCGCCTGCTCGGCCAGCCAGTCGGGGCCCTTGCGGTTGCTCGGCGTCTGCACCAGGCGACGGGCCCGCATGCTCGCCTCGGCATGGGCCACGCCACAGGCCACGGCGACCCCTGCGTCCGTCATCGTCGTGATCAGCCGGACCTCGCCCAGCGGAACGCTCACGGGGCTGGTCGAGGTCGCCGCGGTCGGCAGCGGACCGCCCAGCACGATCCCCTCCGAGAGGGCTCTGACGTGCTCAGCCGTCAGGTCGCCCGGGACCAGGACCTCGGCCGAGTCGTTGCCCCGGGCACGGCGCGCCAGAGCCGCGCCCGCGGCTCGCAGGTCCGCCGGCGTGCCCTTGCCCAGCCCGAGGACGGCCAGGACCACGGGCGAGTCGCCCTCCAGGTCGATCCAGGTCAGCTCGCCCCGCCGGCCGGTCGCGCGGACCCGAGCCAAGCGACGGCCCAGGTCGATGCCCAGAGCCATCGCCTCTGCCTGGTCGTCCGGCCGGACCTCCGCCGTCGCATTCGTCGTGTCCTCACCTCGCGCGGGGGCGCGGACCCCCAGCACCAGGATGTCGGCACCTGATCGTCGCTCGGCCGCGTCGACACGCGTGCTCCTCACCGGGCCTCCTCGTCCGCGGACCGCCGGAAGGGACCGGCGCAACCTGTGCTGATTCTGCCCTCGCTTCGTCCGCGGCCGTCGTGCGGCGCCGGGCTGCCGCCGCGAGCAAGCCCGCCCGGACGGCCCATCACCGCCAGGAGAAGAGAAACGGACCCGCCACGCACCTCCGGTGCGAAGCGGGCCCGTGAGGACCTCGCAGCAGCGTCGGGCTCGTGCCCGCGCCACTTCCTAGCCGGCGACCTGCGTCAACTGGGAGCCCAGGTCGCGCGCCTCGTCCGCGTTGAGCTCGACGACCAGCCGGCCGCCGCCTTCCAGAGGAACCCGCATCACGATGCCTCGACCTTCTTTCGTCACCTCGAGCGGGCCGTCGCCCGTTCGCGGCTTCATGGCCGCCATGAGAGTCCCCTTCCCGTCAGCCGGCCTCGGATTTCGGCCGTTGGGACATTATCCCTCATCCGCAGCAGGTTCGTGGGGACCCTGAGCCTCCGTTCCAGCACGTTGGACGGCCATCCCGGCCGACAGACGGGCGATCTCGGCGTCCCGCTGGGCCAGGGCGGCTGCGGCGTCCGAGAGCACGCGGTCCACCTGCTCCATCCGGTAGCCGCGCACCACGACCTCGAACCGGGCGGACTGGATGTCCTGCGGGCCGACCGGATCGGCCGGGGGCCAGTCCTGCGGACGCTGCGTCTCGTCCTGGTCGAGGATCGGGCGGTCGCGGGCGATCAACAGGACGACGCCCGCGACGATCAGGACGGCAACCGCGGTCAGGACGAACAGCACGGCCCGCATCCTTGCACGCTGAGGCGGCCGAACGGGCCGAGCGACAGCCCGGCTCAGCTGCCGTCGGACGCCCGGTCGTCCACCGGCGCCTCGGGCAGCCCCGCGTGGCTGCGCCGCGCGCCCTCAGCCAGCGAGAGGACGTCGACCACGTCCTGCGGATCGTCGGTCACATGGATGAGGTCAAGGTCCCGCGCCGCGATCTTCCCTTCGAGCGCCATGGTGGCGCGCATCCAGTCCAGCAGGCCTCCCCAGTAGCCCGAGCCGAACAGCACGATGGGGAAGGTCGTCACCTTCCCGGTCTGCACGAGCGTGAGGGCCTCGAACAGCTCGTCGATCGTGCCGAAGCCCCCCGGGAACACCACGAAGCCCTGCGCATACTTGACGAACATGGTCTTGCGGGCGAAGAAGTACCGGAAGTTGATGCCCAGGTCGACCCACTCGTTCAGCAGCTGCTCGAAGGGCAGCTCGATGCCGAGTCCGACGGACGTTCCACCCGCCAGCCACGCTCCCCGGTTCGCGGCCGCCATGATGCCGGGCCCGCCGCCAGTGATGACCGCGTAGCCGGCCTCGACGAGCAGCTGCGCTGTCCGCTGGGCCGCCAGGTAGTACGGGTCGTCCTCCGGGGTACGAGCCGAGCCGAACACGCTGATCGCGGGGCCGAGCGTGGCCAGCGCGCCGAAGCCCTCGACGAACTCCGCCTGGATGCGAAGGACGCGCCACGGGTCGGTGTGGACCCAGTTGCCCGAGTCCCGGGTGTCGAGCAGCCGTTGGTCGGTGGTGGTGCCCGGGATCTGCTCACGACGCAGGACGACGGGGCCCTTGGTACGAGCGGCATGACGGGCTTCGCCGGAGCGGTCCAGTGTCTCTGTCATGGACGCGCACGCTAGTGCGGCCGGGGCCTGGGCAACCGGACATCGGGTGGAACGTCACTTGACAGGCGCGTGAAATCGGGGTTCAATGGTCATTGTTGACAGTTCAACTATCAACACCGGAGGGCCGAGATGTCCTCCCGAGGGGCCGCGCCACCTCCCGGAGCACCGCCCCGCAGCCGACCCTCGAGCCAGCTCACCACCAAGCCCGCCTCACCCCCCAACTCACACAGGGCCGCGGCGATCGCCGCGGACAGCAATCCGGAGGAGACAGCGTCATGACCGACTTCACCGCCTACCACGGCACCTGGCAGATCGACCCGTCCCACACCCGCCTCGGCTTCGTCGCCCGGCACGCGATGGTGACCAAGGTTCGTGGGCACTTCCCGGCCACGGCGGGGATGCTGGTCATCGACGCCGACAACCCCAGCGGTTCGACCGCCCAGGTCAGCGTGGAGATGGCATCGGTGAGCACCGGCTCCCCCGATCGCGACGCCCACCTGCGCAGCGCCGACTTCTTCGACGTCGAGACCCACCCCGCCATGACGTTCGCCTCGACTGCGGTGAAGCAGGACGGCGACCAGTTCGTGATGCTCGGCGACCTGACCATCCGCGGGGTAACCCGCCCCGTCGAGCTGGCGATCGAGCCGACGGGTGTGGCCACCGACCCGTTCGGAAACGTCCGGGCTGGGTTCGAGGGCTCCACCGAGCTCTCCCGCCGGGACTTCGGCCTCACCTGGAACGTCGCCCTGGAGGCCGGTGGCGTCCTGGTCAGCGACAAGGTCCAGATCCAGCTGGACGTCGCGGCCGTCAAGCAGCCCTGAGCCGTCAGCCCTGAGCCGTCAGCCAGGTGCGTAGCACCTCGTAGCTGCTGCGCACCTGGCTGATCGGCACGTACTCCTCGCGAGTGTGAGCCAGCCCGGGATCGCCTGGTCCGAAGTTGACCGCGGGGATGCCCAGGGAGCTGAAGCGGGCCACGTCGGTCCATCCGAACTTCGGCCGGGGCTCGTCACCGGAAGCAGCGAGGAAGGCTCGCGCGGCCGGGTGGCCCAACCCGGGCAGCGCCCCGGGCGCCGCGTCGACGATCTCCACCTCGAAGTCGGAGAACAGGTCCGTCACGTGCTCGATCGCCTGCTCCACAGACCGAGCAGGGGCGAACCGGAAGTTCACGGTGACGACGCACTGGTCGGGGATGACGTTGCCCGCCACCCCTCCGGCGATCGCGACGGCGTTGAGCCCCTCCCGGTACTCCAGACCGTCGATGATCACGCGCGCCGGCTCGTACGCCGCCAGTCGGGCCAGGATCGGGGCAGCCCCGTGGATCGCGTTCACGCCCAGCCAGGAGCGGGCGCTGTGGCTGCGCCGGCCGGTGGTCCGCACCAGGACGCGCAGAGTGCCCTGGCATCCGGCCTCGACTCCCGCGTTGGACGGCTCCATGAGGATCGCGAAGTCCCCCGCCAGCAGGTGCGGATGGTCAGTGGCGAGCCGCCGAAGCCCGTTGTGCTTCTCCGCGATCTCCTCGGCCTCGTAGAAGACGTACGTCACGTCACGGACCGGCTCGGAGACCCTCACGGCCAGCGCGAGGGCAACCGCGACGCCGCCCTTCATGTCGCATGAACCCAGGCCCACGAGGCGCTCCTCACCCTCGACGACGTCGATCCGATGCGGCAGGTTCCCCGCGGCGGGGACCGTGTCCAGGTGGCCGCAGAGCAGGACCCGCTCCGCGCGGCCGAGGTCGGTCCGGGCGACGACGTTGTTCCCGATCCGCTCGACCCTCAGGTGCGGCCGGCCCTGCAGCACTTCGGTGACCTCAGCGGCGATGCGGTCCTCGGACAGACTCTCGCTGGGGATGTCGACGAGCGACCCGACCAGGGTCGGCAGGTCACCGGCCGGATCCAGGCCCATCCAAGAACTCCCATCGGCTCGGGGGGCTCCCTACGCTATCGACCCATGGCGCTTCTGACCTCTCCCGCGGCCGGGACCGGACTGGCGACCTTCGCCAGTGCCCAGGCCGACGCTGGGATCCTGGACGTGTGGTATCCGGCACCGAGTCTCACCGCGGAGGCGATCACCGTCGCCGCGATCGGCCAGGCGGCCGGAGAGGACCCCATCCGGGGGACGGCCACACGCGTCGTGACCACATCGATCGCCGACCTCTCCCAGCCGCCCGCCGACACCGCGGATGCCTACCTGCGCCTGCACCTGCTCTCACACCGGCTGGTCACCCCACGCACGGTCAACCTCGACGGCCTGTTCGCCGTCCTTCCCAATGTCGCCTGGACGTCCCTGGGCCCCGTGCCCGTCGACTCCCTGGGGGTCGTCCAGCTGCGGGCCCGGATCGCCGGGGTTCCGGTGACCGTTCTGGGCGTCGACAAGTTCCCCCGGATGGTCGACTACGTGGTCCCCAGCGGGGTGCGGATCGCTGACGGGGATCGAGTCCGGCTGGGCGCTCACCTGGCCGAGGGGACGACCGTCATGCACGAGGGGTTCTGCAACTTCAACGCGGGAACGCTGGGCCCCTCCATGGTCGAGGGCAGGATCTCGGCGGGAGTGATCGTCGGCGCGGGCTCCGACGTCGGTGGCGGCGCCTCGATCATGGGGACGCTCTCCGGCGGGGGCAAGGAGCAGGTCAGCGTGGGCAAGGGCGCCCTGATCGGGGCGAACGCCGGGATCGGCATCTCGCTGGGAGACCGCAGCGTTGTCGAGGCCGGCTGCTACGTCACGGCCGGCTCGAAGATCACGCTTCCGGACGGAAGCGTCGTCAAGGGGGCGACCCTGTCCGGGATGCCGGATCTGCTCTTCCGACGCAACTCTGTCTCCGGCGCCCTGGAGGCGGTCCCCCGGAAGGGCCACTGGGGGGGGCTGTCCGCGCAGCTGCACGCCAACGACTGAGGGATCGCGCACATTGGGGGGCTCGGCGGGACCGGGTCTCGAGACCACGCGGACCGGATGGGGGAACACCGCTCGACGGGCTCGACCAGCGGG
>CAZWXF010000103.1:0-9610 GCA_964638055.1 uncultured Bifidobacteriaceae bacterium | reverse complement strand
GGAAGCGGTCGTACACCAACGAAAAGGGCCAGTTGGTGTACGGGTTGGTGTACGAACGCTGGTTCGCGCCGGGTTCGATGCCCGGAGACTCTCGTTCGCCAGGCAGCTGGTGCTCGGCTCGTGAGACATCGCCACGATGATCCTGCCAGGGCCAACGGCCTAGCCTGGCGCCCGGAGATGTCGGGCCCCCGAGCACGCGGTGAAGCCACCTGGCACGCGGCGTGTAGCGCCGCACACCGTCCACACCTCGAGGTGAGCGCGTGAGTTCGGAACCAGAGTGACGCGGACGCGACTTACAGGTGAGACGGAGCGGCGGCTTCGATGTCTGTGAGCAGCCCCTTGACCTCCTCCGGGATCTCGGCAGCCCTGTGCGCGCGTGCAAGAGCCGCCATCGACACGGCTCGGTGACCGTTGGCCTGAAGCTTCTGATTGAGCTGGGCAACGATCTGTTTGGGAGGGCAGACCTTCAGTCGATACTTGGCGGATCTCCACGCTGTATCGAAAACCGGCTTGAACTCGGCGGTGACGGTCACCGCGTGCTTAGCCCCGCTGACATTTCGGCGAAGTTGCTCGTCAAGGAGTCGCCCGAAGACCTCGTTCTCCATCGCTTTCGTGATCTTGTTCAGCCACTTGACGACGGCATTCCTGTCAGCGCCCGACAGTCGCGCGATGACGTCGGGCGACAGGAGGTAGCTCTCAAGCTCCTTGCGCTCCCAAACGTGTCCACGGATCCCGGCCGCCCTGAACGCTTCCATAACATCGGTGCGGGCTGCTTCCGGCCGATAGTCACGATCCAGCACCACAACAGTTTCGATAGCGTCAGGCAATAGCTCACGACACAACCAAGTAAAGGGCTCGACATGGCCCCAGTTGCTATAGCCCTGCAGCGGGATAACCGTGATTCCAATCTCCCCCTCGATCGCGGTCAGCCCAAGGGTCTTGGCAAAGCGCCTGAGTACCGACATGTCTTGGCCCTCAACGAAGACGGCAACGCTCGATCGTAGTGCTCGAGCGAGTCGGAGGTTGAACGCGGTTCCCAAGGTCGTAGTTAACAATTCGAAGTCCGCGTCACTCTTCGGGCGGCTTGCTCGCTTACGGGACCGGTCAATCAGCGTTGTAAGGCGTCCATCGGACTCTGCGACCATCTCTGCCGAGTGAGTTGCGACGATGACCTGTCTTCCGGTCGATTCAAGAAGACGGACCAGTCTCCGCTGCAAGTCGGGGTGGAGGTACACCTCCGGTTCATCCAAGATGATGGTGTCGTTCTCCCTGACGCGATAAACGTGGTAGAGCAACTGAAGCCACACTTGTACGCCGTCTCCAGCCCAAACGACCTCCTTGGGCACCCGGCTTCCGCCTTCATAGAAGAAGGCCTCTACCACGTAGCCCTCATCCGATTGGTGCTGACCCAAGGTGTCGAAGGAGAGGTCGCCAAGCCAGGGCCCGGCCCACGACAGGAAGCCGGCTAGCTCGTTGTTCGACTGAAGAAGCCGTAGTTGATTCCGGAAATGCCGACTGCTCAGCCTTCCTGCGATATTCTGCTTGACGTAGTCAACGTCAAGGAGACGCTCCGAATGTTCGGTCGGAGTCAAGACGGGTATTATTCGCAGGGGCGGAAAGCAAGCCCTGGCTTGAGCAGGGGTCCGCACCGGGTATCCCGAGGGTTGGGTCAGGTAGAAGAATCCATTGCTGTCATCTTCGCCACTTTCTGCTGGCCATACCGCGGTTAGGCTTGCCCTGCTGGTCCAATGCAGTTCAAGCCGCGCCTCAGCACCCCCGAACTCGAACCGCAGGCTATCTCTGAGCGCCGGGAACTCGCGAAGGTTGACGGGGTACCCGAGGACATGCTTGTCCCTATCGGTTGCTGAAATGTCTGGCTTTCGCCGATAGGCGTGCCGAAGAAGTACGTCGGCGGTTCGCAATGAGGTCAGAATTGTGGACTTCCCGGCGTTGTTAGGCCCAACCAAGTACGCCCCATCCCCGAAGGGGACGGTGAAGTTCTCGAAAGCTCGGAATTTCACCAAGTGAAGCTGCTTGAGCACGATCGTTCGACTCCCTCTCAGGCGGGCAGGGGGTGGCGGTCGGGAGCCGTTTTACCACTACCCGACCTTGAGTTGTTCGTCGCCGAACGTGGCCACAAGGCCGAGTTGGCCGCCGAGTGCATGAACGTATCGATCCAGCACGTCTAGCCCTGACAGGTCGCCGTGCTCGATCTGGGACACGCGGCCCACGCTGACGCCCATGGCCTCGGCGACCTGCTTCTGGGTGAGGCCCTTGCGTCGGCGGACATCGGCCAGGGTGTGGGCGCGCACGCGAGCCAACATCTCCGAGGAGCGCGCGGCAACGACGTCCGCGCCGACCGCCTCGATGTGACGCTCGCGAACGTCGGCCCACTTCTTGGTCGCCATCAGGCTTCTCCCTCCTCGGTGCCCCGATCCTGCAGGTACTTCTCGTAGAGCCGTTCCGCCAACGGGATCGCCCGCCGGTACCACGCCGACCAGTTGCCGGCCTTGTCACCGGCGACCAGCAGGATCGCGCTGCGCCACGGGTCGAATGTGAACAGGATCCGGAGCTCGGTGCCGCCGGAGGACCCTGGGCGCAGTTCCTTCAGGTTGTGCAGTCGCGAGCCCTTGATGCGATCGACGAGCGGACGACCCAAGTTGGGTCCTACCCCCGCCAAGACCTCGATACCCGCCACGACCAACTCGTAGGACTCTCGGTCGGATGCTGCCAGCTGATCGAGCCATGCGTCGACCTCGTCGGTCAAGTACAACTCCCAAGCCACCCGGACCTCCGACGAGACTTTAGCAGAAACTAAACGCCGAGCCTAGAGAGCGCGGTCCAACGCTGCGGCGGACTCGGCTGCAAGCCTGGCGGTCACATGCGAGTAGACATCCTCAGTGATCCGGGTCGACGTGTGCCCGAGCAGCTCCGACACCACCCTCATCGGGACACCCTCCTCGAGCAGGATCGTGGCGGTGGCATGGCGCATCGAGTGAGGAGTCGCGCCCGGGCAGATGGCCGGCACGGGCACGTCCGCTTCCGGATCGCCGTTCACGAGGGCCCGGAACCGCTTGCGCGCGTTGTGGGTGTCCCACTGGGTGCCCACCTCAGTGGACAGGATCCAGTCATGCTCGGTGTCCCACCACACCGCGGCCAACTGCTCGGCCCGCTGGGCTGAGCGCCACACCTTCAGCTCGGCCTGGAGCTTGACTGGCACAGGGATGGCGCGCGATCGGCCGCCCTTGGCGCGCATCACGTGCATGGTCCCGGCCTCGTCCCAGTCCTGCCAGCGCAGGCTGAGCCCTTCGGAGATCCGCAGGCCCGAGTACGCCAGTACGGTGACGAAGGCCCGCATGCGGGGGTCCGGCGCGGCGGCAATCATCGCGAGGACCTGCTCACGCGTGGGGACGATCTTCGTGCGATAGCCGCCCCTCGGAGCGCGCACGGCGGAAGTCGGGTTCCGCGCCACCAGCTCGTCATCTATCGCCATCCGGAAGACGCCGCTGATCGCCTTGTGCGCCTGGTGCTGGTACGCCCGGGAGAGGCCCTTCTCGGACATCGTCGCCAGGACGATCGTTACGTGCGACGGCTTGATGGCCCGCAACGGCACATGCCCGATGACCGGGTACACGTGGAGCCGCAGGACCCCCGAGTAGGTCCCCATCGATCGGGTGCCGATGCCCTGGCTGATGCCGGCCGTTCGCCGCCATTGCTCGGCGACGACCTTGAAGGGGGCCGCGCTGTCGATCCCCGGCTGCCCGGCCTCGACGCGTGTGGTGGCGGCCCGCAGCTTCGCCACCGCCTCCTCCTTCGTCCTGGCGTAGAGCGTCCGTCGCTTGACCTCGCCGTTCACCACTTCGGTCCAGCGCGCCATCCAGAGGTCGCGCGCCGGATGACGCGAGATGTTGCCCTCGCCGTTGCCACGCTTCGTCATGTCGCCCTTCCTCTCTTGGTTGGCGGGAGATAGCCCCGGACACGTGCTTCGCGGACCCAGTTGCTGGCGGAGGTGTTGGGCGCGTTCCATTCCTCGGCAACTGCAACCACTGGACTCCGACCCTGACCGGCAGCGTCGCTGTAGACCTTGGCTACTTGCTGGAAGAAGAAGTCCCTTTCGGCTTCCTTGACCTCCGCCTCGTCGGCACCTTCCGCCTTCAATGACTCCATGAGTTCGCGGGCCTCGTCGAGCGCCCGTACGCGTGAGAACGACTCGAGCCGTGTGTGAGTGCCGATCGCCTCCCAGACGTCGGTCACAGGATCAATCTGGTTCACGTAGAGCGCCCGGGAGTTGTTGGCCGTCTGCTTGCGCATCTGACCGTTCTCGTCATACACCTCGTCGAGGATGTCGAGGTCGGGTTCGCCCTTCCAGACGGCACCCTGGCTCAGATAGGGCGACCCCAGTCCAGCCCACTTGAAGTTCTTCATCCACCCCGAACCGAGGCCAGGGGGAGTACGCGAGACGGCGATGAAGCCCGTGATGACCCAGTAGGCGTCCTCATCTTCGCGTTCGTATCGAAGCGCAACGGGTTGGTCCCACGGCGAGAACCAGACCTTCAGTCCTCGGCCGTAGGCCGATTCGAAGGCCGGCTCAGCGCCGACGTTTCTGGACTTCCTTCCGCGCATGCTCGCAACTGTACGGGGTTTCGGAACCCTCTTTCCAGCAGCGTTCGGATGGCCTACCGTGAGCCCGTGCGAACTCATACGGGGTTGCGCATCTACATCAGGAGGGTGTCATGGCATTCAAGGGTCTGGAGTCCACGGAGGCAGCACGGGCGCGTCTGGGCATCGGTCGCACGAAGTTCTACGAGCTGCTGGAGGCGGGCGCGTTCAAGTCGGTCAAGATCGGTCGGCGCCGGCTCGTGGTGAGCGAGTCTCTGGACGCCTTCATCGACGCGCTCGCCTCGGCCTGAAGAAGCCCCGATGCAGGCCGAGGATCGCCCCGGCTCGGCGAGGTCGGCGGACTCCGTCCGACCCGCCTCGGCCGCGGCCGGGCTGGCGCTGGATGCCGTCCATCGCAACCTGGGCAGATTCGTGGCGTGGCCTTCCGAGCACGCGAGGGTGGCCACCTCACTGTGGATCGCGCACACCTACTTGATCGACGAGTTCGACTCCACGCCGCGGCTGGCCTTCCTGTCGCCCGAGCCGGGCAGCGGCAAGACTCGCGCGCTGGAGGTCGTCGGTTCGATGGTTCGCCGCCCGATGCACGCGGTGAACTGCTCGCCTGCGGCGCTGTTCCGGTCGGTGTCGGACCTGGAGCATCGGCCGACGATCCTGTTCGACGAGATCGACACCGTGTTCGGGCCCAAGGCCCGGGACAACGAGGAGCTCCGCGCTTTCCTGAACGCTGGCCATCGTCGGTCCGGCGTGGCCTACCGGTGCGTCGGGCTGGGGACCGCGCAGCGCGTCATGGAGTTTCCGGCCTATGCGGCGGTCGCCGTCGCGGGACTCCACGACGTCCCGGAGACCATCGCGTCGCGATCCATCGTGGTGCGCATGCGTCGGCGCGCGCCGGGAGAGGTGGTGGAGCCGTACCGGCTTCGCTTTCACGAGCCCGAGGGCCTGGCGCTCGGCGAGCGGCTCGTCGAAACGCTGGCAGCCGTCACCCTGGTGGAGAACCCGGTGCTTCCGGCGGGAGTCGTGGATCGGCCTGCTGACGTCTGGGAGTCGCTGCTGTCCATCGCGCAGGCCGTCGGCGGTGGCTGGGCGGGGAGGGGTGCCAGGGCCTGCGAGCACTTCGCGCTGGCACCCACGGACGTGACGGCGTCGCTGAGCGTCCTGTTGCTGGCCGACCTGCACTCCGTGTTCACGGGCGCCGGGATGCCCGACGCGCTTTCCACCAGCGCCGTGCTGGAGGGTCTGCGCGCCATGGAGGAGTCGCCCTGGCGTGACCTGCGGGGGAAGGCCCTTGACCCGGCCGGCCTCGCCCGCCGGCTGCGCGGGTACGGGGTCCGGTCGGTCAACATCCGGATCGGCCACACTGTGGTCAAGGGATACCGCGCGACGGATCTGTACGACGCCTGGCTGCGCTACCTGCCCGCGTCGAGCGCAGAACCCGCTACCTCCGCTACCACGCAACAGGACCAGCCGTCCGAGCACGGAGCGATCACCGGCGGACCCGATGCGTAGCGACATCTGGAGCCAGGTAGCGGCCTGGCGGGGTGCGCGTAGCGCTTCGACGTCGACCGACTTCGGGTCGAACCGCTACCCGTGCGCCCCGTTCTCCCGGAACGGCGCTACTCGCGCTACGCCGCTGCAGCCGGACCCGAGCGAGCATGACCGGACATCGGCGACCGACGAGGTCGGTAGCGGCGAGGCCCACCGCGTAGCGGACGTGAGCGCTTCCCGAAGCGAGGTAGCGGGCGTAGCGCCTCCTGGGGCGAAGGCGGGGAGACGTGAGCCGCAGGGAACGCCGGATCGTGGAGCTCGGTCGCGAAGGCTCCCCGCTGCACGGACCTCGACGGCTTCGCCCACGTGCCCGTCGGTCGGACGTCTCGGCATCTGGTGGTGGGCTCCGACCCGAACATTCGGATCAAAATCGCCCACATGCGCAGCCCCGCCCGGAGGGCGTGTTCCTTCCTCACCGGCTTGTTCTTGGCTCGCGCGGGGGACCACACCGCGCCCTCCGTCCACAGGGTGGGGGAAGCGTCGGAGGAGTCAGCCAGCCTACTCGTCGGACGTAATCCGCTGGCGCGGATCACGTCCTGCCGAGGCTGACGAGGGGGCCTGCGGCCCCCTTCGATCCCCCGCAGGGCGGCCCTGATGGGCCGCGGCCCGGCAGCGCCGGAGGGCGCCGCGACGGCCAAGGTCACCGTACGGCTGCCCGAGCCCGTGTCGGTCGAATGGCGGGCCGCGGCCGCGGCCGCCGGCGTCACGTTGTCGGACTGGGTCCGAGCCCGGGTCGGCGCCGCTGGCAGCGCGGGCGCCGGGCTGGTGGGCCGTCGCCCGCCGCGACGGCGGGAGGTGCTGGGTCGGGCGGTGCCCCCGCCGGTCGATCCCGCGGTCGTGATGCAGCTGGCCCGCATCGGGAACAACCTCAACCAGATCGCTCGGGCGCTGAACGTGACCCGTGGCCCGCTGGAGGTTGCCGGCCTTGTCGTCCTGCAGACGGTGGCGCGTGACCTTGACCGAGTGCTCGCGGGTGGACTTCCGCGGCATCGTCGGGAGGACTGATGCACATCAAGTTCCTGGCCCACGGGACCGGATCGGCGCGCAAGGCCGTCGACTACCTGCTCGGCAAGCGCGACCACGCTGGCCGGATCAGGGAACACGTCGAGGTGCTGATCGGCGACCCCACGCAGGTCGCGGCCGCCGCAGACGTCCTCGGAACGGTGCACCACTACACGTCCGCGGTGATCGCCTTCCACCCCGACGACCGGCCCGCGGCCGTCGACATCGCCGGTGTGCTGCGCGACTTCGAGTCGCTGGCCTTCGCAGGCTTGCCCTCCGACGGCTACAGCTGGACCGCCGTCCAGCACGGTCATCCCGACGGCGGTTCCGGAGTCCACGTCCACGTCCTGATTGCGCGCGTGGAGCTCACCAGCGGGCTGGCGTTCAACCCGGCACCGCCGGGCTGGCGACGCGACTTCGACCATGTGCGCGATGCCTGGAACTGGGAGAAGGGCTGGGCC
This sequence comes from uncultured Bifidobacteriaceae bacterium, assembly GCA_964638055.1. Taxonomy (GTDB): domain Bacteria; phylum Actinomycetota; class Actinomycetes; order S36-B12; family CAIYMF01; genus Prado023. Next base: position 1,982 of record CAZWXF010000103.1, on the reverse strand, counting down.
AGGCCGGACGACCCCGACCGGGCGCGCCTGGTCCAGCCGCCAGCTCACAGCCTCTACAAGTCTGCCGATGGGGTCCGCGCCGGCGTGGCTGCCGCAGCCGACCCCCGAACAGAGATCACGTCCTGGCTCGCGGATCAGGTCGCTGCCGGCCTCGTCGTCGACCGCGCCACCTTGCTGGCTGTCCTTGGCGAGCACTTCGAGATCACCCGGGCGGGCCCGTCATACGTCTCCGTCCGTCCGGCCCCCGGCACGAAGCCCATCCGACTCAAGGGAGCCCTCTATGACGAGCACTTCACCACCGACCCCCGGCCGGACGACTCCCGAGGCTGGCGCGGGATCGATCAGCCAGCTGCGGGCCAAGGTGGCAGCGCAGACGGAAGCAGACCAGCAGGCGCTGACTCAGGCAGCCCAGGACCAGATGGCGGCGATGAGCAGCCGGATGCAAGCCACGCTCGACGAACACGTGAACGCCTGGAACAGGCACGTGAGCGTCGCGCTCAACACAACCCAACGCGCTATCGACCTCGACCTGAGCGAGATCCGCAGCTCGGTGTGGAGGGCCAGCACGGCACGGTGGCGGTGGTTGGTCTGGCCGCCGATCGCGTCGTTGGCGATCAGCGCGCTCGTCCTGGTGCTCACGCTGTGGTGGACCCACGGCTGGGTGCAGGGGATCCCCTCGACACAAATCGACCAGAAGGGCCAGACCATGCAGGTACTGACGGACTCGAACTGGACAACCTGCCGGTGGCAGGGAGAGAAGCACCCCTGCCGACCAGTCCTACCGGCGGAGGAGTGAGTCCCGATGACCGAGCTAGAGCAGCTGCTCACCGAAGCCTTGGCCTCGCAGAGCGGGCAAGTCGCCTCCTTGGCCGAGCGCTTGGACGACTTGACCGAGCTCTTGCTGGCGACCAGGGCGCAACAGGACCGGCTGGCGAGCCAGCTGGACTACCTGATGGCTCTGGCGGCGGCGAGCGGCTGACACCCAGGCTCACGGATCGGATCCTGGCGAGGCGGACGTGGCGGGCGATCGCGGCGGTTCTGCGTGGGCGAGCCGAGGGGGCCACGCCTCTCGCAACACCTCCGACGCCTGGGCAGGCGACCGTCCAGAATCCTGAGGGAGTCGGCCGACGCTGGGCAGCCGACGACCGCCTGGAGGGGTGGGCTCCGTCGCCCCGCAGGTGATCGATCGGCCATGACACAGCCGACCCAGCCACGGCGGGGGGAGTCGACGCCGTTGAGGATGTCGACGATGCGGGCGAGTTGCCGAGGTGGAAGGACGGGCCCACCGACGAACCCCGTTCGGCCAGCCCTCCGGGTTGGCATGCGCCAAGAAACTGGACACGTCGGAACGGACATGTCAAGAAATGTGCCGGTTAGTTGACATGTGCTCCGAGCGGGTTGATACACCTCGACCGCGGGCAAATGATCGAATCAACTGCGGCCCTCGGAGGAGGAGACCCGCGAGCACAGGGTTGGACCGTCAGCCCTGCCGACTTGAACGGCGCGGCACCAGGATCAGCATGGCTCCTGACAGACTCCCGGTGTGACGGTGACGGGGAAAGAGGCGGAGCGGGCCGAGCTCCACCGGACGATCTGGCGGATCGCCAACGACCTGCGGGGCAGCGTCGACGGATGGGACTTCAAGGCCTACGTGCTCGGCATGCTCTTCTACCGGTTCATTTCGGAGAACCTCAGCGCCTATCTGAACGAGGCCGAGCGCGGCGCCGGGGTCGTCGACTTCGACTACGCCAACTTCACCGACGCGGAAGCGGAATCGGGACGGGGGGAGACGGTCCGGGAGAAGGGTTTCTACATCCTGCCCGGCGACCTGTTCGCCAACGTGCGTGGCCGAGCGCGCCACGACGCCGACCTGAACGAGACCCTGTCGGGGGTCTTCACCCGTATCGAGGCCTCCGCGATCGGGGCCGACTCCGAGGACGACTTCAAGGGCCTGTTCGACGACCTGGACGTCAACAGCGGCA
>CAZWXF010000102.1:163-9851 GCA_964638055.1 uncultured Bifidobacteriaceae bacterium | reverse complement strand
CTCGACGGGCTCGACCAGCGGGGACCGGGTCTCGACGGGCTCGACCAGCGGGGACGCTTTCTCGACCAGCGGGACCGGGACTCGACCGGCTACTCGACCAGCGGGTGTCACGCTGGTCGAGCCTGTCGAGACCACGCGGACCGGACCGTGGAACACCGCTCGGTCTCGACGGGCTCGACCGGCGGGGACCGGATGGGGGAACACCGCTCGGTCTCGACCAGCGGGTGTCACGCTGGTCGAGCCTGTCGAGACCACGCGGACCGGGTGGGGGAAGGCCGCTCGGTCTCGACGGGCTCGACCAGCGGGGACGCTTTCTCGACCAGCGGGGACCGGGTCTCGGCGGGCTGCGCGACCGGCGGGCTGCGCGACTGGTGGGCTCGGACAGCCCGGCCCCCGTGGAGAGCGTCCATCCGAAGGTCCGGGCCATGCCCGCCCTGCGCGTAGGGTTCGGCCATGCGCGCGCTGGCCTGCTTGGCGATCGGCCTGGGAATGGGCCTGATCGGCGGCTTCGTGCAGACCTGGCTGGTCACGGTGTCCGGGCATGAGGTGCCCGCAGGGACCCTGCTCGTGTTGGCCACTGTCGTGCCCATGGCCCGGGCCGCCGCATGGTGGGCACGCAGCCGATCGGGCGCCCTGGGCTTCATGATCGGCTGGATGGGGGCGACGCTCCTGCTGGGCATCACGACACCCTCCGGTGACGTGGTGCTCGCCGGGGGCTCCCTCCAGCTGGCCTACCTGATCGCCGCGACCGCGCTGCTGGCCGCGGCGTCGAGCTTCCCGCTCGTCGACCGCCAGGAGACACCCGCCCCTGCGGAAGTCCCGGCAGATGTCTGAACAGGCGCCGGACGAGGCGCTGACGGCGCGGTTCCGCCGGGCGGTCGGCCGCTACGCGACCGGGATCGCCGTGGTCACCACGGCTGTCGACGGCCGGGATCACGCGATGACCGCCAACTCGTTCACGTCGGTCTCCCTGGACCCGCTCATGGTGCTGGTCTGCGTCGAGCGGGACTCGCGATTCCACGAGGCTGTGCTGGCTGCGGGGTTCTGGTCGGTCTCCTTCCTCCCCGAGGGCAGCGAGGCCACCGCCCGGTGGTTCGCGAAGCGGGGGCGCCCCCTGGCGGGGCAGTTCTCGGGTCATGTCTGCCAGCGCGGAAGCAACGGGGCGATGCTGCTCTCCCATCGGCTGGCCGCCCTGGAGGTTCGCACCAGCCAAGTCGTGCGGGCCGGGGACCACGACATACTGATCGCCTCGATCGAACGCATCCATGACCCCGAGGGATCGGCCGACCCGACGATCTACTTCGCCTCCAACTTCCGCTCGCTGACTCCGGTTGCCGCCGTCGATGCAGGCTCCGACGTGGCCTGACGTCGCCCCCGCAGCCGCCCCCGGCGTGAATCGCGGCGGACGATGTGACGTCGAGATGGGCTTACGATTGCCGATGTGGACCAGTTGGGCCGGACCGAGGGCCAGCCGGTGCCCGACGAATCCCCAGCCTCGCACGGGGGGCCTCCCCCGCCCGTGCCATCGCGCCGGAAGCGTCGTCGCACCTGGCTGGTCGTGCTCGCGTCCCTCGGACTCGTGCTGGTCGCCGCCTACACCTTCGCCGTCCTCCGGGTCTCCGGTGAGGTGGCACAGGGCACCTCCGTCCGCGGCCTGGACATCGGCGGCATGACCAAGGCCGATGCGGCCGCCCGGCTTGAAAGGACCTTCGGCCCGGGTGCGACCGCTGCCGTTGCGTTGAAGCTCGGCGCCGAGGTCGTGAAGGTGGACCCTGCCAAGGCTGGCCTGACCGTGGACTGGGATGCCACGGCCGAGCAGGGCGCCCGCCTGATCCTCAACCCGGTGACGCTGGCCCGCCACCTCTTCGGCTTCGTGCCCATCGAGCCGGTCCGGACCATCGACAGCGCCCAGCTGCACGCGTCCCTCACCACGGTCGCATCCCGCACGGATGTCCGCGCGGTCGAGCCGACGATCACGTTCACGTCCGCTGCCCGTCCCAAGCTCGGCGCCGGGGTCTCCGCGCGCGCGCTCGACGTCGACGCAGCGGCCGCGACGGTCCAGGAGCAGTGGTTCCGCGGGTCGGGCGCCCCGATCGAGCTGCCCGTCACGGTCACCAGGCCGACGGTCAGCGAGGCCGCAGCCGCCCGGGCCTTCGACTCGGTCGCCAGGCCGGCCGTCTCAGGTCCGATCGTGGTCGAGGTCGGCACCACCGAGCTCAAGGTCACCCCACGCACCGTCGCTGCGGCCCTCACGTTCGCGCCGCGCGACGGCGCCCTGGTTGCCGAGCTGGATGCCGCGACGCTGCGCAAGGCGCTCGCCGACGACCTGGCCCCCCTGGAGCGCAAGCCCCAGGACGCGAGCATCGTGATCCGTGACGGCAGGCCCGTCGTCCTGGCCTCCCAGAAGGGCCGAACCGTGACCGCCGCCGCCGTGGCCGCGGGGATCATGCCGGCGCTCTCGGTCACCGACCCCGACGAGCGCATCGCAACGGTGAAGGTCACGCAGGTCAAGCCTGCGTTCACCACCGCGGACGCCAAGGCCCTGGGGATCAAGGAGCAGCTTTCCACGTTCCGCCAGCCGTTCCCACCGGCGGCCTACCGTTATCAGAACGTCGGACGGGCAGCGGCCTACCTCAACGGGACGATCATCAAGCCGGGCGAGACGTTCTCGATGAACGGCACCATCCACGAGCGCACGGCAGCCAACGGCTACACGAAGGGCTTCATCATCTCCGGTGGCCGATTCCGGGAGGAGCAGGGCGGCGGGGTCTCCATCATCACGACCGCCACCTGGACCGCCGGGTTCTACGCGGGTCTCGAGCGCGTCGAGTCCCACCCGCACGGGCTCTACATCAGCCGCTACCGAGCCGGCCTCGAGGCGACAGTGGCGTGGGGTCTGCTGGACCTGAAGCTGCGCAATGACACCGGCAAGGGGGTGCTGATCACGGCCGTGCGCGACTCCTCGGGCGTGCGCGTGTCGTTCTGGGGCACGAAGAAGTACGACGTCGTGCGCGCCACCTTCACGCCACGCCACTCCTTCCGCACCTTCACCACCATCCGCGACAGCGGCCCACGGTGCGTTCCCTCCCAAGGCGTTCAGGGCTTCTCGATCTCCGTCACGCGCCACCTGATCAGGGGCGGCAAGACGGTGGCGACCCAGACCTGGCCGACCTACTACAAGCCGACGCCGCACGTGATCTGCGCGTCGTAGGCAGGCTCCCCGCAGACCGGGCCCGGGCCGGACGGGGACCGGGCCGCTCGTCTCCGCGGGGCCCCCGGACAGGGCCTAGGATCCTGCCCAGAAGCCAAGGGATGGAGTTCGCATGACGTACACGATCGCACTGCCCTGCGTCGACCTCAAGGATCGGGCCTGCGTCGAGGAGTGCCCGGTCGACTGCATCTACGAGGGCGACCGGATGCTCTACATCCATCCGGACGAGTGCGTGGACTGCGGCGCCTGCGAGCCTGTCTGCCCGGTCGAGGCGATCTTCTACGAGGACGACGTGCCCTCGGAATGGGCGGAGTACACCCAGGCGAACGCCGACTTCTTCGACGAGATCGGCTCCCCCGGAGGTGCGGCGAAGATGGGCATCATCCACCACGACGCCCCCCTCGTGGCCGCGCTCCCGCCGCAGGAGCAGGACCACTGAGGACGCTTCCCGACTTCCCCTGGGACCGCCTGGCGCCCTTCGTCGCGCAGGCCCGTGAGCATCCCGGTGGGGTCGTCGACCTGTCGATCGGGACACCGGTCGATCCCACCCCACCGATCATCACCGCGGCGCTGCAGGCCGCTGCGGACTCCCCCGGCTATCCGCTGACCACCGGGGCCCCGGCCACCCGGGCCGCGATCCGGGACTGGGTGACCCGCACGCTGCGGCCCACCGGCCAGTTCGACGTCCTGCCCACGATCGGCACCAAGGAGTTCGTCGCCTGGCTGCCGACCCTCCTGGGGCTCGGCCCCGGCCACCGGATGGTCATCCCCACGCTGGCCTACCCCACCTACGACGTGGGCGGCAGGCTGGCCGGAGCCGAGGTCGTGCCCTCCGACTCGATGACCGCCCTGGGGCCGGCGCGGGTCGACCTGGTGTGGCTCAACTCCCCGGGCAACCCCACCGGCGCGGTCCTCCCCGCCGAGCACATGGCCAAGGTTGTGGCATGGGCGCGCGAGCGGGGCGCGCTCGTCGTCAGCGACGAGTGCTACTTGGAGCTGCCGTGGACGGCCGAGCCGGTGTCCGTGCTCGATCCGAGGGTCAGCGGCGACAGCACGCGCGGGGTCCTGGCCCTCCATTCCCTGTCCAAGCGCTCCAATCTCGCGGGGTACAGGTTCGGCTTCGCGGCGGGCGACCCCGACGTGATCGCCCGTCTGCTGGAGGTGCGCAAGCACGCCGGGATGATGGTCCCGGGCCCGGTCCAGGCCGCGGCCGTCGCGGCGCTGGGCGACACGGCCCACGTGACGGCCCAGCGGGCCCGGTACGGCGCTCGGCGGGATCTCCTGGCGCCGGCACTGGGGGCCGCCGGGTTCCGGATCGAGCACTCCCAGGCGGGCCTGTATCTGTGGGCGACGCGCGACGAGCCCTGCTGGCAGAGCGTGGCGTGGTTCGCCGAACGGGGCATCGTGGTCGCCCCCGGCGAGTTCTACGGCGTGGCCGGGAGCCGGCACGTTCGTGTCGCCCTCACCGCCACAGACGAGCGGGTCGCGCGGGGCGCGGAGCGGCTGGCCCCCTGAGGCTGGCCTGGATCGATCGAGGGTAGGCCTCAGTCGATGCGGACGTAGCCGTTCGGAGTGCCCAGCGTGACGGCGGCGAGCCCCGGGCACCCCGGGTCGTCCAGCGCCAGCCAGTTCACGTCGATCCCGTCGAGCGGATGGCTCTCCGGCTCGTCGAGCCACTGGCAGATGCGGTGGGCCGAGCCGCAGATGTCGAGCGAGACCAGCGATGCCGGGCCGCCATCCCATGACGGATGGTGCCGGGAGTCGGTCTGCCACGCGACGAAGTAGGGCAGCTGGGGGTCGGCCATCATGTCCAGTATCCCGAGCTGGCGCCAGCGCAGGTCGAACCCATCCGGCCTGACCCTGTGCCCCTCCACGGCCGGACGGCCGAGCCGTGCCTCGATCGGGGTCATGTCGTCCACGGCCACGACCCAGCCCATCCAGCCCCCGCCTGCCTGCGCACGCGCCCGGACGGCCTGCCCGAACGGGACCTTGAGCGCGGCCGGATGGTCCAGAGGGGCGACGACCTCGATGTAGGTGCCGTGGGCGAGCGGGATGATCACGTTGGTGGTGCCGAAGCGCGGGTGCCGTCCGCCATCCATGTAGGCGACCCCCGACGCAGTCCCGATGCGCTGCGCGGTGGTGGCCAACTGATCCAGGGGCGTGGCGTACGACACATGGTCCAAGCGCATAGGCCCATCGAACACCCTTGCCCCGACGCCCCCACCACCACCCTGCGGCCCACCGGCTCGGATCACGCATTCGCCTCACAGCCACCGCTGCGGTGGTCATGCCCCGTGTCGCTCGCCAACAGCTCAGGGCCCTCCGGGCCCGCCATGCGGGGAGGAAGACGGGGTCCGGGCCTCTGGGCGACGGGGCTGGTGCTCGGGGTTGGGCCGAGTCAGACCGAGCCAGCCCCACGCTCGGCGGTCGGTTGGGAGGCGCCGCCTGAGACTCAGACTCACCGCATGAGGTTGATCAACCAAGGGTCGCTAGGGTGAGGACGGCGCCGGAGCGTCCGGGTGTCGCGGCAGCCGGGAGGAATGGCATGGGCAACGCCAGACTCACCCACGAGGGCATCCAGATGGAGCTGCCCGAGCTCCCGGCCACGGTGGGGGAACCCGGCTGGGACACCGGGATGCTGCTGAAGGACACCGGCCACGTCGCCTACGACCCCGGATTCGTCAACACAGCGGCATGCCGCTCGGCCATCACCTACATCGACGGCGACGCGGGGATACTGCGCTACCGCGGCTATCCGATCGAGGAGCTGGCGGCCGGATCGACGTTCACCGAGGTCTCGTACCTGCTCATCTACGGAGAGCTGCCCAGCCAGGACGAGCTCGCCGCCTTCAGCGGCAACCTCAAGCGCCACACCATGCTGCACGAGGACCTGCGGCGGTTCTTCGACGGCTTCCCGCGCGACGCCCACCCGATGCCGGTGCTGAGCTCCGCGGTGTCGGCCCTCTCCACCTTCTACCAGGACTCCCTCGACCCGTTCGACCCCGAGCAGGTCCACATCTCGACCATCAGGCTGCTGGCCAAGCTCCCCACCATCGCCGCGTACGCGCACAAGAAGTCGGTCGGGCAGCCCTTCCTCTATCCGGACAACTCCCTGGGGCTGACCGAGAACTTCATGCGCATGACCTTCGGGTTCCCCACGGAGCCGTTCGAGGTCGACCCCCAGGTCGTCAAGACCCTGGACATGCTGTTCGTGCTGCACGCCGATCACGAGCAGAACTGCTCGACGTCGACTGTTCGGATGGTCGGCTCGTCGCACGCGAACCTGTTCACCTCGGTCTCGGCCGGCATCAGCGCCCTGTTCGGCCCGCTGCACGGTGGGGCGAACCAGGCCGTGCTCGAGATGCTCACGATGATCCACGAGCGCGGACTCGACGCGCACGACTTCGTCGCCGGTGTGAAGGATCAGTCCTCCGGCCACCGCCTGATGGGGTTCGGCCACCGCGTCTACAAGCACTATGACCCGCGGGCGACGATCGTGAAGGCGGCCGCCCACGACGTCTTCGCCCGCCTCGGCGTGAACGACCCCCTGCTCGACATCGCCCTGGAGCTGGAGGAGATCGCTCTGGCGGACGAGTTCTTCATCTCCCGCCGCCTCTACCCGAACGTCGACTTCTACACCGGCCTGATCTACAAGGCGCTGGGCTTCCCGGCGCAGATGTTCACCGTGCTGTTCGCCCTGGGCCGCCTGCCCGGGTGGATCGCCCAGTGGCGGGAGATGATCGCGGACCCCTCGACGCGGATCGGCCGCCCCCGCCAGGTCTACGTGGGGCATCCCCGGCGAAACCTCGACCGCGGGTAGGACTGATCGGCACCCAGGATCCCAGGAGCCGTCCTGCAGGCCCTCGATCGCCAGTCCTCAAGGCCCTCAATGCCCCTACCATGCAGGTCATGAGCACCATCGGATTCGGGGTCGATATCGGCGGCAGCGGCATCAAGGGCGCACTCGTGGACCTGGCCACCGGCGAGCTGGCCAGCGATCGGATCAAACGGCACACGCCTCGCTCGTACGCGATCGTCGAGGTCGTGGACACCGTCCTCGAGGTCGCGGCCGAGGCGAACTGGGATGGGCCCTTCGGCTGCACGTTCCCGGGCATCGTCAAGCACGGTGTCCTCTACTCGGCCGCCAACCTGGGCGAGCACTGGATCGGGGTGGACTTCGCCGCCACGCTCTCGGCCAGGGCCGGTCACCCGGTGACCGTCCTCAACGATGCCGACGCCGCGGGGCTGGCCGAGGTCGACTTCGGGGCGGCGAAGGGCCGCAGCGGCGTCGTCATCGTGACGACGCTGGGCACAGGGATCGGCAGTGCCCTCTTCCTGGACGGGATGCTCGTCCCCAACACCGAGCTGGGTCACCTGGAGATCGACGGCGAGAACGCCGAATCGCGGGCCTCGGCGGCGGCAAAGGACCGCGAGGGCCTGACCTACCGGGAGTGGGCCCCCCGACTGCAGCGCTTCTACAGCCACGTGGACTTCCTGTTCTCCCCTGACCTCATCGTCGTGGGCGGTGGGGTCAGCCGGAAGTCGCACAAGTTCCTCCCCCTGATCAACATCCGCGCCGACCTCGTGCCCGCCACCCTGGAGAACCAGGCGGGAATCGCGGGCGCGGCGATGGCTGCTGCCCAGGGCTGAGATGCTGGGCGTCGCCCGGCCGGTACGGGGCCTCCAGCGCCTCGCACTCGCGCTGGCCGGGACACTGACGCTCCTGTGGGCCGCCGTACTCCCCGCCTCGGCCGAGCAGCCCTTGGCGGGGTCTGGCTCGGGCGACAGCGGACCTCCTGGGGCGCTGCCGCTGGTCGTCGTGGCAGGCGCCCTGGTCGCAGCCGCCTTGCTCGCCCTCGTCCGCTCGCGTCGCCGTCGCCGGGACCGCCCGGGCGAGCCCGGCGGTGGACGCGAGGGCGGTGCCCCTGCCGCTGCGAGGAGCTCCGCGGACGTCCCTGGACCCGGCGCATCGAGCGGTCGGGCGCCCGAGTCGATCCGGGCGCTGCGCGAGCGAGCGGCCACGGCGCTCATCGAGACCGACGACTCCACCCGCACGTCCGAGCAGGAGCTCGCATTCGCCATCGCACAGCTCGGCGAGGACGCGGCAGCCCCCTTCCGGGACGCCCTGGCCCAGGCCAAGGGCCTGACCGGAGAGGCCTTCGGGCTCCATCATCAGGCCCTCGGCATTGCCCTGCAGGCCAGCGACCGGGCGGGAGACGCCGCTCGCGACGAGTCCTCATCACCTGAGATGCCCGGCGAGCGGACGCTGCTCGAGCGGGTCATCGACCTGTGCCGGCAGGCCGACGCCAGCCTCGACGAGCAGGTCGGCGCGTTCGACGCGCAGCGCGACCTGCAGGGGAGGGTCCACGACGTGCTGCCGGGACTGGGCGAGCGCATCGCGGCAACGGGCCTCCAGCTCGAGGCTGCGAGCCAGTCGCTGGCAGCCCTCTCCCAGGCCCATCCGGCGGCCGCCCTGCAGGCGGGCCAACAGAACCTGGCCGCGGCGCGTCCCCGGGTGGCCTTCGCCCGGCGCGCGGTCGGCGCTGGCGAAGAGCTGCTGATCCAGGGCGATCGCGCCGGGGCCGCGACGCACGTGCGGGCGGCCGAGGAGGCGATCGCGCAGGCAGAGGCGCTCCTGGCCGCCCTGGAGCGACTCCCCCAGGAGCTGGAGTCGGCCAGCCGGCAGATCTACAGCGTCATGGCCGAGCTGGCGCGAGACCTGGAAGAGGCAGAGCGTCTCGGGGTGCCCGCGCAGCGGCCCGAGCTCCACCGATATGTCATGCAGACCCTGCACTGGGCCCGTGACGCCATCGATACCGGCCGATCCGACCCGATCGCAACACTGCGCGGGCTCACCGAGTCCGACACGGCGCTCGAGCAGGCACTCGTGCCGCTGCGCGACGCCGCGGTCGCCCGGGAGCGCGCCGTTGCCCTGCTGCCGGGCGCCCTGTCCAGTGCCGACATCTCGGTCCGCGCTGCCGCCGACTTCGTCGGGACGCGGCGCGGGGCTGTTGGCGCCCCAGCGCGCACAGCCCTGGCGCAGTCGGAGCAGGAGCTGATCGCGGCCCAGGCGATGGCGGGCTCCGACGCGCTGGCCGCCCTTGGCCGGGCCCAGCAGGCCGACCGACTGGCCGACCAGGCCCTCGCCCTGGCCCAGCAGGACGAGGCTCGCGCGCGCAACGACCAGGCACGCTCCGGTGGGTTGGGCAGCATCGGCGAGATGATCCTGGGCGGCATCCTGATCGACGCGATGACGAACCGTGGTCCCTCCGCCTGGGGATCCCCGGGCGGCTCCTCCGGCGGCGGCGGGCAGGTGTCCGGGGGCGGCGGTGGATGGCAGGGCCACGGTCCCAGCAGCTTCGGCGGCGGCGGGGGAGGCGGCCGCCACAGTGGTGGAGGGCGGTTCTGAGCCTCGGAACGAGCTGAGCCTCGGATGCAGCGGGTCTCGACGGGCTCGACCAGCGGGGTGTCGACGGG
>CAZWXF010000101.1:0-9914 GCA_964638055.1 uncultured Bifidobacteriaceae bacterium | reverse complement strand
GCCGACGATCCGTCCGTCGACGTGGTCAACCTCAGCCTGAGCGTCGCCGCGTCGAGCGACCTCGACCCGCTCTACCAGGCCCTCAACGAGCTGTGGGCGTCGGGCCTGACCATCGTCGTGGCAGCGGGCAACACCGGCCCGAAGGCGGGGACCATCACCGCCCCTGGGGACATCACGTCGGTCATCACGGTCGGAGCCCTCGACGAGAGGGGGACCCAGACGCGATCCGACGACATCGTCGCGGGCTTCAGCTCTCGTCCTCGCTCGGGGCAGAGCAAGCCCGACATCGTCGCCCCGGGCGTGAGCGTCGTCTCCTCGGCGGCACCTGAGGGCATCGCGCTGGCCGAGAACCCCGCCTCGGCGATCGAGGACACCGGGCTGATGCGGGCGACGGGAACGTCGATGTCGGCAGCGATCGTGTCCGGGGCCGCCGCAGCCATCCTCGCGACCAATCCCAGCCTGACCCCCGACGCGGTCAAGATGATCCTGCGGGGCTCGACCTACACCGCCGCCGGACTCAAGTCGGGCGCAGGTACCGGCGCCCTCGACCTGGGCCGCGCCCTGAAGACGGCACCAGGCGGGCCTGTCGGGTGGGTGCGCGGCGGCTACACGATGCCCGGCGCCAGCACCTCGAGCGCCAGCGGTGAGGACTCGGACTGGGCCTCCCGCTCGTGGGCGTCGAGGTCGTGGGCCTCACGATCCTGGGCCTCGCGGTCCTGGGCGGCTGACGTCTGGTCCGCACGCAGCTGGGCATCCCGGACCTGGTCCTGACAGGGGGCCGGATCCGGCCCATGCCCATCAAGCGATTCGTCCTGCTGGTCGACCTGCTCGGGGTCGTCGCCGCGGCGGGGCTGATCTGGCTGTGGCACGCCGGCCACCTCGTGCTGCCGCCCGAGGTCCAGGACACCACGATGCTCGGCACAGCGCTGCTGGTGCTCTCGCTCACCGTGGCCTCCCAACTGGCATACGTGCGCGTCCCGCATGGGGACGTGTACGAGGACCTGGCCTTCTTCGAGGTCGTGGCCGCCGCAGGCGTGCTGCTCCTGGCACCCATCCCGTTGTTGGCGGCCCTGCTGGGAGGCCTGCTCGTCGCCGAGGTGGCCCTCCGCCGGCCTCCGCTCAAGCTGGCCTACAACCTGGGCAGCTTCTCGGCCTCCACCGCGGCGCTCATCGCGACATATCGCCTGATCGACGCCGGTGCGGATCCGTTCGGGCCGAGATCCGTCGTGGCGATGCTGCTGGCCCTCCTGGTGTTCGCAGCCATCAACCTCTGCCTGCTCGCCCAGCTTCTGCAGATCAGCGCCGGCACGGGACGCCTCGAGGTGATCCGGACCGAGTGGCGGCTCTCGGCGTTCATGGCTGTCGGTGGCGTCGGCGTCGGGATGACGACGGTCGCCCTGGCGACGTTCGCACCTGCGCTCGTGCTGTTCTCGGCGCTGCCGGCCATCGCCCTGTGGTTCGCCTACCGAGCCGCGGCCAGCCACGCCCTGGAGCGGGAGCGCAACCGCTGGCTGGTGAAGCTGGGCGGGATACTGGCCGAGCAGGTCACGGGCGAGGCAGCCATGAACGGGGCGATCACCGCCATTCAGCGGATCGTCCGCGCGCCCTCGATGGCCCTGGTCCCCGCCGGCTCCCTCGGCGTCGACCCGCTCGGGCGCGCCGAGCCAGGTGAGCCACTGTCCGAGCCGATCCCACGGCTGGTCCACGGCGAGGATCTCCCGCCGGGCTGGCGATCCGCAGTGGCGACCCCCATGGACCTTGGGGACCCGGCCCCCGCCTGCCTGCTCCTGGGCACCCGTGAAGAGGACATGGCCGATTCCGGGGCCCACTGGACCAGGCCCTGGCGACTGCCCCAGGCCGACGGACCTGTCCTCGGGGCGCTCGTGGCGGCGACCGCGACCGCAGCCCGTGCCGGCCTGTCCTTCGCCGCTCTCGAGGAGGAGTCTGCCAAGCTCGTCGCAGTCGTGGACCATGCATCGGACGGGATCGCGATGCTCGACGACGCCGATCGCGTGCTCGTCTGGAGCCGAACCATGGAGCAGATGACCGGCGTCTCCGCGACGGAGGCAGCCTCCCGGCGTGGGCCTGGGGCGTCCGTGGCCCGAAGGATCATCGAGGCGGCCGCACCTCCGACGGACAGCGGGTCGGCCTGGATGCGCAGCGAGCACCTCCTGCGGGCCGACGGGCACGAGCTGGACGTGCTGGTCACGACGGTGCGGGTCGCCGCCGCCGGGGACGGCCAGCAGGTGGGGCATGTGCGCGTGGTCACCGTGCACGACGAGACGCGCGAACGCCGGCTCGACCGGCTCAAGTCCGACTTCATCGCCACGGTCTCCCACGAGCTGCGGACCCCCCTGACCCCGATCAAGGGGTACGCCCATCTGCTGGCCACCAAGGGCGACCGGATGGGCGACGCCCGGCGACAGCAGGCGTTCTCCCTGATCGCCGACCGATCCGATCACCTCTCCCGGCTCGTGGATGACCTCCTGCTCGCCTCCGAGGTGTCCGACGGTGCCGGCCTGCCCGTCGAGATGGGCAGCTTCGAGGTCGGCGACATCGTGGGCAAGGTTGTGGCCAGCTTCCCGGAGGCCGGCGACAGGCTCACCGTGGAGCTCGCCCAGCCGGCCGCCCTGGTCATCGCGGATCGGATCCGCGCCGTGCAGTGCCTGGCGAATCTGGTGTCCAACGCGCACAAATACACCCCGGACGGCTCGCCCATCGAGCTGTCGGTTCGCATGGGCGCCGACATGGTCGAGTTCCATGTCCGCGACCGGGGGCAGGGAGTGCCCGAGCCGGAGCGGGAGCGGATATTCGAGCGCTTCTACCGCCGGGAGGATCCCTTGACGATGCGCACGGGAGGGGCGGGGCTGGGGCTGCACATCGCCCGCGAGCTGGCGGCGGCGATGGGTGGCTCGCTCACCCTCGAGATCCCCGACGATGCGATCGGCTCGGACTTCGTCCTGCGCCTGCGGGCCGCCCCGAGTGACGTTGGCGGGTCCGAGCTGGTGGGTGACAAGATAGCCGCCGGGACCTAGCACGCCGGCCCCTCCCGCGTCATGACCCGAGGTGGACGATGCCGCTGATACTCGTCGTCGACGACGAGGAGCCGATCCGTCTGCTCCTGCGCGACACGCTCGAACTGGACTCGTACGAGGTCACGGAGGCCGCGGACGGTCCCGCGGCGCTCGCGGTGTTCGCCGAGCAGTCCCCGGACGTGGTGATCCTCGACATCATGATGCCGGGGATGTCCGGCATCGAGGTCCTGCGTCAGATCAGGCAGTCCGAGCAGGGCGACCCGACGCCGGTGATCCTGCTCACCGCCGCAGGGGACGACCGAACCACCTACGAGGGTTGGGCTGCCGGCGCGAGCTGCTACCTGACCAAGCCGTTCGACCCGGACAACCTGCTCGAGTGGGTCGAGAGGGTCCTGCCCTGATGTGGGTGCTGGGCCTAACCGGACGGGACTGATCGGCCTGGGGCCGGATGGGCTGGGGGGTCGGGCGGTTCTGCCACCACCCTCGCGCGCCTGCGCCGCTCCCGGCGCGCCGTGGCGGCTCTGTGCAGCAGGATGCGGCAGCGGTCAGAGGCGGCAGGCGTGGATGTCGGTCACGATGATGCCCCGGGCACCCAGGTCGTACAGCTCGTCCATGACCCGGTGCACCTCGGCGCGCGCCACCATCGCCCGCACCGCCGACCATGTCGTGTCGGCCAGCGCCGACACGGTGGGCGACTCCAGACCCGGGGTGATCCGGCAGGCCCTGCTCACCAGCTCCGCCGGGATGTCGTAGTCCACCATCACGTACTTCCGCGCGGCCAGGACGCCCTCGATGCGCCGAACGAACCTGGCCACCTCGCCGTTGCCGTCCATGCCATCGCGACGGACCAGCAGTGCCTCGCTGACCAGCAGCGGCTCCCCGATGGTGGACAGCCCCGCCTGACGAAGGGTGCCGCCGGTCGCCACCACATCGGCCACGGCGTCGGCGACCCCGAGCCGGACTGAGTTCTCCACGGCACCGTCGAGGCGGACGATCTCGGCAACCACGCCCTCGCGGGTCAGGTAGTCCTCCAGCAGGCCCGCGTACGAGGTGGCGATCCGACGTCCGGCCAGGGCGGACACGTCGGTCGCCGCGCCGACCGGGACGGCCAGGCGGAAGGTGGAAGGAGCGAAGCCCAGGCGCAGCACCTCGGTGGCGGGCGCGCGGCTGTCCAGGAGCATGTCCATGCCGGTGATGCCCAGATCCAGGGTCCCCATGCCGACGTAGATCGCGATGTCCCTGGGACGCAGGAAGAAGAACTCGACGGCATTCTCGTCGTCCACCACGACGAGATCTCGTGGATGCGTGCCCGCCAGGTAGCCCGCCTCGGCAAGCATCTGACGGGCGGGCTCGGCCAGGGCGCCCTTGTTCGGCACCGCGACGCGCAGCATGTGTTCTGGCCTCCTAGAGCCGGGCGTAGACGTCATCGAGGCTGACACCGGCAGCGATCATCAGGACCTGGGCGTGGTAGAGCAGCTGGGAGATCTCCTCGGCCGCCCGATCCGGACCCTCGTGCTCCGCGGCCATCCAGGCCTCGGCAGCCTCCTCGACCACCTTCTTGCCCACGGCGTGGACCCCACCGGTCAGCAGCGCCACGGTGCCCGAGTGGGGATCACCCGCGCTGACCTTGGCCAGGAGCTCGGCGTGCAGGTCGTCGAAGGACTTCACCTGCCAAGGATACGCAGGCGGCGCGAGGCCCCAGCCCGGTCGGAAGGACCCGGGATGGCTGGGCCATCAGGAGGGTAGGCGGGGGGAAGCAGGTTCAGAAGCCCGTCGGGCGGACCGACGCCGGGCTCTTGATCGATCGAAGGATCCCGACCATGGCCAGGGCGGCCTCGGCCGCTTCGCGGCCCTTGTCGTGGGTCGCGCCCTCCAGGCCGGAGCGCTCGAACGCCTGCTCCTCGTCGTCACACGTCAGGAGCCCGAATCCGATCGGCACACCGGAGTCCAGCATGGCCCGGACCAGCCCGTCGGTGGCCGCCCTGCACACGTAGTCGAAGTGCGGCGTCTCACCTTGCACGACGACTCCGAGGGCCACGATCGCGTCGAAGCCCGCGGCGGAAGCCGCCCTCGCGGCCAGCGGGAGCTCGAAGGCGCCGGGGACGCGGTAGACGGTCGCCATGGCTCCAGCCGCCTCGATCGTCGCCACAGCCGCGTCCACGAGACCGCCGGCGATCACGGGATGCCATCTTCCCGCCACGATCGCCACGCTCAGGCCGCCGCCGGCCAGGGCAACCGCGTCCGGCGTGCCCTCGCCGCTCACTGCTCGCGCTCCATGTGGTGTCCCATCCTCTCCCTTTTCGTGGTCAGGTAGGCCTCGTTGTGGGGATTGGACCCGACATGCAGCGGCACCCGCTCCACCACCTGCAGGCCGTAGCCTGACAGACCGGCGAGCTTGGCGGGGTTGTTGGTCAGCAGTCGCATGGTGCGAACGCCCAGATCGACCAGGATCTGGGCGCCGATGCCGTAGTCGCGGGCATCCGCAGGCAGCCCGAGAAGGAGGTTGGCGTCCACTGTGTCCCTGCCCTGGTCCTGCAGGGCGTAGGCGCGAAGCTTCGCCATCAGGCCGATGCCCCGGCCCTCGTGTCCCCTCATGTAGAGCAGGACCCCTCGCCCGGCTTCTGCGATCGCGGCCATCGCCGCCTGGAGCTGGGGGCCGCAGTCACAGCGCAGGGAGCCGAACGCATCGCCGGTGAGGCACTCCGAGTGCACGCGGACCAGGAGGTCGCGCCCATCTGCGATCTCACCCATGACCAGTGCCACATGCTCGCTGTCATCGAGGATGCCTCGATACCCGTAGGCGCGGAAGCCGCCGTGCTCGGTGGGCAGGTGGGTCACCGCGAGCCGCTCGATCTGGCACTCGTGGCCGCGGCGGTGGCGGATGATGTCGGCGATGGAGATCATCCGAAGCCCGTGGGCGTCGGCGAACGCCCGGCACTGCGGGGCGCGCATCATCGTGCCGTCGTCGTTCATGAGCTCGCACAGGGCTCCGGCGGGCGTGAGTCCGGCCATCCGGGCCAGATCGACCGCAGCCTCCGTGTGACCCGGTCGGCGCAGGACCCCCCCTGCCACGGCCCGCAGGGGCATGACGTGGCCCGGACGGGTGAGGTCGTGCGGTTCGGTGGCGCTGTCGGCCAGGACCCTGATGGTATGGGCCCGGTCGAGGGCGGAGATGCCGGTGGCCACGACGTCGCGGGCATCGACGGACACGGCATAGGCCGTCTGCTTGCGGTCCTCGTTGATCGCGGTCATCGGGGGCAGGCCCAGCCGGTCCAGATCGGGTCCCGGCAGGGAGACGCAGATGTAGCCCGACGTGTGTCGGATCATGAACGCGGTCAGCTCGGTGGTGGCACGGGCCGCGGCGAAGATCAGGTCACCCTCGTTCTCCCGGTCCTCGTCGTCGACCACGACGACGGCCTCACCCCGGCCGATGGCCTCGATGGCGTCGGGAACGGAGTCCAGCCGGACGAGGGCACCCTGCGTTCCGGCGGTCTGCGGGGCTCCCCCGGCCGCTCCTCCCACGGCCGTCGAGGTGCCCGTGCTGGCGCTCCGACCGGCCGCCACGTCGGTGAGTGGCCGGATGTCGGCTCGTCCCGAGTGGGGAGCCGGCTCTCCGGGGCGGCGCAGGCTGCTCACCGACGGTCCGGCGCCGGGCAGGTCGTCCTCGGGCTCCCGCGCGAAGATGTCGTCGGCGGGGATCATGCCCGGCTGCCCATCAGGCGCTCGACGTACTTGCCGATCACGTCGACCTCCAGGTTGACCGGCTCCCCCGGTTGCCGCAATCCAAGTGTGGTGTGGGCCAGCGTCGTCGGGATGAGCGAGACGCTGAAGCGGGCCGGAGGGCCGTCGACCAGCGAGCTGATGGTCAGGGACACGCCGTCGACGGTCACCGAGCCCTTGGCGACCAGGTAGCGGGCCAGCCCCGCGGGCAGCTCGATCTCCAGCTCGTCCCAGTTCTCGCTGCTCCGGCGGGCACGGACCAGGCCCACGCCGTCGACGTGCCCCTGGACCACGTGGCCACCGAAGCGACCGTCAGCGGCCAGGGGCCTCTCAAGGTTGACCCGGTCGCCCACGGCCAGCGTGCCCAGCGCGCTGCGCCGCAGGCTCTCGGCCATCACGTCGGCGCTGAACTGTCCGTCCGCGATGTCCAGAGCCGTCAGGCACACGCCGTTGACGGCGATCGATGAGCCAGGGGTCGCGTCCGATGCGACCAGCGGCCCCGCGAACCGGATGCGGGCCGCTCCGTCTGCGAGGCGGTCCAGGGCCATCACGGACCCCAGCTCCTCGACGATTCCGGTGAACACCCTGGCCTCCTGAAGTCTCGAGCTCTCACGCCGGGGCTGCGGCGATGGTCGCGTCAACACGAACGTCGGCACCGACCTGGCTGATTCCCGTGATCCGCAGCGCGATCGCTCCGCCGATGGTGGTGACCCCGAGGTCGGCGACGGCGGCGTGGCCTGATCCGAGGAGGGTGGGGGCGAGGTACCAGATCACACGGTCCACCAGCCCGGCGCGTAGGAAGGCGGCTCCGAGCGTCGGGCCCGCCTCCAGCAGGACGTGTCGCACCTCGTCGCGGGCCAGGTGCTCGAGGACCTGCGCGGGCGACTCGTGCCTGAACACCCGCGTGGGCGCCGAGCTGTCGCGCAGCCGCGCCCCCACGGGGATCTCCCGTGCGCCGATCACCACGCGCAGGGGCTGTCGGGGGGCCAGCGTTCCGTCAGGGCGACGGGCGGTCAGGGCGGGGTCGTCGGCCAGGGCTGTCCCGGTCCCGATGACGACGGCGCCCACCTGGCCACGAAGCTCGTGGACCTGGTCACGGGCGGCCGGCCCGGTGATCCACCGGCTGGAGCCGTCCGCGGCGGCGATCCTGCCGTCCAGGGTCGAGGCAACCTTCCACGTGACCAGCGGTCGGCCCCGAGCGACGGCGAAGGCCCATCCCTCGTTGAGGCGCGCGGCGTCGTCGGCCAGCACGCCGCCGATCACCTCGATCCCGGCCGCGGCGAGGGTCCCGGCACCGCCGGACGCCCGGGGGTTGGGGTCGGCCTGGGCGTAGACGACCCGCCGGACTCCGGCGTCGATGAGCGCGCGCGAGCACGGGCCGGTCCGGCCGGAGTGGTTGCACGGTTCGAGGGTCACGACCGCCGTCGCCCCGCGCGCACGCGGACCGGCCGCGCGCAGAGCCGCGACCTCGGCATGGGCTGTTCCGGCTCCCTGATGCCAGCCCGAGCCCACGACCTCACCGGCGGGGCTCATGAGGATGCAGCCGACCCGGGGATTGGGCTCGTACGGGACGCCCGGGCTTGCGGCCAGTTCGAGAGCGCGACGCATGGCCGTGACCTCCACGGCGCTGGCTGCAGCCGCGAGCCGTGCAGGGTCGGGCTGGGAGGGGCTCGCCGGCCCGAGCATGACCGTCACCTGCCGGCTGCGGCGACGGCCTGGGAGCGCAGGCCAGCACAGGCAGCGGCCGGGTCCTCGGCGCCGAACACGGCCGATCCGGCGACGAAGACGTCCGCGCCGGCCTCGGCGCACGCCTCGATGGTGGTCGGGCTCACCCCGCCGTCGACCTGGAGCCAGATGTCGGCGTCCCCGATCATCGCCCGCGCCTGACGGATCTTCGGCAGGGCGAGCTCCAAGAAGGACTGACCGCCGAACCCAGGCTCGACGCTCATGATGAGCATCATGTCGACCTCACCCAGCAGGTCGGACACCGCGGTCACGGGAGTTGCGGGATTAAGTGCGACGCCGACCCGCGAACCGTGGCCGCGGATGACGCGGGCCAGTCGGACCGGCGCCCGCGCGGCCTCAACGTGGAACGTGACGCTGCCCGCTCCGGCCTCGGCGTATGCCGGGGCCCACCGATCCGGGTCCTCGATCATCAGGTGGCAGTCGACGGGCGTGCCAACGGCTGCGAGCAGCGCCTCGACGACCGGCAGGCCCAGCGTGAGGTTCGGCACGAAGTGGTTGTCCATCACGTCGACGTGCAGCCAGTCAACGGCCCCGGAGAGCCGCCGACAGTCGGCGGCCAGGTTCGCGAAGTCGGCCGACAGGATGCTCGGCGAGATCTGGATTCCCACGGGGCAAGGGTAGTCGCGGGCGGTGGGGCACCCGGCCGCCGAAGCGCCTCTCACGCGATCGATCGCCCTGGTCGCGGCTCGCGTCGGGCTGCCGTCCGGGAGCGCGCCGGGTTCCGTCCCCGCCCCCCGGGCCGCTACGAATGGCTCATGGCAGCCAGCACACCACGGGGGATCGAGTACCAGCGGATGATCTCCGCAGAGCTGTACCTGCCGTCGGACCCCGAGCTCGTGGCCGCCCGTGCGACGGCGCGATCGGCGACGTTCCGGTTCAACCACACCCCACCCGAGGAGCGGGCGACCCGCGAGGAGATCGTGCGCGGCATCTTCGGCTCGGTGGCCGGATCGTTCGAGATCGAACCCTCGATCCACCTCGACTATGGGGTGAACATCCACGTCGGGGACCGGTTCTACGCGAACGCCAACTGCGTGCTGCTCGACGTGGCGCCGATCCGGATCGGCGACGACGTGATGCTGGCCTCGGGCGTGCAGCTGCTCACCGCCACCCATCCGGTCGACCCCGTCGAGCGCACCTCGGGACGCGAGCTGGGCTTCCCGATCACGCTGGGCAACCGGGTCTGGCTGGGCGGGGGTGTCATCGTCGGGCCGGGGGTGACGATCGGGGACGACGCCGTAGTCGGTGCTGGGGCTGTCGTGGTCAAGGACCTGCCTGCAGGCGCGATCGCCGTGGGGAACCCGGCGAGAATGATCCGGAACCTGCGCGACTGACCAAGGCGCGACAGGCACGACGCGCCGGTCGAGCCGTCGAGACCAGCGGATCGACCCGCATGGTCGCTGTCTCGACAGG
>CAZWXF010000100.1:0-10092 GCA_964638055.1 uncultured Bifidobacteriaceae bacterium | reverse complement strand
TCCAAGGGGCCATTCCCCGCGCAATGGACCCCCAGCGCCGGTCGAGCCCGTCGAGCCCAGCGCCGGTCGAGCCCAGCGCCGGTCGAGCCCAGCGCCGGTCGAGCCCAGTCGAGACCAAGCCCGACCAGGACCACGCCGGTCGAGCCCAGTCCAGACCAGCGCCGGTCGAGCCCGTCGAGACAAGCCCGCATGCCAGCTCGGACCGCAGCTCGTTGCGGCCACGACGAGCTCGGGCCTGGTCCGAAGCCATCGGCCGCCAGGGCTCTTGTTTCGCGGTGGGCGAGCGTCGGCGGCGCTTGATGCCGGTCCGACCGCTCGAGGCGCCGGTCGAAGGGCTTCGTGGCGCCGCCAGGAGGGTGTACCCGGTACGTGATGCCGCCAAACACCGCGAACCGGACAGCTCGCAGAGCATGAGCCGCCGTGGCGTCCTGAGGGCGCCGTGCGCGGGATGAATCGCCAGGCGAGGGGAAGTCTGGCCAGGCTTGGTCAGGTCAGGGTGATGCGCGGAACCGACCTGCTCATCGGCGAATCAGATGCGATGCGTCCGCGTGCCGGTGACGACCTTCGGCACGCGCGCCGTCGCGCAATTGGCGGCTACGCACGCCCACGAGATCACACGGGACGAAGAGTTGGCACAGAAATGGCCGTCCCATATGCAAATCATAACTATTAGGGCTGGTCCAGCCGGCACAACGCCAAGTCATAAAGACTCTGACCTGTGAACTTGCTGGCGCGCCCGAAGGGATTCGAACCCCTGGCCTTCTGATCCGTAGTCAGATGCTCTATCCGCTGAGCTACGGGCGCATGTCCCGGAGTGGGACGCGCCAAGGGTACCCGAGCCTCCGGGGGCGGCGAAATCCGCCGCAGAAGGGGTGGCTCGATATCTGGGTGAGCCTCAGACAGCACCGGTGCCTGCGCCAGATGCACGAACGGTGGCCCCGGGCGACCGGAACCACCGTTCGACGTGCGGAGGCGGAGGGATTTGAACCCTCGATGGGGTTGTGACCCCAAACCCGCTTAGCAGGCGGGCGCCATAGACCTGACTAGGCGACGCCTCCCGATCCGGCGAGCCGGACTCGCCAAGAGTACCGGACGCCAGGGGGCGGCGAGCGTTCGTTCGTCAGCCAGCGAGGCTGTCCACGAGATCTGCGTACTGCGCCTTGGCGGTGTCCGGCGCCGTGCCCTTGAGCTTCGCCCAGGCGTCGTACTTGGCGCGCCCGACGGGGTCCATGAAGCCGGGTCGGCTGCCCTGGACGTCGCCGACCGACCCCTGCTTGAACAGCGAGTACAACTTGAGGAGGGTCTCGTTGTCGGGACGCTGCGTGAGGGTCTTGGACTTATCGGCTGCGGCCGCGAAGCGGTCGTCCAGCTCGGACATGCATCCTCCTAGGGGGATTGACGGATCGGGCCCATCGTGGCACGCGGGGCGTGGGCATGCCTGCCGGATTCGGGGCGGGTGGGAGGCCTTCGAATCCGCCGCGGAGGCCGGCGGAGGCACGGTCGCCGCCCGTGACCCCTCGTCATCCTGTCGTTCACCGGGTCGATCCCACCACGTCGTTCTGGGTCGGCTGCACCTCGCCGCGTTGCCGTCGCCCGCCGGGCCACCAGCCGGACTCACTGCGCCGCCTGCGATGCACAGCACCGAACGCCGCTCGCAACGTCAGTGGATATGGAGACACACCCTAGACCTTGACCTCGATCTCGGGTCCGGTGACGTCGATCTGCGCGCGGTGGGCCCGAACGGCGATCATGCCCACGCCAGCCACGATCCCAAGGACGACAGCGCCCGAGATCACTCCCGGAACGCCGATGGACTTGGCGAACACCGCGAAGTTGCTCACGAGGACCATCCCGCCGACCAGGACGCCTAGGAGCGTCCGCGGGGCTCGGTGCGCGACCCGAGCGGCGATGGGTGCGGTGATCGCCCCACCCACCACAAGGCCGAGGACGGCAAGCCACGGCACGCCCGAGTCTCCAGCTCCGAACAGGAATCCCGCCGAGGCGGCCACGGCCACCATGAACTCGGCTGCGTTGACCGTGCCCACGACCCTGTGCGGTTCGTGCTTGGTGAGGATGAGCATCGACGGGGTGGCGACCGGGCCCCAGCCCCCGCCGCCGGTGGAGTCGACGATGCCGCCGATGAGACCGATGGGCCAGAGGTGCCGGGTACGAGCCTCGATGGCGGGCAGGAGATTGCGTCCGAACCCGTACCGGGCGATGATGACAAGGCCGAGGACGATGAGGATGCCGGCCATCCACATCCGGGAGGCGTTCGACGCGAGGTGCGTCAGGACGACCGCGCCGAGGAAGCCGCCGATCATTCCGGGGATGCCCAGGACGAGCATCACACCGGGGT
Source organism: uncultured Bifidobacteriaceae bacterium (assembly GCA_964638055.1). Lineage (GTDB taxonomy): Bacteria > Actinomycetota > Actinomycetes > S36-B12 > CAIYMF01 > Prado023. Next base: position 7,736 of record CAZWXF010000100.1, on the reverse strand, counting down.
CGACGTTGCCGACGCGCCAGTGGCTGATGCCCGAGACGAGCGTGGTCCCCATCTTCGCGGCGTGGGTGCCTGCTGAAGCTGCCACCGCGGAGTAGCCGAGCAGGGTCAGCAGCGTCGCGGACGTGACGCCGAAGCCCATCCCCAGGGTGCCGTCCACCATCTGGGCGGCCGCGCCGACGAAGGCGAACACCAGGGGCACGAGCATCGGCGAATCCTACTGTCCCGGTCTGCCAACTTCGGACGTTCCTGGGCAGCAGCCCCGGTCCCGGGTCGCCCACATGAGCACGACCGGGATGCCGAGGGGCCCCATCAGCCTGAGCGCACAGGAGGCCCGTGGCAGACGGCCGATTCGGTCCGGACCACACGCTCGAGGAACAGGTGGCCGCCGCCGTGATCCCGCGGCTCATCTGTGGCGCATGGCCGCGGACCAGAAAGGCGTCAAGACCCGGCCCCCGCGTGTGCGGGGAACCGGGTCTTGACGTTCGTGCTGTACGACTGCCCCGGACCCTGAGGTGCCGGGGGTAGCCCGACTACTGCTCAGACGCGCGAGCCAAGGCCGCTACGCCGTTGGGCTGAGCCTCGTCTCAACGACGCCCGCTGCCGCCCCTGTTGTTCTTGCCCTTGTCGCTCTTGTTGTCCTTGGCGCTCTTGTTGTCCTTGGCGCTCTTCTTGCCCTTGTCGCTCTTGTTGTGGCGCGTGAGGTCCAGGGTGTCACTGCACCTGACCAGACCAGGGCCGATGTTGCGAGCGACGTAGAACGTGACGTTGACGCTGGTGGCGCGCCTGGGGATGTCAACCGTACCGCTGGTGTCGCCACGAACGAGGTCGACCCTGCCGCGATCATCGCCAGCGCGGGTGCCGGCGAAGTCGATCACGCCAAACGCGGTGTCGGCCCGCGCGTTGCTCTTGAACTTCACGTTCAGATCGCCGTGCCGATCCTTCTTCAGATCGACACTGCACGTGGTGCGGCGCCAATCGGAATGGTCCTTGCCCTTTGCCGTAGCTGCCCCTGCGCCGCCCATGGTCATCCCCATGACCATGAGCGCCCCGCCGGACAGGGCGACGATGCGCCTTGACCCAACCTTCATGTGAAACCCTCCAACTCCCCCAGCCACCTTGGCTCGGCAACTGGGAACTTAGACCGCTTGGGTCGCACAACTCAAGGGTTTGGCAACAGCATTTTTCGTGAATCGGTTCGCCGTGAGTGAACGGGGCCCCGCGAGCAGTGGGCGAGGCTTCCCCCGCGAGCCGCGATTCGGGATTACTCAGCGTCGATCGCACGTCATCCCTGCGTGATTCTTACTGAACCAGCGGAATGATCGCCGCGTCGACGACCGCGGCCACCGCCACGTCCAGGTCGCCGTCGCCGCTCACGACGAGCTCAGGGTCCAGCGGCTGCTCGTAGTCCTGGCCGACACCTGTCAGGTTCGGCAGGTGCCCGGCGGCCGCCTTGGCATACAGGCCCTTCGGATCTCGTCGGGCGCACACCTCGACGGGTGTCCGCACGGCGACCTCGACGAAGTCACCCTCGGCGAAGAGCTGTCGCGCGGCCCATCGATCCGAGCGGAAGGGTGATACGAGGGCGACGATCACGATGCAGCCAGCCGACATCATCAGGCGGGCCACCTCGGCCACGCGCCGGACATTCTCGGCCCGGTCCTCGGCGGTGAATCCGAGGTCCTTGTTCAGGCCGTGCCGGACACTGTCCCCGTCAAGGACGAACGTCCGGTAGCCCCGGCGGAAGAGGTCGCGCTCGACCCCGTCGGCGATCGTCGACTTGCCGGATCCCGACAGGCCCGTCAGCCACACCACCCTCCCCCGGTGGCCGGCCATCGATTCGCGCGCCACGCGATCGATCGTGAAGTCATGCTCCTGCACATTTCCCGAACGCCGCAGTGCGTAGCGGATCACCCCCATCGCCACGGTCGCCCCGGAGATGCGGTCGACCAGGTAGAAGGGCTCAGCCTCCTGCCCCGGCCCCGGCAGGCGCAGGTTCACGGGGGCGTCCGTGGCCAGCTCGACCCGCCCGGCGTCGTGGCGGGCGAGGTTGCGGGCACCCTCGGAGTGCCCGTCGAGTGGGTCGACCCGGTGGCGAAGTGACGTCACGACGGCCGGTACGGCCACGGGACCCTGCACCAACAGGTACGAGCGACCATGGGCCATCGGCTCGTCGCCCCACCACCGGAGCTCCGCGGAGAACCGGTCGTCGCCCCGGGGTGGGGGCGCCTCGGCAGGACCCCCGAGGGCCGAACCCGGTGCGTCGGGCATCGCGCTTGACACCCTCCCATGTTGGCCCAACCGAGCACCTTCAGCCGACGCGACAGGCCCAGCGTGCGGCACTGTTGTCCCGTGCGGACTCTCTCGATCGATTGTGGCGGCAGCGGCCTTAAGGCATCCGTTCTGGATCCCGAAGGTCGGATGATCGCCGACAAGGTTCGGGTCGCCACCCCCTACCCCATGTCCCCGGAGGGATTCGTGGCGGCGCTCGTCGGGATCGCCGGGACGCTCCCGCGAGCCGACCGGGCCACCATCGGGATGCCGGGCATGATCCGGCACGGCCGGGTGATCTCGACCCCGCACTACATCACAACGGCGGGGCCGTTCACGCCGGTCGATCCCGGGCTGGCCACGGCCTGGGACCACTTCGACGCGCAGTCCGCGCTGGCCTCGGGCTTCGGGATGCCCACGCGGGTCGTCAACGATGCCGAGGTCCACGCGGCGGCCGTCGTCTCCGGCAAGGGCCTGGAGGTCACGTTCACCCTGGGGACCGGTCTGGGGTGCGCGGTCTTCGACGAGGGCTCCCTCGTGCCCAAGATCGAGGTGTCACGAGCTCCGGTCCGCAAGGGAGTCATCTATGACGAGTGGCTCGGCGATCACACGAGGCGGGCGATCGGGAACGCCGCCTGGTCGCGGCGGGTGCGCAAGGCGGTGGACGGCCTGCGGCCCATGTTCGTCTGGGACCGGCTCTTCGTCGGTGGCGGGAATGCCCGGCGGCTCACGCTCGACCTGGGCCGGGACGTCACCATCGTGCCCAACGAGGCTGGGATCGCAGGGGGCATCCGATTGTGGGAGCTGGGTCACGGGTCGGTCAGCCATCCCGAATGAGTGCGGGCTGTGACCCGGGGGAGCGGGCTGTGACACAGGGGAGCAGGTCACTGGGGTAGGTCACCGAGCGCAGGACACCCTGGCCCCGGGCGAGCATCGTGGGATCGTGCGCCGGCTCCTCCGGCCGGAGGTGCTCCAGTCACGCCGGAGGGAGATCCATGACTGATGTCGAGACGATCCGATCGTCCCTCCGAGCGGGCCAGCCGGTCGTGGGGCTCGACTTCGACGGGGTTCTCAACATCGTTCCCATGCGGTTCGACCGAAGCCTCCCGCCCGGGTTCGAGATCCACATGGTGGAGCTGGACCGCGCGAACTGGCCGACGCATCCGTACGTCCGGCCTCTGCCCCCGTCGCCGGAGCGCGTCCTCCACCGGATCACGGTGAGTCGGGCGCATGGCGTGATGGTGCGGTCATGGCTTGCCGAAGGAGCCGCAGTGGTGTGGGCGACGACATGGGAGCGAGCCGTGCTGCGCAACGCGCACCTGTGCGACATCCCCGAGCTTCCGGTGCTGGAGATCTCGAAGGTCGTGACGCACGATGCCCCGCGACGGACGGCCGAGTGGAAGGTCCTGGGGATGCGGACGGCCTTCCCGGGCCATCCTCTGGTCTGGGTGGACGACTTCGGGGCGGGCAACGAGGGCGAATGGGTCTACGGGGAGCCGCCGGCTGACCTGCTGATCGTGGCCCCCGACGAGACCGTCGGACTCACGCAGGAGCAGTCGGACCTAGTGCGCGACTTCGTCCGGCGGCACGTCGGTCAGGCGGCGACCGAGTGATGCTGTCTGGCCGGGCACTGCCCTGTCGAGGGGCTGCGGTGGTTCGCTGCTGGAGAGGTCGAGGGCACTGGAAGAGGGCTGGGGCCAGCCCGCCAGTGCCGAAGACCCGACGGACTCGGCGCCCGGACGTGGGTTACTGTGGCGCGACGTGACGGCCTCCTTCAATGCGATTGCCGACGATGCGCTCGGTCGCAGCGACATGACCGACCTGCTCGACCGCCTGGCACGACGTGAGGTGAGCCCGGGGGAGCTCCACGCCGCTGCCGTGAGCCGGGCCCGGACCGCGAACCCGCACGTGAATGCCATCACGAAGTGGCTCGGCCCGGCGCAGGGACCCCTGGGATGGGCCGACGAAGGTCCGCTGGCCGGGATACCCACAGTCATCAAGGACAACGAGGACATCGAGGGCGAGTTCACCACGCATGGGTCGCGCGCTGTTCCGCAGGCCCGAGCCCGGCGGACCTCGCCGATCGTCGCGCAGATGCTCCGCATGGGGCTGGGTGCGCTCGCCACCACCACGCTCCCCGAGTTCGGGCTGACGGCCACGACGGAGTCGAGCCGGTTCGGCGCCACCCGCAACCCGTGGTCGCTGGATCGGTCCACGGGCGGCTCGAGCGGTGGGTCAGCAGCGCTCGTGGCAGCAGGCGTGGTGCCCATCGCGCACGCCAATGACGGCGGTGGTTCCACGCGCATCCCTGCCTCCGCCTGTGGCCTGGTCGGGCTCAAGCCCAGTCGGGGCAGACTTCTCGATCCCCCGCAGCTGCAGCGCCTGCCGGTGCCCATGGTCACCCAGGGCGCGCTGACCCGAAGCGTGCGTGACACCGCGCTCTTCTACGCGGTCTCCGAGGACTTCCATCGCGATCCCCTCCTGCCGCGAATCGGTCACGTGACCCGGCCGGGCAGCAGGCGGCTGCGCATCGGGCTCCTGACCAGTGTGGGCAACGACCTGCCGACGAGCCTCGAGGTGCGGGATGCGGTGGAGGGCGCGGCCGAGCTCTGTGAGTCGCTGGGCCACGACATCGTCCCGGCGGGGAGTCCTGTCGACGACCGATTCGGGCCGGACTTCCTGCGCTACTGGGCGCTGCTGGCCTTCCTGCTGTACCGCGGGGGGCCGGCGCTCTTCGGCAGGCAGTTCGACCCGGGCCAGACCGAGCGGATCACTCGTGGCCTCAGCAGCATGCTCACCCGACACGGGGACCGTGTCCCCTTGGGGATCAGGCGGCTGCGCCGCCTGGCCCGGGACCACGAGGCAGGATTCGCCGACTACGACGTGCTGCTCTCGCCCGTCACCGGCCATTCCGCCCCACCGATCGGACATCTGGGCCCTGACGTGCCCTTCCGGACCCACGTGCTGCGGCTGTTGCAGTACGCGAACCTGACCCCGGTCCAGAACGTCTCGGGGTCACCGGCCATCTCCCTGCCGCTTGCCAGGACCCGTGCGGGCCTCCCGCTCGGCGTGCAGTTCGCGGCGCCCTTCGGCCAGGAACGGCTCCTGCTGGAGCTCGCGCTGGAGCTCGAGGAGGCGGCGCCGTGGCCGACCGAGCCGCAGCATTCGGATGCAGCGGCGTCGGCTCCCGGGTCAGGGGTCCCCGTGGGTGCTCAGTCCTGGATCTGAGCCAGCATCCTCCCCTGCACGAACCCCTGGGACAGCCGATTGTCGAACGAGGCCATGCCGGGCAGTCGGTGCAGTCTGTGAGCAGGAGCCCTCGCTCTGAGCATGAGCGCTCAGCGCCGAGGGACAGCCGAGTCCTGAGCCGAGCGGCACCCGTTCGTGGTCAGCCCGGGTTCGTGATCAGCCAGCGAGCGCGACGTCGTCGTCCTCGTCATCGAGGAGCACGTCGCCGAGGTACTCGACCGGGCGGGTGCCCATCGACACGATGGCGGCCACCGAGGCAACGAGGAGTCGCTGGCTGATCCGAAGCCAGGCGTTGGGGTCGGTCAGCGTGATCCGCTGGAAGCGCGAGGTCTGCAGGATCGGCCACTGCCGGTCCTCCGCCAGCGCCCGCAGGGCGGGGTCGGGGTTGACGGCGACGGGGTGGCCCACCGACTCGAGCATCGGCAGATCTGTGATCGAGTCCGAGTACGCATAGGACTCGCCGAGGTCGTAACCGCGCTGCTCGGCGATCCTCCTGAGGATCTCGGCCTTGCCCTCGCCGGAGCAGACCGGTCCGTCCGTGCCGCCGGTGAACCGGCCGTTGGCGTCGACGGCCGGGGTTGTGCCGACTCCGCCCTCAAGGCCGAGTGCGGCGGCGACCCGGGCGACCAGATCTGTCGGACTCGCAGAGATCAGCACGCGGTCCCGCCCGGCGATCATGTGCTCGTCGAGCAGGCGTCGCATCGCGGTGGTGACGCTGTCGGCGAGCGTGGGAGCCAGGTCGGCGACCAGGGAGAGGAACTCGTCGCGGTCACGGCCCGCCAGTGCGCTGAAGACCTGGCTGCGCACCTTCTCTGCCCGCTCCTCGCCCACGCCGCGCAGCATGTAGAGCACGCCGGTCCGGACGTCACCGAGGGCCGTCTGCGGGTTCATCCAGCCCGACCGGATCGCGGCTGCCGCGAGTGGCACATGGGCTGCTGCGGGGACCGCTGTCCCGTGCATGTCGAAGAAGGCCGCGGACCGGGCGATCTCGGGGCCGGACTCATCCGAAGCCCCGGGGGGAGTCGTCGTCATGCTGGGATTGTGCCACCGGATGGGCGCTGACAAACGTCCAGTCGGCAGCCCCCGAGGTGATCAGGGGCGCGTCCGGCCCCAACGGGGACCCCGACAAGGCCCCTGCGCGTGACACCCGGCCATGAGAGGTGGAGGGCTGTGAGGTCGGCTGCGCTGCTCGCGAGAGCGAGGTGGGGGCGTAACGAGGAAGGATCGGGCGCCCGGGAACGCCCGATGGCAGCGTCGTGACACGGGCGCCCCAGGGTGGGGGAGCCATGACCGCTGGGGCGCGCACGCGGGTGGCCCGCAAGGTCGGCGCGCACACAACCGCGTCGGACCGGGAGACTGTGCCGGTGGAAACCACACCCGCCGCCGCCGCGCTTGCGCCAGCACCTGTCGCCGGTGACCCGGGATACAAGCCCAAGCTGCGGGGTTGGCTGCACTTCGCCGCAGCACCCCTGGCCCTGGTCCTCGGCCTGATCCTCATGGTGCCCACGCCGACGGAGGCACTGCGCGCATCGGTCGCTGTCTACGTGCTGACGACAGTCCTCCTGTTCGGAGTCAGCGCTGCGTACCACCTGGGGGCGGGCAGCCCCTCGGTCAACGCACGGCTTCGGCAACTCGATCACGCCAACATCTACCTCTTCATCGCCGGCTCCTACACGCCTTTCGCGGTCGCGATGCCGGACAGGACCGTTGGATGGACGATCCTCGGCCTGGTCTGGGGAGTGGCCGTGCTCGGGCTGATCGTCCGCGTGGTGTGGCGGTCCGCGCCGCGCTGGCTGGTGGTCGCCTCATATGTGGGCCTGGGCTGGGTGGCCGTGTTCTACCTGCCCGACATCCATCGCGCCTATGGCGGGCTCGTCGTGGTCCTGCTGGGCATCGGCGGGGTCCTCTACACCGTTGGCGGTGTGATCTACGCGCGCAAGCGTCCGAACTTCCACCCGGACTGGTTCGGCTTCCACGAGATGTTCCACGCCTGCACGATCGCCGCATACCTCGTCCAGTACGTGGCTGTGGCGATCGCCGTGCTGGGGTAGTTCGACCGGCGGGCTCGACGAACGGCGCGGGTCGCGTCTGGTCTCGACGGGCTCGACCAGCGGCACATGCGTCGGTCGGGCTGGTCGAGACCAACGCCGCGATCAGGGGGCATATGCGTCGGTCGGGCTGGTCGAGACCAACGCCGCGATCAGGGGGCATATGCGTCG
>CAZWXF010000099.1:0-10425 GCA_964638055.1 uncultured Bifidobacteriaceae bacterium | reverse complement strand
CTGGCCGCACCCTCGTCGCCCTGCACGAACAGACCCGCTTGCTGGGTCCGCAGCTCTGCGCCGGCCTCGGCAACGGGATCCTCCTCGGCTACCTGATGTGGCGATCCCGACTGCTGCCACGCCCGCTCGTGATGGTCGGCCTCATCGGTGGCCCGTTGGCACTCGTGGCAGGAACGGGTGTGCTGCTGGGGGCCTGGGACAGGACGTCGGGGCTGCCCGTCGCGCTCACGGCACCCGAGGCGATCTGGGAGCTCTCGCTCACAGTGTGGCTCTTGGCCAAGGGCTTCCGGCCCTCGCCCGTCCTCAGTGGCACTGCAGTGCCCCGTGCTAGCTGAGGCTCTACGGGCCGAGCCGGTGATGGCGCCTCTCAGCCGAAGGCGTCCACGAGCGTCAACATGACTTGACGAGGGCGGATTCGTCAACGTACATTGACGACATGGACGAAGCCGAGATCACCTCGGGAGATCCCGAGGTCGGCCTGCGGGCCGTCGGAGCCCTGCATCGGCTGGCGGAGCGGATGGAGACCATCCAGGTCGCCAACGCGCGCCGCGCCGGCTGGAGCTGGGCACAGATCGCCGAGGCCCTGGGCGTCACCAAGCAGGCCGCCCACCAGAAGCACCGGAACCGGGAGGACTAGCCATGTTCGAGCGCTTCTCGAAGGAGGCACGGGCGGCTGTCGTCGATGCCGCGGAGCTCGCCACGTCGCAGGGCAGCCCCCTGGTCGGCCGCGAGCACCTTCTCGTCACGCTGGCCACTCATGGCGAGCCCACCATCGTTGCTGTCAGTCCTCACGCGGCGCAGGACCTCGCGACCCTCCTGACGCAGCAGTCCCCGGAGGCGCGGGACAAGGCCGACGCGGAGGTCCTCGCTGCGATCGGGATCGACCTCGACGCGATCCGGGACAGAGTCGCCGAGCAGTTCGGGCCCCAGGCGTGGCGCGAGGGCGCGCCGCAACGTCGCCGTCCGAGCGGCATCCTCGCTCGACTCCTGCCCGACCATCGCCCCTTCACCCCCGGCGCTCGCAAGTCGCTGGAGCTGGCGCTGCGCGAGGCCCTCGTCGAGGGCTCCCGGGAGATCACGGCCACGCACCTGCTCCGCGGGCTTCTTCGAGACCCCGGACCTCACGTCCTGGCGATCCTGCCCCCTGACGTCCTGGGCGAGCTGCGCGCTCGGCTCGCCCGCCCGGCGGCCTGATCGCCGCGCTCCAGCATCGGGCCCCCTCGGAGGGCAGAGCGGCTGCCGGCATCGATCGCGGCCGGCTCCCGGTTCCGCAGCGGCCAACGCGCGCCTGACGACTGCTGCACGAGGGGACCCCGCCGACGTGCGACGCCCGGGCTGGTGCAGTCACGATCGGGAACCGACCCCCTGTGGCGCGCCTGCCTCGCACGGACTTGACAGGATGCGCCGTACCGGTGGCGAGAGGGGACTGCTGCAATGGGTCATGCCGCTGGGAGCCCCGCGTCGGATCCCGCATCCTCAACAGCCTCCCGGCCCGAGGCGGGAGCGTCCGGGCCACGCGCGATCTTCGTCCGGCCTGGGCTGGCGCTGGAGACGGGGGGACTGACCAAGGCGGTCCTGGGCAGGATCCGGCTGTACGACTCGGCGGGGTGGGCTGTCCACCTGAGCTTGGTCCGTGACGATCCGGACATCGACAGGACGCTGGATGCCCTCCGCGCCGATGGGCTTCTTCCGAGCTCGGTCGCCGTGCACCACTTCGCGAGGGATCGCGCCCCGCGCCGCCGCGTCGTGATGCCCTGGTCGCGGTCACTGCCTGCCCTGACGACCGAGGCGTGGCTCGACGGGATCGCAGCTCGCGAGGGCGCCGTCGTGTTCGCAGACTCTCCGGTGACCTACTCGATGGTGTCGAGGATGAGCAACCCCCGGGTGGCCAGGGTCTTCGCCGTGCACCTGTGCCACCTGTCGGCCGCCGCCACCCGGCTCGGTAGCCCCGAAGCTGTCGCGAACGGCCCGCTGACTCCACGGTGGAGCGCCGTGTCGGTTGCCACCCTGCGGTCCGCCGACCGGATCGTGGTCCTCACCGAGGCCCAGGGACGCGACTTCTCCCTGCGCTGGGGCAGCGACCTCCCCGTCTCCGTCATCCCGCACTGCGCGCATGCCGTGGAGCCAGATCCGAGCGCCACCTTCGATCCCGGGCTCGTCGTGGGTCTCGGCCAGCTGCGCAGGATGAAGCGCTGGGATGACGCGATCCGCGTCATGGCCCGCGTCGTCACGGACGTTCCCACGGCGCGCCTCGTGGTCCACGGCTCCGGCCTGGAGCGGGATCGGCTGCTGGCCGTGACCCAGGAGCTGGGAATGCCCGGCTCCGTGAGCTTCCCGGGCTATACGAACACCCCACTGGCGGACATGGCGCACGCCGCATGCACGCTGAGCATGACGCGACGCGAAGCGATGCCGCTGACGCTCCTGGAGAGCCTGTCTGTGGGCACTCCCGTGGTCGTCACCGACGTCCGCTACGGCCCGCGCGAGATCGTGCGCGACAGAGTGGACGGCTTCGTGGTGCCAGCTCACGACATCTCAGCGGCCGCAGCCGCGGTGGTGCGCCTGCTGACCGAGCCCGACCTCCGGGAGGGGATGTCGCAGGCCGCGCGGGAGGTTGTCCGGCGGTCCAGCTGTGAGGCCCATGACAGCGCATGGCTCAGCCTCGGCCGTGAGGTGTACGAGCATCGCGGACGGACGGCCAGCCTCCATTGAGCCCGGGTCGTCGAGGTGTCCCGGCCCCGGTCGTCTGGATCTTGCAGGCGCGGATGCTGGTCGTGCTCAAGCGCAGCGTCGAACGAGGAGCGCCTGCGCCCGTATGACCCTGCGGTCGCCGCCCCTGCCCAGGAGCTGCCACACGCGCGGTGTCAAGGGGATTTGACCGGGGATCGACCGGTGTGATCAGGTTAGGCAAACCTAAGTGTCCGGGGCTCGGTGTCCCACGGGCAGGAGACCGACTCCCAAGGAGCAGCATGGCCCGGACTCACCGGGTGGCCGCGATCGCCGCCGCCCTCTCACTCGTTGCGCTGAGCGCTTGCAGCAGCACCGGCTCTGACAGCGACGACGCGAATGCGATCACCGTCTACAACGGGCGCAGCCAGGAGCTGATCGGCCCGCTCTTCGAGGAGTTCACCGCGGAGACCGGCATCCCGGTGGAGGTCCGTAGCGCCTCATCGGGGGAGCTCTCCGCTCAGATCATCACCGAGGGGGCCGCCAGCCCGGCCGACGTCTTCGTGTCACAGGATTCTGGTGCCCTGGGCGCCCTGACCAAGGAGGGCCTGCTGGAGGCACTGCCCGATGACCTGCGCAACAGGGTCCCGGTCGAGTTCCAGGCCGACGACGGCACGTGGCTGGGACTCTCGGGCAGGGTGCGGGTCGTCGTCTACAACGCCGACCTCGTTGACGAGGCTCCCGACACGATCGAGGAGGTCGTCTCCGGGGAGTTCAACGGGGGCAAGATCGGCTTCGCGCCCACCAATGCCAGCTGGCAGTCGTTCGTGACCGGCCTTCGGGTGCTCTGGGGTGAGGATCGGGCCCGTGACTGGCTGGAGGAGTTCGCGGCGCAGGACCCCGTTCCCTACGAGGGGAACGGGCAGGTCCGTGACGCCGTGGACGCCGGTGAGATCGAGATCGGCCTGATCAACCACTACTACCTGTACGAGCTCATCGCGGAGAAGGGCGAGAGCAACGTCACAGCCCGCAACCAGTACATGGCGCCGGGTGATCCAGGGGGCCTGGTCAACCCCGCGGGGGCTGGCGTCCTGGCATCCAGTGACAACAAGGAGTCGGCACGACGGCTCATCGACTACCTGAGCAGCGCCAAGGCCCAGGAGTACTTCGCGACCCAGACCTGGGAGTACCCGCTCATCGAGGGCGTGGCACAGCCCGAGGGCCTGCCGACGCTGGAGTCGCTGGAGCCTCCGGTGCTCGACCTGAGCGACCTGGACTCGATCGCCGAGACGCAGGCGCTGCTGGCCGATGTCGGACTGCTGACGAAGTAGGCGAGGGCGGGATGTCCCTGGGCGTCACGGAACCCGCGGGCGCGCCAGCGCTCCCGGGGTCGGCCGACGCCGCCCGATCCCGTCCGGTCCGCGAGCGCTGGCGACAGCATCAGCGTCATCAGGCTCCTCCGTGGTGGCTGGTCGCCCCGGCCTTCGTCGCGGCGACCATCGCGGTGCTGCCCGTCTGGTACCTGCTGGTCCGCACCGGGTCGCTGACCCACGCCCTCGACCAGCTGCTCACTGTCGCGACCGCCCGGCTGACGCTCCGCTCCGTCATCCTGGCCGCGACCGTGACTGCGTTGGCCACGGCGGTCGGTGTCGTGGCGGCGTGGCTGGTCGCGCGAAGCGATCTGCCGGGTCGGCGGCTCTGGTCGTTGGCGATGGTGGTGCCGCTGGCGGTGCCCAGCTACATCGCGGCCTTCGTCTGGCTTGACGTGGCACCGGGCCTGGCCGGCTTCCCGGGTGCTGTGCTCGTGCTGACGCTCACCACGTTCCCCTATGTGTTCCTTCCAGCACTGGCCGCGCTGCGCCGCATCGATCCTGCCCTGGAGGAGGTGGCCGCGAGTCTCGGCCATGGCCGGCTCGCGGTGGCCCGACTCGTGACCGCGCCGCAGGTGCGTGCCAGTGTGGCCGCGGGGGCGCTGCTGGTGGCGCTCTACGTGCTCAGCGACTTCGGCGCCGTGGCGCTGATGCGCTACGAGGTCTTCACGTGGGTGATCTACGGGGCGTACCGATCGGGGTTCGACCCCACCCGGGCCGCGGTGCTGTCTCTGCTGCTGGTGCTCCTGGCGGCGCTGCTGGTCACGGCCGAGGCCAGGGCCCGGGGCCGGGCGCGCAGCCGCCTCGGGCCCGGAGTGCCGCGCCGCGGCAGGGTGATCCACCTCGGCGGTGCGGGGCGGCTCGCTGGCCTTGGCTTCATGTCGGCCGTCGTCACGGCCACGGTGCTCGTGCCCGCCCTGAGCATCGTCAGGTGGTGGGCAGAAGGCAGCGCCGAGTCGCTGGACCTCGGTGAGTTCTGGGCGGCGTTGTCGGCGACTCTTGAGCTCGCTCTGATGGCTGCGGCGGCCTGTGTGGTGCTGGCCGTGCCTGTGGGCGTCCTCGCGGCTCGGCACCGCGGTCCGGTGAGCCTGCTGCTCGAGCGCGCCACGTTCATCGGCCATGCCCTGCCCGGCATCGTCGTTGCGATCTCGATGGTCTTCGTCGGTGTGCGCCTGCTCCGCCCGGTCTACCAGGAGGTCCCCCTGCTGGTACTGGCCTACGTGGTGCTGTTCCTGCCTCTTGCTGTCGTGGCAGTCCGGACCGCTGTGGAGAGCAGCCCGATCCAGGCCGAGGATGCAGGCCGAAGCCTGGGCCTGAGCCGATGGGCGGTCCTGCGCCGCGTCACGCTCCCGGTGGCCACACCGGGGATCGCCGCAGGCGCGGCCATGGTCGTGCTGACCACCATGAAGGAGCTGCCGGCAACGCTGCTGCTGCATCCCACCGGGGTGGAGACGCTCGCGACGCAGCTGTGGCACTCGATGCTGATCTCGGATCACGCCGGCGCCGCGCCGTACGCCGCCCTGATCGTGCTGGGTGCCGCACTGCCCGCGGTGCTCCTCGGACGGATCGGGCAGGCTGGATCCCCGTGAGCCCTGACCGCGCCGCCCTGGAGCTGTGCGGCCTGGCCAAGTCGTTCGGCACCACAAGGGTTCTCTCCGACGTCGGACTGTCCGTCGGAGCAGGCAGCGTCGTGGCGCTGCTGGGGCCCTCCGGCTGCGGCAAGACCACACTGGTTCGATTGGTCGCAGGCTTCGAGCGAGCCGACTCCGGCGAGGTCGTGCTGGCCGGGAACGTGGTCGAGGGCCGCGGTCGCCACGAGCCGCCGGAGCGGCGGAACGTCGGCGTGGTCCCGCAGGAGGGCGCGCTGTTCTCGCACCTCGACGTTGCGGGAAACGTGGGGTTCGGACTGCCGCGGCGGGGGCGGACCCGCCCAGGCCGGATCCGAGTGCAGCGCATGCTCGAGCTCGTCGGGCTCGGTGACTACGCCGGCCGCCGGCCCGATCAGCTGTCCGGTGGTCAGCAGCAGCGAGTTGCCGTGGCTCGGGCGCTGGCACCGAATCCGCATCTGGTGTGCCTCGACGAGCCCTTCTCATCGCTGGACGAGTCCTTGCGAGCCTCGGTCCGGGAATCGGTGATGGGCGCACTTCGGGCGGAGCGCGCATCGGTGCTCATGGTCACGCACGATCAGGACGAGGCGCTGAGCAGCGCCGACCAGGTCGCCGTGATGCTCGAGGGCCGGATCGCTCAGGTTGGGGCGCCCGACGAGGTCTACACCAGGCCGGAGTCGGCTGCCGTGGCCCGGTTCGTCGGTGCTGCGGTGCTGTTGCCGGGTTCTGCCGATGGCGATCGGGTCACCTGCGAGCTGGGCACCCTGGAGCTGGCCCGACCTGCCTGGGGCCCGGTCACGGTGCTGCTGCGCCCCGAGCAGGTGGTCCCGGAGCCCGCGACGCAGGGCGAGTCGGCCCGCGAACCATCCGCCGAGGTGATCAGCCTGTCGTTCCACGGCCACGACGCCCTGATCGGACTGCGTTCGGCTGCTGGCACGCCTCTGCAGTCGCGGGTGTGGTCGGGTTGGCTGCCCCGGATCGGCGATGCCGTGGCGCTTCACGTCCGGGGCACCGCGTGGCCGCTGGGCGGCTGAGCGGGTCTCGACTGGCTCGACCAACGGGGGACGGACCCTCGTTCTGGCCGCCGGGTGCGTGGTGGTCACGACGAGTCGCGCCCGTGAGGAATGCGCCCCCGCTCAACGGGATCGCCGGCGATGTCCTGGGCGTTCGCCGACAGGTTGGAGTTCGCCCGGACGTAGCCTCGTTCGGTGACCGAACCCGTCGCCGCCTCCGGGTCAGCCCCAAGCGACTCGTCCGCGGCATCGGCAGGCACCGAAGGTCTCCGCATCGGCAGCGACGGGCTGGCGCGGTGCTGGTGGCCGGGCGACGATCCGCTCTACCTCGCCTACCACGACGACGAGTGGGGCGTTCCGGTCGACGACGAGCGGCACATGTTCGAGATGCTCGTGCTGGAGTCGTTCCAGGCGGGGCTGTCCTGGCTGACGATCCTGCGGCGCAGGGAGGGGTTCCGGGCGGCGTTCGACGGCTTCGATCCCGAGTCGATCGCCCAGTACTCGGACGCTGATGTCGCTCGATTGCTGGGGGATGGCCGGATCATCCGGAACCGCGCGAAGATCCTCGCCACCATCGGCAACGCCAGGACGACGCTGCAGCTGCACGAGGCGGGTTCCTCGCTGCTCTCGGTGTTCCGGGCGGCCGCGCCGCCGTATCCCCCCGACCCCCCTCGCAGCATCGCGGACGTGCCCTCGACCACGCCCGAGGCGACGGCCCTGTCCAAGGAGCTCCGGGCGATGGGGTTCAGCTTCGTCGGTCCCACGGTCCTGTACGCCCACATGCAGGCCACGGGGATCGTGAACGACCACGTGCTCGGCTGCGCGTTCCGCGACCGCGGATGACTGCACCGCGGATGACAGCGGTGGTAGTCCCGCGGCCCGGAGTCTCGATCAGACCATCGCCCGGGACGGAGTCCCGCGCGGTGTGGCGAGCTACTCCGCCCAGAACTCCTCGTTGAGCTCGGGGTCCTCGGGGATCAGGCGCCCGGATGTGACCAGACCGTCCCTGATCTGGAAGACGATCGAACCCGGCGCGCCGTCGAGCACCTTCCCGCGCCGGGCCGCGCTCGTCCTGACCGTGGCCACCGCGACGCGGTCGTCGGCGTGGACCGAGGTGACCTCCTGCCGGAACGTGCCATCCGTCTCGGCAGGGGCCAGCGCCCAGTTGGCGAACACGTTGTCGCGCCCCTCGAAGCGGCCCTTGAGGACGCCGCCCGACTCCGACACCCACACCATGTCTTCGGACAGCAGCTCGGACAGAGTAGCCAGGTCGCCCTGGTCGAACGCCTCGAACCCTCGGCGGATCATGTCAACGTTGGGATGCATGAGCTGTGCCTCCTCTGGCGAGAATTCATGTTAGTAATGCTTGCATGAAATCTCGCTCGTACACAAGCCCCTGCGGTACTCGGATCAGCCCCGCGACATCTGGTCGATGCACACCGTGACCGCGAGCAGCAGCGCGTCGTTCTGGCCGGGAGCCACTTCGACGCCGTACGTGTCCCGGACGCGGAACCACCGCTTCGAGACCTCGGCGACCTTCTTCCCGTTGGCCTCGATCTCGAACTCGTGGTCGACGATGTTGCCCTGGACCGACAGCTCCCCACCGCCGGCGACGTCGACGGTGTACCGGTCCCGAAGGGGCGTGATCATGGCCTTCTTGACAGTGGCGGCGTTGTTGCCCGAGGCGTCCTCGATCTCCATCACGGCCCGCACGCGGACGGGGCGATCCTGGATCTTGAACAGCTCCTGACCGTTGGCGTCCTCGAGGATCAGAGTGCTGCGCAGTCGCAGCGCCTTGCCGTTGACCTTGAAGGCCCGCCTTCCGCCGTCATCCTCGATCCACGAGTCATCCCCGATGGAGAGCAGCTTCTCCCTCATCTGGTAGCGCACGGCGTTGCCGCGCACTCCGAAGGTCTGGCGCTCCTCACGGCGACCTTCGCGACGATCCTCGCGCCGATCCTGACGACGATCCCTTCCGATCATGGCGTTCCTTCCTCATCCGCGACCCTGTGCCGCTGGCTCGACCCTACGCCGCGCGTGAGTTCACCGACGGGTCTCGGGATGTCGCCCGCAAGCGCTGCGGCCCGGCTGGGAGCGAACCGGGCACTAGTCTCGTGCCAGATCCGACCGGCCCACCCGCACGCGTTCCACCGGAGGCACACATGGAGACCGGAAGTCGTCCGGACGAGGCATCCGTCAGGGCCATGGCCTCCGTCGCCGATCTGGCGGCACTGATCGACGTGGCAGCGGAGTCCACGGTGTCTCGCACCGTCCTGCGCGCCGAGGGTGTGCGCGTCGTGCTCTTCGCGTTCGACGCGGGCCAGGAGCTGTCCGAGCACACCGCAGCCGTTCCCGTGCTGATCCAGGTGCTGGACGGCCGCCTTCGGATCCGGGCGGACGCCCGGACGGTCGAGCTGACCCGCGGCGGGCTCCTGCACCTGGCCACGCGCACGCCCCACGAGGTCGTGGCCCTGGAGCCGACCCGGATGATGCTGACGATGCTCGATCCGAGGGTCACCGCATGATGGCCCTGAAGGGGCCGTCGAGGCTCCGCGACCGCTAGGGGGTCGGCACATGACGCAGGAGCCGTTCCCAGGAGCGAGCCTGCGGGTCGGCCACGCCGAGCGCGATGCCGTCGCCGCGATCCTGCAGGAGGCAGCCGCTGACGGACGGCTGGAGATGGACGAGCTCGACGAGCGGCTCGACGCGGCGCTGCGGGCCAAGACGTTCGCCGATCTCGATCCCTTGGTCGCCGACCTCTCGGCTGACCTGCCGTGGCGATCGCACGCGGGAGCGATGGCGCTGGCCGCGCAGGGTCCGCCTCAGCCTGGCTACACGCGTGAGGACCCCCTGCGCCTCGACGGCGGGATGAGCAGCGAGAAGCGGGAGGGAGTCTGGACCGTGCCGCCGTTCCTGCGAATCAGCTCGGGCGCCGGATCGGTCAAGCTCAACTGCCTGAGGGCCACCGCGGCCGCACGCGTGATCGACGTCGAGGTGATCGCAGGGATCGGGTCGGTCGTGATCATCGTGCCGGACGGCTGGGCGGCCATCGACGACCGCCTGGGCAGGTCCATGGGCAGCAAGACGATCGGCGTGCCGGGGACACCTGCCCCAGGCTGCCCGCTGCTCGTCCTCCACGGCAGCGTCGGGCTCGGATCGTTCAAGGTCCGGACTCCATCCCGTCGGGAGCTGCGCAGGCTCGCTCGCGAGGAGCGTCCATGAAGGGACGTCGGTCGAGCCTGTCGAGACCACGGCCTTTGGGCGGGCCCGTCGGTCGAGCCTGTCGAGACCACGGCCTTTGGGCGGGCCCGTCGGTCTGGCATGCCGCGTGCTGGGTGGAGGAAGCCGGAGTCGGAGCGCCGTCTGTCGGATCTGGTGTCGGTGGGGGTGCTGACGCGGGTGTTCCCGCCGGAGCTGGTCGATGAGGTGATCGCTTCGGTGGGTCGGACCGAGCGGCGGCATCGTGCGTTGCCGGCGCGGGTGATGGCCTACTTCTCGATCGGGATGGCGCTGTACTCCGAGGGCTCGTACGAGGACGTGCTCGGGCACTTGACCGATGGGTTGTCGTGGGCCTCGGGCTGGACTGAGACGTACCCGCTGCCGAGCAAGTCCGCGATCTTCCAGGCCCGCGCCCGGCTGGGCGCGGAGCCGCTGGCCGCGCTGTTCGCCCGGGTCGCCCGCCCGATCGGGACGGACGCGACGCCGGGGGTGTGCCTGGCTGGCCCACCTGCGCGGCACCATGCCCGCCGCGGAACGCCGCCAGGAGCC
>CAZWXF010000098.1:0-10636 GCA_964638055.1 uncultured Bifidobacteriaceae bacterium | reverse complement strand
GCGATCCACGGCTCCGTGTCCCGGTAGAAGGTGAGCAGGTCCGACATCCCGCAGATGTCGACGCCGGCAGCGAAGACGCCGGGTGAGAAGGCCAGCGAGGCCAGCGTGAGGTAACCGCCGTACGACCGGCCGGTGACCGCGATCCGCCCCGGATCGGCAAGGCCCTCGGCGACGAGGAAGTCGGCTGCGGCGAGCACGTCGTCGAAGGCGCCGTACCGGCCGTGCACGTCGTCGGCGTGCACGAAGTCGCGGCCGAATCCGGAGGAGCCGCGGATGTTCGGCGCGAGCACGGTGATCCCAGCCGCCACCAGCGCCTGGTGGTGCGGGTCGAACGAGGGCCTTTCCTGAGCCTCCGGACCTCCGTGCAGGCTCAGCGCAGCCGGCCCTGCCCCGGTGTCGCCGGCGGGTCGGTAGAGCCAACCGGTCAACCCGAGGCCGTCCCTGCCAGAGAAGCTCTCGAGGGTCGGAACCACCAGCGCCCCGTCGGGTACGTCAGGACCGTCGGTCACCCTGGTCCAGGCGCCAGTGCGGGTGTCCAGGTGCCAGAGCTCGCGCGGGGATCGGGGCCCCTCGACACTGAGCAGGACGGCGCGCCCGTCGCGGCTGAGCACCGGCGTGGAGGCCATCCGTCCCGGCAGCCCGGTGACGGGTGTGATCCGGTGCGTCAGCGTGTCGAAGAGGTCGAGCTCGCTCGAGCCGGCCACGTTCCAGACGAGCAGCAGCAGACGCCCGGCGTCGTCGGCATCCACCCACTCCAGGTCCGCGTCGTCGCGGGCCGCGAGCGCACGCACCTCACCGCGCCAGCCCATCGGACCGAAGGGCAGGCCGAGCAGCTGGCGGCGGGGCAGCCCCACGTCGGAGGCCAGGTAGACGTAGACCGGCCCGGAGTGATCCTCGGGAGCGGGCCGCAGGAGGGCCACCTCGGTCGACCCGGTGGCGCCGGCCGTCAGGGCGCTGAAGCCCTCGCCGGTCAGGCGGTCGAAGATCGTGACGAACTGCTGCCCACGCTCGCCGTCGCGGATGACGAGGAAGCGCTCCTCGACCGAGATGTCCAGGACGTGGATCAGCGGCCCGGACGCGAGGGGGTCCAGCATCCCCGTCGCCGGATCGGCCAGGAAGGAGGTGGTGGGACGATCCGGGCCGTCACCCGGGAAGGTGATCACGAAGTGATGACCGCTGCGCGTCCACGGGCCCAGCTCGGCGTGGGTGTCCGCATCGCCGGCGATGCGCCGCGCGTCGGTGCCGTCGGGGCGGACCACCCACACCTGGGTGCGCACCCCACCGTCCGTCGCCACGGCGCACGCCAGCCAACCGCTGTCGGCCGCCCAGCGGACCGAGACGACCGGATCGGCCGAGAGCGGCACGTGCCGGGCGGGCGGTGGCGGACCGTTGAGGACGACGTCCTGCACCCAGAGCTGCGGCGTGCCCGACCGATCGCTGATGAACGCGACCCGACGGGCGTCAGGGGTCATGTTCGGGCCCCAGCTGCCCCAGGCGTCGACGAGCCTCTCCGCGAGGGCAACCGCCTCCTCGACGGTGCTGGTGGTCGCCTGCGTCACGAGCGCGCGCTCTCCACCTTCTGCAGCCACATCTTCTGCAGCCACATCTCCAGCGGCGCCAGCTGCCAGAGGGCGTTCGAGCCCAGGGTCGTCCGTGTGGCATTCGGCTCCCGCAGCATGGCGGCCACCGTATCCCCCCGGAACGGCCCACGCCGCCGGGCCGTCAGTGCGTCCCGGCTGCGTAGTCGATATGGCCCAACCGATGGACCGGATCGACTACGCAGACATGGACCTGGTCGGTCGCGGGAGCGGCTCCGCGGAGTACTCCGGGTACCAGCCCCGGTAGCTCCGACTCCTCGCTGCCGACCCGTAGCGTGATGATCCCGTCCAGGACGCCGAACCGCTCCACCTGGTTCGGGTGGATGTGGGCGGCCGCGGGATGGCCTCCGGGGCGGGCGAACAGGTCGCCCTCGACCCGTTCCCCGTTCGTGTCCCGGGCCACTTGTCGCCAGACCAGCCGCTCCCCGGTCACGGGATGCTCGAGCTCGTCCCCACGCTTCGCCATGGCCCTCTCCTTCCGTTGCGCGGCCGCCCCGCCCCGAGATGGGCTGGCAGCCGGGCCGCTCACCCTCGCTTGACTTCGGATCGCTGAGTCGCATCGCTGAGGGCGCCCGCGCTCCCGTGGCCGTCCAGCCAGCGCCCCATGAGCGCCCACCACGCTGGAACGGCCAGGAACGCGGTGGCGCCGACAGCGACGCCGCCAACGAGCAATGCGTCGTGCAGCGACCCTGGTGCGACGAGGGATCCGGCCGCCGCACCGGCCCCGACGAGTGCCGCCCACGCGCACGCCTGACCGAGCCGTGAGGTCCGCCTGTCCAGGCCCGAGTACCGACCAAGCCAGGCGCTGCCCAGCCCGATCCAGGCCACCTGCACGCCCCAGGCGCCGGTCGAGGCAGCAGTCGCGACCGGGAAGGGTAGGACGCCGGCGACGAGCAGCGGGCCGGCCGCGGTCGCCACCGCGAGCGAGCCGAGCGTCGCGCCGTGCAGTGCCCGCAGCCGGCCGCGCGGTGGCAGGCGCCGCCCGATCGCGATCGCTGCGGGGATCATGCACGCCGTGGCCACCGAGCCGACGATGTCGTTGGCGGGGCCGAATGGGTTCTCTCGCCCCGCCGAGGGGATCGAGGCGAAGAAGGTGACGAGCAGGAGGTTCGCGGTCGCGCCGGTGGCACCGGCGAGGTAGGCCCAGCGAGCGCCGCGGGGGTCCCGGTCCACGAGGGCAACCCTGGCGGGGACGTCCGGACGCGCCAGAGCCCGATGGGGAACTCGCATGATGCCTCGCGATCGTTGGGCCATTGCGCTCGACGATAGGCCGCAGCGGAACCCCCGTGAACCCGGCAATCCGCCGACCTTGCTAGGGGACAACCTCCGCAACGACTGAGGCCAACCACCTCTTGCTGCCCGGGCCGCCGGCACCGTGTCACCCGCGTGGCTGATGGTGCTGGCGATGCTCCGGCAGTGGATGGCGTTGGGCAGCGCGTACGGGGCGGTGTGCCTGACCGCGACCTTCCCTGCAGGCCGGCCACAGCACCGGAGGGCAAGTGCCGTGGTCTGGGCGGCGGGGATCACCGCGCTGCTGCTTGCCGGTGCTCAATGCACTGTCCGCGCCGATCCTCGCGCCGGGGCTGTACGCGGCGCCGCTCGAGCCGGCGGTGGCCAGCCAGATCCATGTCTCGGCCCTGGGGTGGTGGGGGCCAGTCACCGCTCTCCTGTACCGGCTCTACCCGGTGTGGGTGATGGCTGGCCTGGCCCTGCTGGTCACCCGGTATGGGCACGGGACCCCTGAGGAACGACGGCGGATCCGCTGGCTGTTCGGCTGGCTTGCCGCGGTTCCCGTGGCCATGCTGCAGTTGGCCATCCTGTGGACGGCCGACCCCGGGTCCTGGCTGGCGGTGGCTGCGTCCCTGCTGCTGTGGCCGGTCATCCTGGTCCTGGGGACCGGCTCTCTGGTCGCCGCGCTGTTCGCCGAGGGAGTCTTCGGCATCGACGAGCCGTCCCGGCGCAGGCTCACCCGGCGTGCACTGCGCGTGATCCTCCTCGTGAGCTCCGTCGCGGTGGCGGTCGGCCTGGGCCTGATCGCCGGACGGCTCGGCGGGACGTCGCTGGCAGTGGTCGTGTCGGTCGGGGTCGTGGTCGCCGCTCGCCCGGTCTGGCGAGGGCTGGAGGCCGCGCTCGACCGATGGCTCTTCGGGGCGCGGTTGGACGGCTACGACATGCTGGCCGCACCTGTCCGAGTCCTCCGTGGAGAAGCACGTCAACGCGATCTTCACCAAGCTCGGGCTGTCTGCCGACGCGCAGGTGCATCGGCGGGTCGCAGCCGTCCTCACCTTCCTCCACGACAGCCCGCGGGACTCTGGATGATCTTCATGACCACCGTCGAGCTCTCGGGGCTGGTCCGGACCAGCTCAGTGGGTGCCCGCGTCACGAGCCCGGGCTCTCCACCTTCTGCAGCCACATCTCCAGCAGCGCCAGCTGCCAGAGGGCGTTCGAGCCCAGGGTCGTCCGCGTGGCATTCGGCTCGCGCAGCATGGCGTTCACGGCATCCGGCCGGAACAGACCACGGCTCTGGGCCGCAGGGTCGGTCAGCGCCTCGCGGACGCGCTCCAGGTACGGACCCTCGAGCTGGCGGATGGCCGGGACAGGGAAGTAGCCCTTGGTGCGGTCGATCACCTCGTCGGGGACGACACCCCGGCTGGCGCGCTTGAGCACGCCCTTGCCGCCGTCCGCGAGCTTCAGCTCCGGAGGTATCCGGCCGGCCAGCTCGACCAGCTCGTGGTCCAGGAACGGGACGCGGGCCTCCAGCCCCCATGCCATCGTCATGTTGTCCACCCGCTTGACCGGGTCGTCGACGAGCATGATCGTTGTGTCGTTGCGCAGCGCGGCGTCGACGGCCGTCCCGGCCCCCGGCCGGGCGAACCGTTCCCTGATGAATGCGCTCGGAGCGTCCTCGCCGATGATCCACTCAGGCTGGAGGACGTCGGCCAGGGCCGACCAGCGCCGGTCGAAGAACACCTGCGAGTAGGCCTCCACGGCGTCGTCCCGCGCGATGCCCGCCAGGGGTGGGTACCAGTCGTAGCCGCCGAGCACCTCGTCGGCCCCCTGCCCGGACTGGACCACCTTGACGTGCTTGGAGACCTCCTGGCTCAGCAGGTAGAAGGCAACGCAGTCGTGGCTGACCATGGGCTCGCTCATCGCCTCGACAGCGGCATCGATCCCGGGAAGCAGGCGGGACGTGTCGATCTGGATGCGATGGTGATCGGTGCCGAACCGCTGGGCCACCAGGGACGAGTACTCGAACTCGTCACCGGACTCCCCACCGGCGGACTCGAACCCGATGCTGAACGTCTTCAGGCCGGTCTGCCCGCTCTCGGCGAGCAGGGCGACCACGAGGCTGGAGTCGATGCCGCCGGAGAGCAGGACTCCCACGGGAACGTCGGCGACCATTCGCCGCTCGACGGCGACGCGCACCCTTTCCAGCAGCGCCTCCTCCCAGTCGCGGGCGGTCCAGTCGCTGCGCTCCTCGTCACGGGTGAACTGCGGGTCCCAGTAGCGGATGTCCCGCGAGCTCCCGTCGGCCTCGATGACCCGGACCGTGGCGGGCGGCAGCTTGCGGATGCCGTTGAAGATCGTGTGCGGGGCGGGCACGACCGAGTGGAACGTCATGTAGTACGCCAGAGCCGTCCGGTCGATGGACGTGTCCACACCGCCGCCTGCGATGAGGGCCTGCACCGTGGAGGCGAAGCGCAGGCGGTCGGGTCGGGCGTCGATGTAGATCGGCTTGATGCCGAGCCGGTCGCGGGCCAGCACCACCCGACCGCGGAGGTGCTCGACGACCGCGACGGCGAACATCCCGTGGAAGTGGTCGACGAAGCTGGTCCCCCAGTGGGCGTAGGCCCTGAGCACCACCTCGGTGTCCGACGTGGAGAAGAAGCGGTGACCGGCGGCGGTGAGCTCGGAGCGCAGCTGCTGGTAGTTGTAGATGATCCCGTTGAAGACGACCGACAGCCCCTCGTGGGGATCCACCATCGGCTGCGCACCCAACGGGGACAGGTCGATGATGGACAGCCGCCGGTGCCCCAGCGCCACCGAGCCGCGGGCCCAGATGCCGGAGTCGTCCGGGCCGCGCTTCTCCAGCCGAGCCGTCATCCGCTCCAGCGTGCCGACGTCGGCGATGGTTCCGTCGAAGCGCACCTCACCTGCCAGTCCGCACACGTCATCGCCCTTCGTCGGTCGGTTCGGTCACGATCCAGGTGTCCTTGGCCCCGCCGCCCTGCGAGCTGTTGACGATCAGGCTGCCCGCCGGTGCGACACGCGTCAGGCCAAGCGGTGCCAACCGGCAGTCCTCCCGGTCGGGTCCCGTCAGGTACACGAATGCCCGAAGGTCGACCCGTCTCGGCTCGAGCTGCCCGTCCGCCAGGCACGGCAGCGAGGACAGCGCGACGACCTCCTGCGCGACCCAGCCGCCAGGGTTGGCGGCGATCTCGGAGCGCCGCGCCGCAACCTCGCCCGCGGTGGCGGCGGGTCCGATCATCACGCCGGCCCCGCCGTAGCCGTCGACGGGCTTGGTCACCAGCTCCCCGACACGCCCCAGGACAGCGGGCCGCTCGGCCTCGTCCCCCGGCCGATACGTGGGGACCGACTCGACGGCGGGGCGCTCGCCGAGGTAGTACGTGATCAGCTCGGGCAGGAAGGGGTAGGTCGACTTGTCGTCGGCGACCCCGTTCCCGGGCGCGTTCGCCAGGACGATCCCACCGTGCGCGGCGACGTGCATGATCTCGGCGCCGATCGCCCGGCCCGAGTCGTCGTGCAGGTCGACGAGCTCCCCGTCGAGTCGGAGGTAGAGAACGCCGATGGGAGCCCCCATCCTCCGGTGGACCACCATCCCGTCAGCGATGACGACGTCTTCGGGCAGGACCAGCGCGAGACCTGCGCCGTCGGCCAGGTGGCGGTGCTCGAACCACGCCCCGGAGCCAGGCCCGCTGGACAGCAGGGCAGCGCGGGTGCCCGGCTCGGCGTGCGCGAGCAACGTCGAGCGGAGCAGCTCGTAGCCGACAGCCGGGTGGGCGATCCCAGCAGGTCGAGGCAGGTCCGCCATGACGTCGTCCATGAGTGCGCGGACGGCGATGGCGAAGGCAACGCCGCTTGGCGAGCTGACGTTGTCCTCCAGGACGCGCCAGCCGCCGTACTCGTTGCGGACAAGGTCGAACCCCATGACGGGCGCCCGGACGACGCCTTCTGGAAGCCGGGTGGCTTCGTCCCGCCAGCCCGGTGAGCGCAGGATGACGTCGCGGGGAAGGACGCCGTCACGCAGGATGCGCTGCTCGCCGTAGACGTCGCGGATGAACGACTCGATGGCCCAGGCACGCTGCGTGAGTCCGGCCTCGAGCTCCCCCCACTCGTGGGGCCCCAGGATGCGAGGCACCAGGTCGACCTCGAACGGGCGGTGCTCGCCGTGGACGACGTAGGTGAGATCCTTGCGCGCCACCCATGAGTCCCGGGCCTTGACGCGCTCGGTGAGCTCGGCAGGTCCGTGTGCGACCAGGGCCGTCATGAGGTCCCGGTAGGCCGGGCGCACGACGGACCCGGGGCCCAGGGCCTCGTCTCCTGCCCGCACGCGGTAGCGCCGGAGGGCAGGCAGGGACTGGGCTGCGTCAGCGGCCTCACCGTGGGTCTCGGAGACGACGAGGCGCATCACGTCCTCGAGCCTGCCCCGCTCGGCGTACGCGGCGCGTTGTCGATCGGCGGAGTTCCCGCGTGCCAGCACGGTCTCGGCCAGGTCGGTGACGGTCTCCCAGTCGCCGAGCTCCTCGAGCTGCGGGCGCAGCCGGCCCACGAGGTCCCGGACCACCTCGGCGGCGGGGCTCGGGGTCGGGTGGGTGCTGCCCAGGAGCAGGCTCCGGGACAGCCCACTGCGAGCTGCCTGCCAGATCGCCGCGCGGTGCAGGGGAGCCGGCGGTGCCGTGAAGGGGCTCCCGGCCTCGATGGCCAGCTCCGCCGCCCGCACCATGCCGCGGAAGATGCCGGCGATGAGGACGGCGTCGTCGACGAGCGGGCAGGCGTCGCAGACGCGCAGCTCGAGGGTGGGGGCATGCGAGGAGGGCCGGACATCGAAGTAGGCCATCTTGGCGTCACCGATGACGCCCGACCTGATGAGGTCGGCCAGGAGATCGTCGTACTCGGCCGCGGAGCTCAGCGGGCCGGCCGAGCCTGCCGTGGGCCACCGCTGCCAGATGATGGTGCGGATGCTCGCGTAGCCGGTGTCCAGACCGTTCCAGTAGGGGGAGCTGGCCGACAGGGCCAGCAGCACGGGGAGGTCCGGAGAGATCCGCTGGACGATCTGCACACCGAGATCACGGTCGGAGACCCCCACATGGACCTGCGTGCCGCAGATCAGCTGCTCGTCGACAAGCAGCCGGTACTCCTCCTGCATCCTGCTGTAGCGCCCGGTGCTGGTCAGCTCGAAGTCGGCGTGGGTCGACAGGGCAGCGGTGCCGACGGCAGCGATGCCCAGCCCCTCCGGGGCGGCCACGTCGATGACACCCTTGCGAAGGCGCACGAGCTCCTCACGGAAGTCGCCCAGTGACCGGACGACCGGCGTGTTCGTCTCGACCGTGGTTCGCTGGATCTCCGCTGCGTAGAAGTCCCTCGGCAGTCGTGACAAGAGCTGCGGGGCCCTGGCCGAGAGCTCCCACAACTCGAGGTCGATGAGGTGCAACTCCTCCTCAGCGCCAAGAGTGAGTTCAGCGCCCATACTTCGAATCTAGTCGCGAACCAGCTGGGGGGCGGCGACGGGCGTCCGGGCACGGGTCATTGGCTGGGGCGTGGAACGTCGCAATGTTGTCGCAGGACTGCGTGCAAGTGCTCCCGATCGTCCTGACCCGCGTCGAGTGGTCGGCGTGCTGGGACCCCGATGGAAGGACTCATCGAGCGAGGAAGTGCCACCCGCTCCACAGCCAGAAGCCGTAGACGAGCACGCGGCCCGACCAAGGGGCGATGACCCAGGCGATCAGGTCTGGAAGGGCCCCGGGCGGCTCCGACGAGCGACCCAGACGATGGATGAGCAGTGCAGTGACCCCGAGTGCGAGGAATGCCGCGGAGGTCAGCCAGGCCGTGAAGGGCCACGAGGTGAGGTCGATGTCGTCGATTCCCTCGCCGTGCCAGCTGGGGGCGCTACGAGGCTCGAGCATCGGTCCGTCCGATGTCGACGCGATCGCCAGGAGCAGCAGTGACACGCCTGCGAACCACGCGGTCGCGCGTCCCCACACCGATGCGTGGCCGCTGCCGTGGAACCTCCTGCTCAGGGCGAGAAGCCCGAGGCCTGCAGCGGCCCAGACGGACCCTGCGACGAAGCGGCCGACCGGATTGGTGGAGGTCATCGGATCCTGGATCACCGAGAGCGGGGGCCAGCGCCGGTCGTCCCGGGCGAGGATCACGGCCGTCTCGACCATGATCAGGCTGAGCGTCCAGGCCAGCCAGAGCCTCAGGATCGGCCGGGCGGGCTGCGCCGTCGCTCCGCGAGGTGGGTACGGGCTGCCGAACAGGGCGATCCCCACCCACCCTCCCGCCAGCAGCACCGCGACCAGGGCCAGGCCGGAGAAGGAGGGCGCAGCGGCGAACACCGCGCCGAGCGCCGTAGCTGCCACCAGGGTCGCCCGACGCGACGGGCGACGCGGCGGCGCCACAACGGTCATGCCGGCATCATCACGCCTGCTCCGAGGAGGAGCGGCCCGCGCGCGTCTCACGCGCAAGGTCCTGAAGTCGGCACGACGGCTCCTTCCCCACACGCAGCACGAGCGTTGACCTGCGGTCACACCAGCCCCCTGCGTAGCATCGGAGTCAAGGAGGCGCAGCCATGAAACGTGTGATCCTCATCGTTCTCGGCGTGATCCTGCTCTTCATCTCCGTGCCCATTCTCATCGCCGGCGTGGTGTTCACGGCCATCGGCAGCGGGGATGACCCCACCGTGCAGGGTCGTCTCGGCCAGGTCGGGTCCAGCGGATACGCCGTGGTCTCCGACACGTTGGACGTCGATTGGGACTATCCCTTCGCCGACCGGTTCGACATCACAGTCGGCGTGCAGAGCACCGGCGCGGACTCTACGGTGTTCATCGGCTACGGGCCCGCATCGGCGGTCGATGCCTACCTCAGCGGCGTTCCGCAGACCGTCGTCTACGGCCTGGGTGACGGCCGATCCGAGCGGGAGGTCGAGGTACCGGGCAGTGCCACTCCCGAACCGCCCGGTGAGCAGGACTTCTGGATCGAACGGGCGAGCGGCACCGGACGCCAGGAGATCCCCCTGGCCGCGCAGACGGGCAGCTTCCGGCTGGTCGTCATGAATGCCGACGGGTCGCAGGGTGTCATGGTCGACGTGTACGGCTCGATGACCCTGCCGTTCCTGGTTCCCATGGGGATCGGCATGCTCGCCTTCGGACTGCTGCTGCTGATCCTCGCCATCGTCCTGCTGGTGTGGGGCATCCGCAGCAAGCCCGCTCCCGCGCCGGCACCCGGGCCGTCGCAGATGCACCCGCAGCAACCGCCGTCTCCGTACCCGCCGGCCGGTGCTGGCTACCCGGCCGGATATCCGTACCCGCCGGGCAGCGACCCGTACGGCCCTCCCGGGCAGTACCCCGGGGTCGCGCCGGGCGGTCCGGTCGCGCAGACCCCACCTCCCCCGGCAAGCAGCGCTCCCGGCCCTGAGGGTCCAGCGACGGAACGTCCGACACCATGGGCCGACCCGTCGCCGAAGCAGGGCGAGGGCGACGTGCCACCTCGCTGAGAACCGACCTCCCGGCTGGCGGCGCTCACACGCCAGCCAGAAGCGACACCACATCTCTCATCGTCAGGTCCCGGCCGTCGAGCCCGTCGAGAACAGAGCCCGCCGGTCGAGCCCGTCGAGACCAGCGTCGCCCGTCGAGCCCGTCGAGCCCGTCGAGCCCGTCGAGCCCGTCGAGCCCGTCGAGACCAGCGTCGCCGGTCGAGCCCGTCGAGACCAGCGTCGCCGGTCGAGCCCGTCGAGAACAGAGCCCGCCGGTCGAGCCCGTCGAGAACAGAGCCCTCGGCCGGCCGCCGTCTGGGTAGTC
>CAZWXF010000097.1:0-10690 GCA_964638055.1 uncultured Bifidobacteriaceae bacterium | reverse complement strand
GCCCCCCGGAGCACTCGAACACCCCCACTGGTGGGTCATCCCCCAGAACGAGCACGCCGGTCACGTCGACACGGCCGGGAAGAGCGATGCCTCCGGGCAGGACGTGAGATCGAGATGGTCGGCGTGACGGAGAGCATCCCCGGAGGAGCCGTGGCCCCTGCGCGGTCGAACCCCCGACCCAGATGGCCGCCTGGGGGTCGGTCGTGGGGCACGGGCGCTCTCTCGGCCCGACTGGAATCCCCCTGCCCCGACTGGAACCCCTCTGGCGGGCGTCGGCCCATGTGCCTCCAACGCGCCCCCCGCCGCCCGAGGCGGCAGCCATTGCCCTCAAGCGGTGGGGAGGCCTTGTGCGAGCCAGTCGCGCAGCTCGGCGATCGAGATCCGCTCCTGAGTCATCGAGTCCCTGTCCCGAACCGTCACGGCCTGGTCGGTGAGCGTGTCGAAGTCCACGGTGACGCAGAAGGGCGTCCCGATCTCGTCCTGCCGCCGGTAGCGACGACCGATCGCACCGGCGTCGTCGAAGTCGACGTTCCACGTCCGGCGCAGCTGCGCGGCCAGGTCACGAGCGACCGGGGAGAGGCTCTCGTTGCGACTCAGGGGCAGCACCGCGACCTTGACCGGCGCCAGCCGCGGGTCCAGGCGCAGGACGGTCCGCTTGTCGACCCCACCCTTCGCGTTCGGAGCCTCGTCCTCGTCGTAGGCATCGAGCAGGAAGGCCAACACACAGCGGGTGAGGCCGGCCGCCGGCTCGATCACGTAGGGGTACCAGCGCTCGCCGGTCTCCTGGTCGAAGAAGCGCATGTCTACCCCGGACTTCTCAGAGTGCGTGCGCAGGTCGAAGTCTGTGCGGTTGGCGATGCCCTCCAGTTCGGCGAACTCCGAGCCGGCGAACGTGAACCGGTACTCGATGTCGACCGTCCGCTTCGAGTAGTGGGAGAGCTTGTCCTTGGGATGCTCGAAGAGGCGCATGTTCTCCGGGTTGAGCCCCATGTCGATGTACCAGCCCCAGCGCTGCTGAATCCAGTACTCGTGCCATTGCTCGTCCGTGCCGGGCGGCACGAAGAACTCCATCTCCATCTGCTCGAACTCGCGCGTGCGGAAGATGAAGTTGCCCGGGGTGATCTCGTTGCGGAAGCTCTTGCCCGTCTGGCCGATACCGAACGGAGGCCTGCGCCGAGAGGTGTTGGCCACATTCAGATAGTTGACGAAGATGCCCTGGGCGGTCTCAGGGCGCAGGTAGTGCAGGGCTCCGGCGTCCTCCACCGGGCCGACCATGGTTCGCAGCATCCCGTTGAAGTCGCGCGGCTCGGTGAACAGGCCCCGGGTCCCGCAGTTGGCGCAGACGACCTCCTCCAGCCCGGTGGCGGGCCTGCCGTGCTTCTCCTCGAAGACCTCCAGGAGGGTGTCCGAGCGCCAGCGCCGATGGCACTGCTTGCATTCAGTGAGTGGGTCGACGAAGGCGCCGACGTGGCCCGACGCCTCCCAGACCTGCGGTGCAAGGATGACCGAGGAATCCAGGCCGACGACGTCGTCGCGACCCCGGACGACGGACTGCCACCAGGCCCGGCGGATGTTCTCCTTGAGCTCGACGCCCAGCGGGCCATAGTCCCAGGCCGAGCGCGTACCGCCGTAGATCTCCGAAGAGGGGAAGACGAACCCGCGGCGCTTGCTCAGGTTGACGACCGCGTCCACGCGGGCATCGGGCTTGGGCTTCTTCGCCATCGACGATCCTCCTGGCAGTGCTGCTTCGCCGCACCTGGCGGCCGGCTCGGCAACCCTACTGCCCGGCCCCGAGCACCTCCCGACCACGACGGGCCGGCCTGAAGGTCAGTGCCACCGGCGTCATCGGCGACAATCGAGGACATGGCGAACAACCGTTCCCGGTCCGGCGCGCGCTCCCACCGGCCCAACTCCGGCGCGCAGCGGCCCTCGACAACACCACACGCGAGCACGCCTCACACCACTGGCCCGACGGCAACCGGGCGCAGACGCGTCACCTCGGGGCCCACCCACGCCGCCGGCACACGCCGCGGCGGCAGTCCGACGCGAGGCCACAGCCCGGCCCAGGCGCCCGACGCGGCGAGCCCCGTCCGCGCGGCCCTGGAGCGTCGTAGCCGTCCCCTCCTGCTGCGCATGACCGCCCTGCCCAGGTGGGTGATCCCGGCATCCCTGGGGGTCGCACTCTTCTTCGGCCTGGTCCTGACCAGCCCGTGGGCGGGGCTGCTCCTGCTCGGGATCGGGGTGTTCCTCAGCTGGCTCACAGCGCTGTCCTGGCCGCTGATCACTCCCGCCAGCCGCCTGCTCAGGACGATCGTGGACGTGGCGGTCCTGGGCCTCGGAATCATGAAGCTGACCGGCCAGCTCTGAATCGGTCGGGGTCTCGGGGACCTCCGCCGGTCAAATCGGCCGCTCGGTCGAGGCGCCACCGGAGGCCACCCGAACGCTCACGTGACCTTGTTCGGCGAGGCCGCCCCGTAGCGCCGATCGCGTGCGGCGAACGTCTCGCACGCGGCCCAGAGCTGCCGCCGGTCGAAGTCGGGCCACAGGTCGGGCATGAAGACCAGCTCGGCGTACGCGGACTGCCAGAGCAGGAAGTTGGACGTCCGCTGCTCGCCCGAGGACCGCACGAACAGGTCGACGTCGGGCATGTCGGGCTCATCGAGGTAGCGGGCGAGCACCTGCTCGTCGATCCGGTCGGCCCGCACCCTCCCGGCGGCCACATCCGCGGCGAGGGCCGCTGCAGCATCGGCTATCTCGGCGCGCCCGCCGTAGTTCACGCACATCGCCAGCGTCATGGCGGTGTTGCCGGCGGTCAGATCCTCCGCCCGCT
Source organism: uncultured Bifidobacteriaceae bacterium (assembly GCA_964638055.1). GTDB lineage: Bacteria > Actinomycetota > Actinomycetes > S36-B12 > CAIYMF01 > Prado023. The sequence goes on along the minus strand of CAZWXF010000097.1, from coordinate 7,860 downwards.
CCAGCTCGGCGATGACGCTTGCCCAGAGCCGCGGGCGCCGCCCGACCCAGCGCACCCTGATGCCCAGGTCGTTGACCTCATCCAGGCGGGCGCGCAGGACGTCGCGGTTGAACCCCATGAGGAAGCGGACCTCATCGGGCGAGCGCTTCCAGTTCTCCGTCGAGAAGGCGTAGACCGACAGGTACTCGATGCCCAGCTCGAGCGCACCATGGACGCAGTCGAAGAGCGCGGCCTCACCGGCCTGATGACCCGCCGTCCGCGGGAGCCCACGATCCTTCGCCCACCTGCCATTGCCATCCATGACCAGCGCCACATGCCTTGGCACGAGATCGCGAGGGAGCTGGGGCGCGCGTGCTCCCGAGGGATGTGGCACGGGTGCCCGGTAGTCGCCGGGCTCGAACCCTGCCTGCCAGGTCCGAGCCTGCCAGGTCCGGGCCTGCCCGCCGCGTCGCACCACGGGAGCATCCTGCCCTGACCTGCTGCCCACGGGCCACGCAGCCACAGCCTCGCCGGGTCTGGGGCCCGCGCCAAGTGGGGCCGTGCCGGTTCCGGGGCGGCCCCACGTCGCGAAGGTCTGCTGGTGACCGCCCGACGTGAACAAGGGGGCCGATGCTGCGATCCTCGAACGGTGAACGAGCAATGGGACGCATCCGCCGTCCAGCCGGTATGGGCCAACGCCCACCGGGTGACGGACTTCCTCCTCGTGGGTGGCTCGCTGACAAGCGGCGACGCCGACCCCGGCACCGTGCTGACCGAGCTGCGCAGCCACGGACTCACCCACATCCTCGACTGCCGCACCGAGACCTCCGACGCCGACCTGGTGGCGCGCCTGGCGCCCGACGTCGTCTACCACCAGGCCGGGACTGAGGACGAGGCAGCGGGCACCGCGGAGGGCTGGTTCGAAAGCGGCGTCGACTTCGTCCGGGCCGCGCTCGCCGAGCCGGGCTCCGTCGTCCTGGCCCACTGCGCCCTCGGCCAGGCCCGCGGCCCCTCGATGGCCTACGCCATCCTGCTCGACCAGGGGTACGAGCCGGGCGAGGCCCTGCTGATGATCCTGCAGACGCGGCCCCAGGCCCGCGCCTCGTACGCAGAACACGCCCTGGACTGGCACCTCAACCGCGTCAGTGCGGATTCCGAGCAGCGGCGTGCAGCCTTCGAGTCGCTTCGGGCCGCGCGGCACAGGGCCCACCACCGGCACCTCTGACCGGCCAGGCGCCCTGCGACCTGTCAGGGCGCTGCCTGCGACGTGTCAGGCCCCCGCGGCGAGTCGCCCACGAACCCGGCCACCAGGTCGGCGATCACGCCGGCCGCCCGGTCGTTGAGGTGGATGTGGTCGGTGAGCAGCGCCAGCCCCTCCGCCCGCCCGGCCTCGTCCCAGGTCCGGCGCAGCAGGACTCGCCTTGCCACCACCCGGACCGCCGGCACCAGGCTTCCGTCGTAGGGCGGCGGCTGTGCCGAGGGATCGATCAGCGCGGCAAGTCGCTGGTAGAGGGGCAGGCACGGAACGGCGCGATCCGCTGCCACCTCGTGGAGCGCGGCGTTGTACGTGCGCACGACCTCGTTGATCGGGCTGTCCAGGTCCTCGCCCAGCATCGGGATCTCCAGGAGCGCCAGCCGGGCGTCGGTCCGCTCGCGCAGCCCGTCGATGGCACTGCTGACGCCCTCGACGTAGAGGGCCAGATCCGCGTCCCGCGGCAGTCGCTGCTCGCGGCGGTACCGCTTCGCCCATGTGCTGTTGAAGGTCGCGTTGACGTCGTTGGTCCCGATCAGCAGCGTCACCGCGTCAGGCCTGCAGGCCACGATGGGGTTGAGGCGCCCGGCGACGGTGTGGGCCAGGTTGCCGTTGATCCCTGCGTTCACGATGTGTGCGGCGGGGAACCCCCTTCGCAGCAGCGCGACGTAGTTCCCGCTGTACATCCCCATGGTGATCGAGTCCCCGACGCAGACGAGGACTCCGTCCGTCGGGGAGTGGTCGGCAAGCCCGGGCCACGGGTCCCGGCGCAGGCGGTCCATCAGGCGGCTGGGGTCCAGCGGGCCGGCACGCCGCCCGTCCAGGCGCCTGGTGTATGCCGTGGGCCCGTCCGTGGCCTCGACCGCCTGCAGGGCGCTCACCCGTGCCGCCACGCGGTCGACGATCGCGCCGGCCAGCCCGCTCACGTCCGCTCCACCAGCGGCAGGGACTTCAGCGAGCGCTCCAGGTGCCATTGCAGGTACGCGGTGACCATGCCGGATGCATCCCGTCGCGCCCGGTCGTCCGAGGTCGCCACGGCCTCCCAATCCCCGCTGAGCAGCGCTCCCATCAGGTCCAGCGTCCCCGGCCGGGGCGTGGCCGACCCGGGAACCCGGCAGTCACCGCACATCGCTCCCCCGCCGGGCAGGCTGAACGCCCGGTGCGGGCCGGGCGCACCGCAGCTCGCGCACTGGTCGAAGGACGCGGCCCACCCGGCGATCGCGAGGCTGCGCAGGAGGTAGGCGTCGAGGAGGAGTCCCGGCGGCTGGCGCCGCTGTACCAGCGCCCGCAGCGCCCCGACGAGCAGCTGGAACTGGGCAGGGGCGCGCTCCCGCTCCTCCGGCGTGAGGCGCTGGGCGGCCTCGCACATCGCCTGCCCCGCGGTCCAGCGTGGGTAGTCCTCCGCGAGATCGGCGCCGAACGAGTAGAGCGACTCCGCCTGGGTCACGGAGTCCAACGATCGGCCGATGTGGAACTGCGCGTCGATCAGGCCCATCGGCTCCAGGCGGGCACCGAACCGGGAGGCGGTCCGGCGCACGCCGCGACCGACGGCCCTGACCCGCCCATGCTCCCGGGTGAGGATGGTGATGATCCGGTCGGCCTCCCCCAGGGGATGCGTGTGGAGCACCACGCCAGAATCCCGGTACGACGGCACCGGCCCATTGTGCCCGGAGTGGCCGGACCCAGGGGCAGGCCACGTCCCGCGCGCGGCATCCACCGGGGCGCCTTCATCGAGCGGGACTCGTGGCCGGTCACCTCCCGGGCGCGGAGTGCCGCCCTGCTCGGCCGGCGGCCCGAGAGGCCAGAGCCACGCGAGGCGGTGGCGATCACCGACTCCCCGGCAGGGCAGACACTCCCATCCCGACGGGCAGTGGGACGGGGCCGCCCGCTGAGGATGCGGCGCTCGCTCGTTGCGCCCGGGTGCGATCGAGAGCAGCTGCCCGAGGCCGGTATGCCAGCGCGAGGACGCAGCCAAGCCCGACCGCCACCACCCCCAGCATGCCCGACCAGAGCAGGGGACGGCCGAGGGCTGACTCGATCGCCAGTGACTCGACCTCCATGGCACTGTCTCCTCGGAGAGAGGACCACCCCACCTGCATCTTGCTGCCCACCTCGTTGGAAGGTCCGCAGCTGACCCCCTGGATTGAGATCGGTGTGCCATCCGCAGCCTCGCCAGCGAGGTCGCACAGGTGCAGTTCCTGATCGTGCGACATCGAAGCCTGGTAGCTGGCCGTGACATCGGCGGCGATCTCCTGCAGGTGTTCCGCGTCCCAGGCGCCGAAGCCGAACACCAGCAGGGTCCCGAAGAGCCATATCCGAGCGCAGGAGCGCCAGAACGCGATCCACGGAGAGGCCCACGTGGCAACTGTGCCCGGCCCCGGCGCGTGATCGGACAGGGCCAGAAGCTCACGAGCCGCACCTGGGCTGCGGACCGCGAAGCTCAGGGTCGCATCGGAGGCATACGCCGCTCGGAAGGCCCATCCCCTCCGCGGTCTGTGTCCGCTCACCTGCGCCGCGAAATGGCAGTCGGCACCCCTGAGCGGGTGCTCGTAGCAGGCAACGGACAACTCACTGACGTCCTCGAGTCCACCGGCTGACGGCAGCAGCAGTCGGCTGGTCGGCGTCTTGACCAGGAAGCCTTCGGGACCGACGACGAGCGTTGCCCGCGATAGCGTCACGCGACCCCTGACGAACCGCCGCACGCGAACCGCGACCGAACGGTCCTTGACTCCAGACGTGCCCGAATGTCGCTGATCCGACGCCACGGCTGCAAGTGTGATCGATCCGGCGCGCACGCCCAAGCCTCGCGCCCACGAGGTCAGGGACCGGCCCATCCGCGGCCATCTACCATGTTCTGGCTGATGGCTGTCAGGGGACAGGGCCTAGTCTTCCCGCGTGGAGATGAGCTCCGGGAGTCGCCGGGGCCGGCTGACAAGCCGGATGCGACAGGCGGTCCGCTCGGCGCGTTCGAAGGCGGCCAGTCGACACGACATGTCCGATGCCGGCCAGGCGCCGGTGGCCGAGACCGACGCCGCGACCTCCACGGCAGCGGTGTCTCACCCCCTGCCGTCCACCGGGGACGGGCGCCTCGGTGATGACATGGACCCCGGCGCAGGACCGTATCCGCCCCGGGTCGGTCCACCCCTGCCTGGGACCCGCCTGCCTGGGACCCGCGGTCCGACGTTCAGCGCCCCCCTCCTGATCGCCGACACCGAGGCTGACCCCCGCTCGATCCAGGTGTCCTTCGACAACGCCAAGCTGTGGCGCACGGCGCTCATGCTGGCCGCGCTCCTGGTCCTCGTCCGGCTCCTGACGTGGGCCTTCGGCCGCGTCGACGAGTTGCTGCTGACCCTGCTCCTGGCGTGGCTCGGGGCGATCTCGATGGAGCCGATCATCCGCTACCTCGGCCGCCGGGGATGGCGCAGGGGAACCTCGGCAGGGGTCGTGATGATCACTGGGTTCGCCATGGCCGTCGCGTTCCTCGCCGCGTTCGGTGGCGCGTTCTTCTCTCAGATGGCCGACCTGGCCACCGCCATCCCGAGCCTCACCGAGGACTTCATCGACTGGGCCAACCGAACCTTCGGCCTGACCTTCGATCCCAGCGTGCTGGCGAACACGCTCAACAGCAACACCAGGGAGATCGCGACCATCGCGACGAACCTCGCCGGTGGGTTCGTCGGGATACTGGGGACCCTCGCCAAGTGGGTCTTCCAGCTGGCGGCGATGGCCCTCTTCGCCTTCTACTTCGCCGCGGACGGTCCACGTATCAAGCGGGCGATCGGCGGACGGCTGGCACCACCGCAGCAGCAGGCGTTCGTGCGGATGTGGGACACCACGGTCAGCAAGACCGGCGGCTACGTCATCTCCAAGGCGCTGCTCGCCCTGATCAGCACGCTGTCCCACGCACTGGCCTTCTTCGTCCTCGACGTCCCCTACTGGCTGCCCATGGCGCTGTGGGTCGGCGTCACCAGCCAGTTCCTGCCCGTCATCGGCACATACCTGGGCGTCGCGCTGCCGATCCTGGCCACGGTCTTCACCGAGCCCTGGCACGCTCTGGGCATCGTCATCTTCGCGACGGCCTACCAGCAGCTGGAGAACTACGTGCTCGTCCCACGCCTGAGCCGCCGGACCATGGACATCCACCCCGCCGTCGCCTTCCTCGCAGTCGTCGTGGGGGTCCAGCTGTTCGGCTGGATCGGCGGCATCGTCGCGATCCCCCTCACAGCCGCCGGCATCTCGATCTCCAGCTCGTACGGCCAGCGCTACGAGCTCATCCCGCAGCTGGCCCTGCCCGACCATCCCCACCGCCAGGGTCCGCCCAGCGATCCGACCGAGTAGCCGGTCCCGCCGGTCGAGCCCCCCGCCGGTCGAGCCCCCCGCCGGTCGAGCCCGTCGAGACCCGAGCCCGTCGACCCCCCGCCGGTCGAGCCCGTCGAGACCCGAGCCCGTCGAGACCCGAGCCCGTCGACCCCGCCCGTCGACCGAGGTGAGCTCCTCACTCATTCAGCGCGCACCGCCCCTCCCACGAATCACCACACGTCACAGCCCGGTTGACCCGGACCAGCACCGCGTGGGCCGATGCGGGTGGGATCCGGGCTGCCGTCAGAAGCCCAGGCGGCGTAGCGCCTTGGGGTCCCGCTGCCACTCCTTGGCGACCTTGACGTGCAAGTCCAGGTACACGGGGACCTCGAACATAGCCTCGATGGCGGCCCTGGACCGTGCGCCGATCCCGCGCAGCCTGGCCCCTCCCCGCCCGAGCACGATGCCCTTCTGCGAGGACCGCTCCACGAAGAGGTTGGCGTGGATGTCGAGCAGCGGCCGATCGGGGGGCCTGTCCTCGCGCATCCCCATCTCCTCCACGACGACCGCGACCGAGTGGGGCAGCTCGTCCTGGAGGTCACGCAGTGCCGCCTCGCGGATCAGCTCTGCGACGAGCCCCTGCTCCGGCTCGTCGCTCGCCTGACCATCGGGGTACAGCGGCGGACCCGATGGAAGGACCTCGAGGAGGAGCCGCACCACGTCCTCGACCTGGCTTCCGCTCACAGCGCTCACCGGGACCACGGCCGACCAGTCCACCCCAGCCTCGGGCCCGAGGTCGCCGACCGCCGTGAGCCCCACCAGCAGACGCTCGGGCCGGACGCGGTCGCTCTTGGTCAGCAGCGCGAACAAGGGCACGCGCCGCCCGCCACGGGTCACTCCCGCCAGTCGGCTGACGATCCGGCGATCGCCGGGGCCGATGGACTCGTCGGCCGGCAGGCAGATCGCGATCGCGTCGACCTCCGTCCACTGCTCCTCGGCCAGGGCGTTGAGCCGCTCCCCGAGCAGGGTCCGCGGCCGGTGGATGCCCGGGGTGTCCACAAGGACGAGCTGTCCCTGCGGGCGATCCACGATGCCCCTGACCAGCCGGCGCGTGGTCTGGGGCTTGTCCGAGGTGATCGCGACCTTCTGGCCGACCATCGCGTTGATGAGCGTGGACTTGCCGGTGTTGGGCCTGCCCACGACCGCGGCGAAGCCACTGCGCTGCGCGCTGCCAGTCATGACGCGCTGCGCCCGGGCGGGGTTGCCACCTCGGCCTGGCCGGTCTCGGCCGACCTCGGACCGCCGATCGGCTGGGCCAGGACGGTGGCCAGCTGGTTGCGCCGTCCCGCGGCCTGCTCTGCGGTGAGCACCCAGCCGCCCAGGCGGATCGACGAGCCCGGCAGGGCCACCTTGCCCAGACGCTTGGCGATGAGGCCCCCGAGCGTGTCCACGCCCTCGGCATCGGAGTCGATCGTGACCCCCAGCAGCTCGGCGGCGTCCTCGACGTGCAGGCGTGCGCTCAGGCGCAGCTCACCGTCGCTCAGGCGCTCCACCTGGGCGACGCCGGAGTCGTACTCGTCGTCGATCTCCCCTACGATCTCCTCGAGGACGTCCTCGATCGTGACCAGGCCCGCGGTCCCCCCGTACTCGTCCACGGCGATCGCAAGGTGGACCCGCTGGCTCTGCAGGTCGCGCAGCAGGGCGTCGACCTGCTTGGAGTCCGGTACGAAGGTCGCAGGGCGCATGCGTGAGTCGATCCGCTCGCTGTTCTCGGCGGCCTGGTGCTCGAAGACCCGGTTGGTGACGTCCTTGAGGTAGAAGACACCGACGATGTCATCGGGGCCTTCACCGATCACCGGGATGCGCGAGAAGCCCGATCGCAGGGCCAGGGACATCGCCTGGCGCAAGGTCTTGTGGCGTTCGATCCACACCATCTCGGTGCGGGGGACCATGACCTCGCGCACGATCGTGTCGCCGAGCTCGAAGACGGAGTGCAGCATCGCGGCCTCGTCGTCGGCGATGACCTGGGCCGCCTCTGCCTGGTCCACCAGCTCGCGCAGCTCGGCCTGCGTCGCGAACGGGCCCTGGCGGTAGCCCTTGCCCGGGGTGACGGCGTTGCCGATCAGGATGAGCAGCTGGACCAGCGGGCCCAGGACGGTCGCTGCCGCCATGGTGATGCGGGCGAAGCGCATCGAGACGGTCACCGCCTTCTGCCTGCCCAGGGTGCGCGGAGCGACGCCGAGGGCGACGAACATCAGCAGCGTCATGCCAACCATCGCGGCCACGAGCCCGACCACGGGGGACCACCGGCCGGACTCGACCAGCAGGTA
>CAZWXF010000096.1:0-10797 GCA_964638055.1 uncultured Bifidobacteriaceae bacterium | reverse complement strand
AGGTCAACGAGGAGCTCTACAGCCACATCGACCCGCGCCTGGTCGGCAACGACACTCGGATCCTCGTCACGGAGATGGCCGGGCGGGCGACGGTCGAGCTCAAGGGCCGCGAGCTGGGCGTCGACATCGCGGGGAACCCGGCGGCGCTGGCCCGCGTCGTCGAGAGGGTCAAGGAGCGCGAGGCCTCGGGGTGGACCTACGAGGCCGCGGACGCATCCTTCGAGCTGCTCATGCGCGACGAGCTGCCCGGTGAGCGGCGGCGCTACTTCGAGGTGGAGTCCTGGCGCACGATCGTCTCGCCGCAGGCCAACGGCAACGGCCACGGCTCGGAGGCCATCGTCAAGCTGCGTGCCGGCGGGCGCCGGATCGTGGCGGTGGGCGAGGGCAACGGTCCGGTCAATGCGCTGGACAACGGCCTGCGCAGTGCCCTGTCCCAGATCTACCCGGAGGTAGCCGGCCTCGAGCTGGTCGACTACAAGGTCCGCATCGTGCCCGGTGCCAAGGGCACCGACGCCGTCACCCGCGTCCTCATCCAGACCGAGGACGCCTCGGGAAGCTGGTCGACCGTGGGTGTGCACGCCAACGTGATCGTCGCGTCGTGGCTGGCAATCGTGGACGCGATCGACTACGGGCTCATGCGGGCCGGCGTGATCCCGGACGTTGTCGACACGCTGCCGGACTCGGCCCAGGGCGACTCGGCCCAGGGCGAGGGGATGGCGTCGGAGCTGATGGCGGATCGCGTGGTGGTGGAGGCGTGAGGCTGGCCCGGTTCGCGATCGGTGGCCGTGTCGCCTTCGGCGTGGTCGAGGGGGTCGAGATCCTGGAGCTCCCCGGCCACCCGTTCGCCAGCCCGGGGGAGCCGCTGCGCACGACCGGCGACGTCCACGACCTGGACTCCGTCCGGCTGCTCGCCCCCGTGCTGCCCGGCAAGGTGATCGGCATCGGGCGCAACTACGCCGACCACGCCGCCGAACAAGGTGCAGTCCCGCCGACGCGACCCCTCATGTTCCTCAAGCCCACGACCTCGGTGATCGGCCCCGACGAGGCGATCGTGCTCCCACCGGAGTCCGGCGAGGTGCACCATGAGGCCGAGCTCGCCATCGTCATCGGCCGCCTCTGCCGCCGGGTCAGCGCCGCCGACGCCGCCGGCGTCATCCTCGGCTACACCTGCGCCAACGACGTGACCGCCCGAGACCTGCAGCAGGCCGACGGGCAGTGGACTCGGGCCAAGTCGTTCGACACGTTCTGCCCGCTGGGTCCCTGGATCGACACCGACCTGGACCCCACGGACGTCCTGGTGGAGTGCGAGGTCAACGGCGTGACGACCCAGCGGGAATCCACGTCCCGGCTGCTGCACCCCGTCCCCGCGCTGGTCGAGGCCGTGAGCGCGGTGATGACCCTCGTCCCGGGCGACGTGATCCTGACCGGAACGCCCGCGGGTGTCGGCCCGATCACGTCAGGCGACGAGGTCGCCGTCACGATCGCCGGTCTGGGCACCCTGGTGAACGTGGTGCGGTGATGGTTGGGGGTGGCCCGCGCCACCCCGACGGGAGCAGCGCCGAGCAGGCCAGGACCGGCCACGGCAGGGGGCTGTCGTGGAGGTGGGACCGACCGTTCAGGATGGCTGGGCTTGAGGCGGACCGCCTGCCGCGGGGCCGCCGGTAGGATCGCTCGTCGTGCCTGACTTCGACGTCCTCGCCCCCGTCGACCTGCCGCCCCGCGCCAGCAACCCGGCGGTCCGCGTGCGCTTCTGCCCCTCGCCCACGGGGAACCCCCACGTCGGCATGGTCCGTACTGCACTGTTCAACTGGGCCTACGCGCGGCACACGGGTGGGACCTTCGTCTTCCGCATCGAGGACACCGACTCGGCGCGCGACACCGAGCAATCCTACGAGCAGCTCCTCGACGCCCTGACGTGGCTGGGCCTGGACTGGGACGAGGGCCCTGGCGTGGGAGGGCCCTTCGGGCCGTACCGGCAGTCCCAGCGGCTGGACCTCTACCGCGACGCCGCGGAGTCGCTGCTCGGGGCGGGCCGTGCCTACCGCTGCTACTGCACTCCCGAGGAGCTCGAGGAGCGACGGGAGGCCGCCCGGAGGAAGGGCCTGCCCCCCGGCTACGACGGGCACTGCCGCGAGCTCACCACGGCTCAGGTGTCGGCATACGAGGCGGAGGGCCGCCGTCCGGTGGTCCGCTTCAGGATGCCGGGCCGCGATCTCGGCTGGGACGACCTCGTGCGCGGGGAGCTGTCGTTCGGAGCCGAGCACGTCCCCGACTACGTCCTGGTGCGCGCCAACGGCGAGCCGCTGTACACGCTGGTCAACCCCGTCGATGACGCCCACATGCGCATCACCCACGTCCTGCGCGGAGAGGACCTGCTCTCCAGCACCCCCCGCCAGCTTGCCCTGTACGACGCCCTGCACGAGATCGGCGTCTCGGACGGCACCCAGCCGCGGTTCGGCCACCTGCCCTACGTCATGGGGGAGGGCAACAAGAAGCTGTCCAAGCGCGACCCGCAGTCCAGCCTCAACCTCTACCGGGAGGAGGGCTTCCTGCCCGAGGGGCTGCTCAACTACCTGGCGCTGCTGGGCTGGTCCATGGGCGAGGACCGCGAGTTCTTCAGCCGTGCCCAGATGGCCGGAGCCTTCGACCTGGACCGCGTCAGCGCCAACCCGGCGCGCTTCGACCTGAGGAAGTGCACTGCGATCAACGCCGACTGGATCCGCGCGCTTCCGGTCGAGGACCTCGCAGGGCGCATCGAGAGGGTGCTGGTCGCCGCTCGCGTCCTGACCGAGCCGGTGACGACGGCCGATCGAGCGACCCTGGCCGCGGCGGTCCCGCTGGTGCAGGAGCGGATGGAGACCCTGGGTCAGGCGGTCGGGATGCTGGGCTTCCTGTTCGCCCGGGACTTCGCGCCCGACTCCGACGACGCCCAGAGGATGCTGGGTGCGGCTGCCGAGCCCCCGCTCCGGGCGGCGGTGCAGGCGCTGTCGGACCTGGGGGAGTGGCAGGCCCCCGACATCGAACGCGCGCTCCGGGAGGCTCTGATCGAGGGCCTGGGCCTCAAGCCGAAGGTGGCATTCGGCTCGGTGCGGGTGGCCGTCACCGGCCGTCGGGTCTCGCCCCCCCTCTTCGAGTCGATCCAGCTCCTGGGGCGCGAGCGCACCCTCGCCCGGCTGCGAGCTGCACTGGGCTGACCGCCCTGGCCCCGGCGGGCTCGACCTGCGTCTCGGGCTCTGGTCTCGACGGGCTCGACCGACGTGATCTCAGCGGGCTCGACCGGTGCGACGCCGGTCGAGCTTGTCGAGACCAAGTCCGCAGAAGGTTGATCGACGCGGTCCCGACGGGCTCGACGGACGTGATCGCCGGGCGCTGATCCGGCCAGCGTCCGCCCGTGCCGCGTAGGTTTGCCGCGTGGCCGACGACAAGCTCTTCATGCAGGACCTGGATGACCGGCGCATCCCGTTGTCGGGGGGGATGATCGCCCGCTGGGTGATGAAGGCGGGCGTGGACTCCGCCGGTGCCGACCGGGCCGCGGCCCGGGTGGTCGACGTCATCGAGCGGGAGCATGTCGGCGAGGGTGGCCTGTCGATTCGCCGGGACGAGGTGTTCGGCCGGATCAGCGACGTGCTGCTGGCCGACGGCCTGGCCGATGTCGAGCGCCGGGTGCGCATCCGGCGATGGATGCGCACCAGCGGGCAGCCGCTCGTGGTCGCACTGGGTGGCTCGTCGGGCGTGGGCAAGTCGACCGTCAGCCAGGAGGCTGCCGACCGACTCGGCATCTCCGTCGTCGTCAGCACCGACCAGGTGCGCGCCGTCATCCGCAGCGTGCTGGACGACGACCTGTTCCCGGCGCTCTCGCAGAGCTCGTTCTCCGCGGCGAAGATGCTGCGCAGCAACCTGTCGGGCAACAGCCTCCTCTTCGCCTTCGAGGAGCAGGCGCGCATCGTGCAGCACGGGACCATCGCCCTGGCGCGCCGCTCGGTCAAGGAGGGGCAGCAGGTGATGATCAACGGGGTCCACATCGTGCCAGGTTTGCAGTCGGTCGAGGCCGACTTCCCGCTGTTCAGCTACGTGCTCACCGTCGGGTCCCCCCAGGAGCACAAGGGCCGCTTCATCAAGCGATTCCTGGAGGGGGACCGCAAGCCCACCGAGTACCTGCAGCGGATGGACGCCATCCGCGAGCTGGACGCGTACATCGTGGAGCAGTGCCAGCGCCACGGAGTGCCGATCATCATCGCCGGGACGTTCGACGAGACCGTGCTGTCGGTCATGGACGCCGTGGGACGGGACCTGGAGGCCCGTTTCGACACGTACCCGGTGCTGCGGGGCTGACGTAGCGCGTCGACAGTGAGTCGCGCTTCCGCAGCGAGGACACGCACCCCGCCGCGATCACGTCGCTCGCCGGGCCACCGGCCCGACGCACTCCTCCGCCTCGCGGTGCACGCGCCCTCGCCACGCAACCCATCAGCCAACTACCGACGCGCGACGCCAGGCGGGCGCCGGGCGGGATCAGCACCCGACGCCCGCGTCCCTGTCAGTGCCGGTACTTGCCCGGACCGTACTGGCCCGAGCCATGCTTGCCCGCGCCATGCTTGTCCGGGCCGTCGTGCCGATCGATCGCCGGTCCCCAGTCGGGGTAGCTGTCGTACAGCGTGGTCCGCGTGAGCTGACGCTCCCTGGATCCGTCCGTGCGCATCACGAAGACGTCGGCCGTGTTGAGCTGCGGACCACCGGTGGCTGGCTTGCGACCGAAGGTGATCCACCTGCCGTCGGGGGAGTAGGAGGACCCCAGGTACTGGGTCACACCGTCGTTGGCGAAGGTCAGCTGCTTCAGCCCGGTCCCGTCCGGCCGGATGGTGTAGAGGTTCGCAGAGACCTCAGGCCGATCGACGTTGTCGTGGAAGAGTATCCGTCGGCCGTCCGGCGACCAGTCCGGCGTGTCCCCGGCCCGCAGGTGGTCGGGGGTGACCTGCCGTTCCCGCCCGGTGCGAACCCGGATGGTCCAGATCGCCACGCCGTCCTCCGGCAGCGCGGAGCGGACGTTGCGCCGTTGGAACAACAGGCGCGTGCCGTCCGGCGACCACTGGGGGTCGGTGTCCTCGCCGAGGCGCGGCGTCCGGCGCTGCGTGAGCTGGCGCACGTGCGAGCCGTCGGCGCGCATGACATAGATCCCCTGGCTCTCGATGAGATCGTCCGTGATCGGACCGGCCGCCCGTGAGAACGCGATGTGTCGGCCGTCCGGTGACCAGGCGGGGCTGCCATTGCACTCGCCGCCATCGGGAAGGCAGTTGCCGTTGGGTGACCCACGCCCGGTGAGCTGGGTCAGGTTCGACCCGTCCATGTCCACGACGAAGATGTCGTCGACGAAGCAGGTGGCCCCACAGTCCTGGGCCTCGCGCTCGAAGACGATGCGTCGTCCGTCCGGGGAGACGTCGGGGTTGCGGTCGACGAAGCCGGCGGGCGGATGGGTGACCTGGCGCTCGCGGGTCCCGTCAGGTCGGACTGTGAAGATCGCGCCCCACGTCTGCTCGACGTTCAGGAACCGCCGGAAGGCGATCTGGCCGTTGTCGTCCGGGAAGGTCGCCTGCGCGGGCGACGCGGGAAGCGACACGGCAAGGAGCGACAGGACTGCGCAGAGGACGAGTCTCCTCATGAGTTCCTCCTCGGGTTCGCGCCAATGGAGGCGTCGGGGCCAACGGTGGCGGTCCGAGCACAAGATCGCACGCGGGACGACCCACATCCCTGCGGTCGTCGCCGGCGTGCAGGAGAGGAGACCGGGGACAGGCAGGGACGTCGCCCAGCTGGCGGGGCTGAGGCGGGCGCCGGGGCGAGCGTCCACCCACACACGGCATGCCGGGCGCTCACCCCAGCGTGACGACCACCGCGACGTCGCTACCCTCCGGCTGCGCAGGGATCGGGCGCGCCGGGTCCACATCGACACCGTCCAGCGTCACCGACACCACTCCTTTGGAGACGTGATCCGGGTTGCGGACCTCGATCCGGTAGGTCGCCCCGAGCCATTTCCTGGTCACCTCGAAGCCGTCCCACGCGCGCGGGATGCTCGGGTCCACGATCAGGCCGGTCAGGGTCGGGCGCACCCCCAGGATCCACTTCGTCGCGGCGGTGTACATCCAGCCGGCCGTCCCCGTCAGCCAGGGGTTCTGCGCCTTGCCGAACCACTCGTGGTCGCGGCCGTACACGAACTGCGCGTACGCGTAGGGCTCCGCGCCCCGCACCTCGATCTGGTCGTTCTGGTGGTACGGCAGGATCGCGTCGTAGAAGGCGACCGCCTCGTCGCCGCGTCCCAGGATCGCCTCGGCGATGATCGGCCAGGCGTTCGGGTGGCTGAAGATCGCGGCATTCTCCTTGATCCCCGGGTAGACCCGGGTGACGAATCCGACGGAGTCGTCCACCTTAGTGAACGCCGGCCAGTTCAGGTGCGAGCCGAACTCGGAGCCGAGCAGCTCGCGGACGGAGTCCATCGACGCCCGGCCTCGCTCTGGTGTGGTGATCCCCGCGATCACCGGCCATGCCTGGTGCTCGAGGAAGATCTTGCCCTCCTCGTTCTGCGAGGACCCGATCTTCACCCCGGCGTGCGTGTAGCCACGAACCCACCAGGCGCCGTCCCAGAGCTGGTCCGCGGCCACCCGGGTGATCCGGTCCAGCTCGGCGGTGAGCTGCGCGATGTCATCGGTGCGGCCCCGGTGCTCGGCCACCTCCAGGAACGCCCGGATGGCCCACGCGTGCAGGAAGGTGACCAGCGAGGTCTCCCCACCGCCGAGGTTCAGGCAGTCGTTCCAGTCCGCTCGCAGGCCCAGGGCCACGCCGTTGGCCCCGACCTGCTTCGACGTGAACTCCAAGGCGCGGCGCAGGTGCTCGTACACGGTCGCGGGCGTGCCCTCCGCGAAGGGAACCTCGAGATCGAGGAAGGAGATGTCCCCGGTCTCGCGCACGTACTCGACGACCGAGGGCACCAGCCACAGGTGCGAGTCCGACGAGGTGTCCGCCAAGCCGTGGATCAGGGAGGCGCGGTCGCCCCTGGGGACCACGGTGGGGGAGGGCACGTCCTCGTGGGCGTCGTGGTCCGGGTCGAAGTCCTTCGGGTCGAACAGGTGCAGGCCGTAGCCGGCCTCGGTCTGGGCACGCAGCAGCTCCATGATCCGCGAGCGGGTCTTGGTCGGATTGGTGTGGATCACGCTCATGACGTCCTGGGAGGTGTCGCGGTACCCGAGCCCCGTCCGGCCGCCGACCTCGACGAACGACGCGAACCGCGACCACTGCACGCACGTCTCGGCCTGCAGCAGCGTCCACGTGTTGATCATCGTGTTCATGCCCTCGTGCGGGGTCCGGATGCGCAGCTTGTCCTGCTTGGCGCGCCAGTGCGCGCGGACCCGCTCAAGCTCGGCGTCGACCACCCCGAGATCGGCGTACTTGGCCTGCATCGCCCGGCCGACCTCGTCGCGGTAGCCGTGGCCCAGGACGTAGGCTAGCCGCCTGGTCTCGCCCGGGCCCAATGTGATCTTGTGGAACAGCGATCCGCAGTGGTTCTGCGTCGTAGCCGAGACGTTGCTTCCGGTGCCGCGCTCCACCGCGATCGGGTTGCTCTCGGACCGGTACGCCCCGATGAAGCTGTCGCGCAGTGAGTCGTAGGACGAGGGGGTCTGCGACGAGGCGAAGAAGTGCGCCGTCCAGGGCTCGTAGTAGAAGTCGTACTCGATGATGCCGTCGGCGAAGGAGGAGCCGGACGCGTACAGCGACATCTGCAGGTTCTGGTTGTCGATCGTGATGGTGTGGAAGCTGAACTCGACGTAGGTCGCGACCGTCAGGTCGCGCGGGGTGTCGCCGGTGTTCGTGATGCGGACGTCCCAGACCTCCGCGGCGTCGTCGAGAGGGACGAAGACGGTCTGAGTCGCCTCGATCCCCCGGTAGGCGGACTCGAAGCGCGTATATCCCATCGCGTGGGCGGTCCGGTGCTCGGCGCCCCCCTCGACGCCGTCGGCGGCCAGCGGCTTGCCGACCGGCTGCCAGGAGATCGACCAGTAGTCGCCGTCGGCGTCGTCGCGCAGGTACACGTAGCGACCGGGCCGATCCAGCGGCACTGCGTTCTGGCGGAACCGGGTGACGCGGCCGTACTGGGGCGAGCGGTAGTAGCTGTAGCCGCCGCCGTTGTGCGACAGCACGACGCAGTAGTCCTTGGTGCCCAGGTAGTTGGTCCAGGACACCGGGACGTCCGGGCGAGTGACGACGTACTCGTCGGCATCAGTGTCGAAGTGGCCGTATCGCATGGGTACGTCTCCTGGGCGGCGGGGGTCAGGGTCGAGGTGGGACGGCGGCGAGGGCTTCTCATGGCGGGTCGGGTCCGACGGCAACGGGCACAGCGGGGCCCCGCGTCAACGTGCGCGGGGGCATCACCCGGCGGTGACGAAGCCGCGCAGCCACTCCAGCAGCTCCTTGGCCTTGTCCGGGGTGTCGGCTTCGACGAACAGGCGCAGCGCGGGCTCGGTCCCGGAGAACCTGAGCAGGGCCCAGTTGTCGTTCTCCAGCAGGATCTTGGTGCCGTCCAGGTGCGAGACGCTCACGACCGGATAGGGCCCGATGTGGGTCAGCGGCTCGGCGGCCAGGCGGCGCGGCACCGCGACGCGCATCTCCGGGGTCGCGGCGACGCTCTCGTCCAGGGCGTAGAGCCGGCCGGTGATCTCGTAGATCATGCGGCGAAGGTCGCTGATGCGCCTGCCCGTGCGCGCGAGCATCTCGACGACGAGCGCGCACGCGAAGATGCCGTCCTTGCCCAGGATCCAGCCGCGGATCGTCAGGCCGCCCGAGGACTCTCCGCCGAGCACCGCGCCGATCTGCTCCATCCCGGCGGTCACGTACTTGAAGCCCACCCGGCACTCGAACGACTGCTCCCCGAAGTGCGCGGCCAGTCGGTCCAGCAGGTGCGTGGTCCCCAGGTTGCGCACGACGCCGCCCTTCTCCCCGCGCACCTCGTGCAGGTACCAGTAGAGCAGCAGGAGCAGGTCGTTGGAGGTCACGTACTCGCCTGCCTCGTCGACGATCCCGATGCGGTCGGAGTCGCCGTCGGTGGCCAGGCCCAGGGCGTAGCGGCCCTTCCCGTTCTTGATCATAGTGATGAGGGCCGAGAGCCGCTCGAGGTCCGGCGCGGGAGCGACGCCGCCGAACAGCGGGTTGTGCGCGGCGTGGATGAACTCCGTGCGCACGCGCATGTCGCCCAGGATCATCCCGAGTGTCAGCTCGGAAGTCCCGTACATCGGGTCGACGATGACGTGGAGGTTCGCGTCGCGGGAGGCTTCGATGTCCACGATCGCCTCGATGGCGTCGACGTACGGATTGGTCAGCACCTGCTCCACGACCATGCCCGACCTGCGCGCGATGGCGATGTCCAGAGTGATGACGTCGTCGATCGTCATCGCGTTGGCCTCGTCCTGGAAGCGGTCTGTCTCCTCGTCCAGCGGCAGCGAGCCGTCGGCACGGAACACCTTGATGCCGTTCCACTCGGGGGGGTTGTGGCTGGAGGTGATGATGATCCCGTAGGCAGCGCCCAGGTACGGAGCGGCGAAGGTCACCAGCGGTGTGGGCACGTCGTCGGGCAGCAGCACGACAGAGATGTTGTTCCCGGCGAAGACCTCCGCCGCGGCGATGGCGGAGTCCTTCGACAGGAAGCGACGGTCGCCGCCGATCACGACCGGCTTGGTGTCCAGTCCCTGGCGGATGGTCTCGTTGGCGATCGCCTGGCAGAGCCGTCGGACGTTCGCCAGCGTGTAGCCCTCGCCGATGACCGCACGCCAACCACCCGTGCCGAAGACGATCTTCGTGTCGGTGTTCTTCCGCGGCACGAACAGGCGCTTGAGGACGATGTCGGCGGCGAGCTCGAGCTCCTCGGGGGTGTTGATGCCCTGGACCTCGTCGGTGTCGTGGATCTGATGGGAGTTGACCCGACCTTCCCGCGCGATGATGCGCCGGGCCAGCTCGGTCAGCCGGTGCTCGCCGTGGGACGCCATCGCCGCCAGCTCGGAGAACAGCACGTCGGGGGATGCGACGTAGGACCCGACGTTCACCTCACGGATCGCGTGCTCGTCGGCGGTCCGGTCGACGTCGTCGGCGATCGCGACGATGCGGCCCTCGCGGCGCACGACGCGGCCCAGGGCCCGAGCAGGCTGCTCCACGACCGCGGTGAGGATGGCCAGGTCGCCGCCCTTCAGCCGATGACGGGAGAACAGCCCGAGCAGCGAGTCCGAGCGAAGCAGGGGGGTGTCCCCGTACGTCACGAGGACCTGGTCCGTGCCGGCCGGGATGCTGTCGCGGGCCAGGAGTGCGGCCGCTCCCGTCCCCTGCGGCTCGGCCTGCTCCACGTAGGTCAGGTCCGAGCCGAGCAGGTCGCGGAGCACGGTGTCCCCGGCGGCGACGACGACGACGATCCGCTCCGGCTCGACGACCTTGCGCACGTTGGCCAGGACGAGCTCGACGACCGTCGCCTCCCCGAGCTGGCGGGACAGCAGGCCTCGGGACTCCTCGTCGGCCCCGGCCGCGAGCACGATCGCAGCCCGAGATGCCCACTGTGCGGGGAACCTGGATGGCATGGGCACGCTCCTGAGCGCTTCAGTGGACACGATGCGCTGGCGACGGGGCCTGGCGCACCAATCGGGACAGGGACCTTCGGGTCAGCCCTTGACCCCGCCCTCGAGCGCGCCCCGCTGGATGTTGCCCTGGACGATCACGAAGAAGATGATCACCGGGAGGGCGAAGAGCGTGGACCCGGCCATCAGCCCGCCCCAGTCG
>CAZWXF010000095.1:0-10869 GCA_964638055.1 uncultured Bifidobacteriaceae bacterium | reverse complement strand
GGGGTGGACCGGCGCGGGCTGGGCTCGGCGGGGTGGACCGGCGCGGGGCTGGGGAATGGGCGGCCGGGGTAGTGAGTTGAAGCGTCTATGACCACATTCGGGATCATCGGGGCAGGACACATCGGCAGCCAGGTGGCGCGTGCCGTCATCGCGTTGGGACACGACGTCGTGATCGCCAACTCTCGTGGGCCAGAGACGCTCGCCGACCTGGTCGCCGATCTCGGCCCGCAGGCGCGAGCAGCGACCGCGGAGGATGCGGCCCGAGCAGCGGAGGTCGCCGTGGTGACCGTCCCGATGCGCGCGTACCGCGACATCCCGGTCGAGCCACTCGCGGGCAAGATCGTCCTGGACACGAACAACTACTACTTCGAGCGCGATGGCCACATCGCCGAGCTGGACCGCGGCGAGGCGACCACCTCCGGACTGCTCCAGGCCCATCTGCCCACCTCGAAGGTCGTCAAGGCCTTCAATCACATCCCGGCGCCGCACATCACGACCACGGGCACGGCACCGGGGACGGAGAATCGCCGGGCGCTGGCCACGTCGAGCAACTACCCCGAGGCGGTTGAGCTCGTCACGGCGCTCTATGACGCGATCGGGTTCGACGCCGTCGATGTGTCCCCGTTGAGCGAGTCCTGGCGTGTGGAGCGGGATCGTCCCGCCTACGTCAAGCGACAGAACCGCGAGGAGCTCGCAGCCAACCTCGCCAAGGCGACTCGCACGATCTGAGCGCCCCTCCCCACCGCCCGAGCGGCTCGCCGGTCGAGCCCGGCGAGACCGAGGCACCCGCTGGTCGAGCCCGTCGAGACCTCCCAACTGGCCCCGGGCGCGAGGGAGCGCTGGTCTCGACAGGCTCGACCGGCGCCGGGCTCCACACGTTCGACCGAGGACCACGTCCGTCGAGCCCGTCGAATCTGGCCCGCTGGTCGAGCCAGTCGAGACCAAGGGACCCGCTGGTCGAGCCAGTCGAGACCGAGGGACCCGCTGGTCGAGCCAGTCGAGACCGAGGGACCTGCCCTCCTCGGGGCCGGGAGCGCGCGCATGGCACGATGCGCCGATGCAGCATGCGACATCCATGGAGGTCCAGCGAGCCGACCTGCGCATGTTGCGGTTCGTCGATGATCCACTGCCCGCCCTGCGGGAGGGCCAGGCGCTGCTGCAGGTCGAGAGCTTCGGGCTGAGCAGCAACAACGTCACCTACGCGGCCACCGGGGAGAGGCTGGGCTACTGGCAGTTCTTCCCTGCGCAGGAGGAGGGTTGGGGCCGGGTCCCGGTCTGGGGCTTCGCGCACGTCGGGGACAGTCGGGTAGGGGGGCTCGAAGTGGGAACCCGACTCTTCGGCTATCTGCCGTTGGCGACACACGTGGTCGTCGAGCCAGGTCGCTTGAGCCGCCGTGGCTTCGTCGACGTGACCGCCCACCGCAAGTCCCTGCCCTCGCCCTACAACGCCTACCGGTTCGTCGACACCGACGAACTGCACGTCGCCGGCGCCGAGGACGTGCAGGCGGTGTTCTTCCCGCTGTTCGCGACCTCGTTCATGCTCGACGACTTCCTGGCCGACAACGACGACTTCGGCGCGGAGCAGATCGTGGTCTCCAGCGCGTCGAGCAAGACGTCGGTGGGCGTGGCGCTCTGCATCGGCCGACGGTCCGCAGGGCGCCCGCAGGTCGTCGGGCTGACGTCCACCACCAACGCGCCGTTCGTCAGGGGCCTGCGGTGCTACGACGAGGTCGCGACCTACGACGCGATCGAGACGCTGCCCACGCGTCCCACGGTCTACGTGGATGTGGCCGGGGACGGGCAGCTGCTCGGCAGGGTTCATCGACGCTTCGGCGATCAGCTGCGGCACAGCAGCGCCGTCGGCCTCGCCCACTGGGAGGCACCTGCCGCCGACTCGGGGCTGCCCGGCCCGCGGCCCGCGTTCTTCTTCGCGCCCAACCAGATCGACAAGCGCATGGCCGACTGGGGTCCCGCCGGCTACCAGCGGCGACTCGCCGAGGCCTGGCGAGACATGGTCGCCGGCGTGCGGGAGCGCTTCGACTTCCCGCAGATCAACGGGATGGAGGGCGTACCCGCGGTCTACCTGAGCCTGGCCGATGGCAGCGCCAGTCCCGCGGACGCCTTCGAGGTCAGGCTGTAGAGAGCTGGGGTTGCCTCCGTCGCATCGGCCAGGCCGGGTCCAGCGGCTACGCCGTGGTCGCGGACACGCTGGACATCGAGTGGGACGATCCCTTCGCATTCCGGTTCGACATCACAGCAGGTGTGCAGAGCACCAGCGCAGACTCGCCAGAGTTCATCGGGTACGGGCCCGCGCCCGCGGTCGATGCCTTCCTCAGCGGACTTCCGCAGACGCTCGTCTACGGCCTGGGCGACGAGGGCGGTCCGAGCGGGAGGTCGATGTCCCTGGCAGTGCCACCCCTGACGCCGCCCCCCGCCAGTGGGGCCGGCGACGCAAGAGGGGCCAGCAGCGGGACCTCAGACACCACCGGGAGATCCCTCGCCGAAACAGGGGGAACTGTCACCGGTCGCTCGGGAGGGTCATCCCGGGAGCCGACTGCGGTTCCAGCCGCACTCCGAACGGCAGGGGTATCCGATATCGGGCCATGAGCTCGGAGTCGCTGAGCAGCACTCGGGTGGGGCCGTCGGCCACGATCGTGCCCTGTGACATGACGACGGCTCGCGGGCAGAGCTCGAGTGCGTACAGCAGGTCGTGGGTGACCATGAGGATGGTCACATCCAGCGAACGCAGGATGTCGGCGAGCTCGGCGCGGCTGGCTGGATCGAGGTTGCTGGAGGGCTCGTCGAGGACGAGGATCTCGGGCTCCATCGAGAGCACCGTCGCCACCGCCACTCTGCGGCGCTGGCCGAACGACAGGTGGTGCGGTGGGCGGTCGACGTGTTCGGACATGCCCACCAGCTCGAGGGCATGCCGGACCCTGTGCTCGAGCTCGGCGCCGCGCAGGCCCATGTTGGCAGGGCCGAAGGCGACATCCTCGCGGACCGAGGGCATGAACAGCTGGTCGTCGGGGTCCTCGAAGACGATTCCCACCCGGCGGCGCACTTCGCGCAACGTCCTGCGATTCTCGGGGTCGACGCGGATCCCCGCCACGTGCACCTCTCCGATGCCTCCGGAGAGGATGCCGTTCAAGTGCAGGACCAGGGTGGTCTTGCCGGCCCCGTTCGGCCCGAGCAGGGCCACGCGCTCGCCGTGAGCGACCTCCAGGTCGACTCCGAAGAGCGCCTGGTTCCCATCGGGATAGGAGTGCGCCAGTCCGCGCACCGCCAGGCTCAGTGGCGTGTTGGAGTGGGCAGCTCTCTTCACTGGATCCCCCAGCACCCCGCTCACGGCTGGACCGCCCATGCGGCCAAGGAGATGACGAGCGCGATCGCCGGCAGCCCGAGTCCCTTCAGCCATTCTCCCCGGCTGGCGTGCAGACCGTCGATGGACGGCAGGCTGCCGGTGTATCCGCGGCTGAGCATTGCCAGGTGGACCCGCTCGCCGCGCTCGTAGGAGCGGATGAACAGCGCCCCGGCCGAGCGTGCGATGACGGGCCAGGACCTGACGCCGGTGGCCTCGAATCCTCGGGACTCGCGTGCCACCTTCATGCGGGCCATCTCGTCGCCGACCACGTGCATGTAGCGCAGCATGAACGAGGCGATCTGCACCAGCATGGGCGGCACGCGCAGCGCCCTGAGGCCCATCAGAAGATCACGGGCTGGGGTGGTCGCCGCCAGGATGATCGCTGCGAGGACGCCGATGGTGCCCTTGGCGATGATGCCCCAGGCGGCCCACATGCCCGGCTCGGACAGGTCGAGCCCGAGGACCTGCACCTGGGGGTCCGGGCCGGTGAAGGGCATCAGGGCGGCGAACAGCAGGAACGGCACCTCTATGACCATTCTGGGCAGCACAACCCGGGCAGGGAGTCGGGCCACCGCCGCCAGCACCACGAGAAGCCCCACGTACAACCCGAACGCCCACATCGCCCTGATCGGGGTTGCCACCACGATGAAGATGAACATCACCAGAGCGAGGATCTTGACCTCGGCCGCAAGCAGGTGGACCGGCGTGTGCCGGTGGACGTAGAGCTTCTCGCCGACATCGTGACCGTGCCGGTGCCCACTGGCTGGAGAAGCCGTCGCCGGAATCCCCGGCATCAGCCGTTCGCGGTCTGCGCGACGGCCTCGGGCCGCCCGCGCCGAGCCAGCCAGGTGAACAGGCCGAACGCGATCGAGGCGGTCAGCAGCACCCCGATCACCCCGGCCAGTCCGACCGACAAGCGCTCATCAGCCACACCCGAGACCCCGTAGCCCGACAGCGGCGAGCTCGCGACCGCCGAATTCTCCGCGGAACCGAGGAATCCGATGTCCTCGGCGACCTTCTCCAGCCCGTCCGGTGAGCTGCTGGCGTAGTAGCTCACCACACCGGCCAGCACCAGTGAGACCGCCAGGCCAAGGCTCACGATCATCCAGACACCCCTGCGCACGGCCATGGTCCTGCTCCTCAGACTGTCTGCGGCGCGGGCCGCAGCTCGGGCTTGGGAAGGCGGTCGCGAACCCCCAGGACGAGATCGGGTCGCACCGCGAGGACGGCCCCCACGGTCAGGGCGGTGATCACTGCCTCCCCGATGCCGATGAGGACATGGGTGCCGACCATGGCCGTCAGGACGGTGCTGGTCGCGTACGTCCCGGTGCCGCCAAGGGCGTACTCCAGGGTGAACGCCAGCGCCGACGCCGGCACCGACACCAGGCCGGCCGCGAACGCCGCACCCATCCACGCTCCCCTCGATGGGGCCAGTGCCCGCACAAGGATCCGGAACACCGGCCAGGCCACCACCACCGTGACGAACGCCATGTTGATGACGTTGAGTCCCAACGCGCTGAGCCCGCCGTCGGCGAACATCAGCGCCTGGACGATCAGCACGACCGATACCGCCAGTGCCCCCGTGTACGGACCGACCAGGATCGCTGCCAGCGCACCGCCCAGGAGGTGCCCGCTCGTGCCGGCCGCCACGGGGAAGTTCAGCATCTGGACGGCGAAGATGTAGACCGCGACCAGCCCCGCCATCGGCGCGGTGCGGTCGTCCAGCTCCCGACCGGCACGCTTCAGGCAGACGCCAATCCCGGCGACGGCGACCACCGCCGCAGCGGCCGACACGGGCGCGTCGATGAAACCGTCGGGGATGTGCATCGCTGCTCCAGGAGGTAGGCGATCGTGTGCGCCCCATGGTAGCTAGTTGCGAAACCTTTGCAACAACGCCCTGCCAGGCGCGGGCAACCCCCCTCCGACGGACGAGGAACTGTGCCACCCGCGCTGCGCAGCCGCCTCGGCAGCCGAGGAGTCCGAACGTCCTCCGGGACGTCCGAGGGGGAGGGCTGACGCCGACTGCCCGGGTCTCTCACGAGGCGGCGTCGGGTCTTCCTGGCACACCGGAGCGGTCCGTGCGCCACCCGATGGACATCCCAGGCTGACCGTCGGTACGTCACCACGCTCGGCCGGGATACCGTTCGGAGGTGTCCCCCACTCCTGGTGACCCGGAACTGCAACGAGTGGTCGACGCGCTCGCCGAACAGGTCCAGGTCCAGTTCGCGCTGATCGACAACCACGCCAGCTACAACGGGTTCAACGCGAGGGAGCTCGGTGCGGATTCGGGGCTGGTGTTCCGCGCCGAGATCCGCCTGACCAACGCCGGTCCGCCGATCGAGCATCGGAACGGATGGGCGATCCACCTGTCCAGCATCAGGCGGCTGCTGCGCATCGATGACGACCGGTTCGGCCTGGAGGTCATCACCGGGGACCTGCACCGGATCGTGCCGACCGCCGCGTTCCGGGGCCTCGACGCCGGGGAGACGGTCGTCCTGCCGATCATCGGCGAGTTCTGGATGCTGTTCCGTTCTGACGTGCTGCCGCGCTGGTACGTGGCTGGCCTGCCGGGGGTGCCGGTGCAGCCCAGGGTCATCCGCAGCACCGACACCGAGGACCTGACGTCGTTCGTCGCGGCGATACCCGCCGGGCAGCACCGTCGTCACCCGTTGGATGTCAATCCCGTGGCGACCCCCGCCGCGCGATACCGACGGTGGGAGCACAAGTCCGTGCCGTCCGAGGCCGAGGTGGCAGCGCTGCCGGTTCCCCGGGCGATCGAGATGGTGCCGCAGCCCGGGTCGCTCGACCTCAGCGACGGGGTGCGACTCGACGTGGCCGACGGGTGCCTCCATGAGGGCGAGATCGCCGTCCTGCGCTCGGCCTGCTCCGATCGGGGGCTCGGGGACGGCCGGTCGCCATCGGCAGTCGGGACGGTCCGGGTCGCCGTCGATCCGGCGTCCCTTCCCCCGGTGGCTGCGGTCGCGGGGGGATACCGGCTGGAGGTGTCGCCGCAGGGGGCCGTGGTGACCGGCTTCGACGCGGCAGGCGCCCGCCACGGGGTCCGGTCCCTGCTCAGCCTGGTGCCCGGGCCCGGCCGACCCGCGGTGCTCCCGGCGCTGCTCATCCACGACGCCCCCCGTTTCGGCTATCGGGGTCTGTGCCTGGACCTGGCCCGCAACTTCATCACGCCCAGGGCGGTCGCTGCGGTCATCGAGCAGATGGCCGTGCTGCGCATGAACCAGCTGCATCTGCACCTGACCGACGACGAGGCCTGGCGCGTCGAGATCACGGACCTGCCCGAGCTGACCCAGGTCGGCGCCCGGCGCCGCCATAGCGACGACGAGGAGGATGCACTCCTGCCGCAGCTGGGATCCGGCCCCGACGACACGACCACCGGCAGCGGGTTCTACACCAGATCGGAATACATCGAGCTGGTGCGGGCGGGGCAGCAGCGCGGGATCACGATCATCCCCGAGGTGGACATGCCCGCCCACAGCCGGGCCGCCGTGGTCGCGATGGAGGCCCGCTATCGCCACCTGATCGCGGCGGGCGCGACGCAGAAGGAGGCCTCGCGGTTCCGGCTGATCGATCCGGCCGACACCACGCGACTGACCACCATCCAGTACTACGACCGCAGGAGCACCCTGGATCCCTTCGTACCGGGCACCGAGGAGTTTCTGCGCACCGTGATCGGCTCGTTCGCCGACATGCATGCGCAGGCGGGGCAACCCCTGCGGGTCTGGCACTACGGCGGGGACGAGGCGGCCAACGCGCTGCTGGGACGGGGCTTCTCCGACATCACCGATCCGCAGCCGGACACCGGAGTGATCGACATGTCGACGCAGGACCCGCCATGGGCCGGATCGCCGGGGGCGATCGCCGCGATCGCCGCGGGTGTCGTCGCCGACCTGGAATCGATCCCGACGTACATGGCCAAGCTCGTGGCGGGGATCGCCGCGGAGTTCGGGGTGACGACGCTGCAGGCGTGGCAGGACGGGCTGCGCCACGCGTCCGGCGCGGCCGACTTCCCGATCGCCACGCGGGTCAACGCATGGGACACCACCTTCTGGGGCGCCCCCGCGTCGCTGGCCGACGAGCTGGCGAAGGGCTATGAGGTTGTTGCCTGCCCGCCCGACTTCCTCTATCTGGACTTCCCGGCCGAGATCCACGACCTCGAGGGCGGCTACTACTGGGGTGGTCGGTTCATCGATTCGGAGCGGATCTTCGCCTACGTCCCCGAGAACCCCGCGCAGAACGCCGAGGTGCACCCGGACCGCGACGGCCATCCGTTCCAGGCTCGGGAGACACCGCTGCCCGGGTCGATCGCGGGCATCTCGGCGGCTGTCTTCACCGAGCTGATCCGCACCGACGAGCAGTTGATGGGCCGACTGTTCCCCCGGCTGATCGCAGTCGCCGAGCGCGCCTGGCATCGAGGCTCGTGGGAGCTGCCCGCCGACGCCGGTCGCGTCTTCGAGCACGGCGCCACGTCCTTCACCGACTCGGGCGCGCGCGAGCGCGCCTATGCCAGGTTCGCCGCTGCGGTCGGCTACCGGATGCTGCCCTGGCTGGACGTGGCGGACATCGCCTACCGGGTGCCGACTGAAGGGGCCATCAGCCGCGACGGGCGGCTCCACACGGCTGTGGCGTGCCCCGGGCTGGTCGTGCAGCTCAGCGCCGACCAGGGGCGTTCCTGGCGCGACGCCGTGGAGGGCGAGCCGCTGACCGGGGGCGAGCTGGTCCGCGCCAGGACCGCCGACGGCCGGAGGCACTCGCGAGCAGACCTCCTGCCACTGCTCGCTCAGGAGGATCTCGACGAGCTGGCCGAAAGGCTGGAGCTGCGAGTGCAGATCGTCGACAACCATGCGCAGACAACCGTGGACGCACCGGGCCTTGGGGCGGCGTGGGGCGATGCGTTCCGGCTTCGGGTCAAGCTCGTGAACCCTTCCAGTATCCGGTTGCCGGCAGCCGGGTGGGAGCTGCACGTGCCCAGCCTGCGCCGTCTGCTGACAGTGGCCGACGGGCAGTTCTCGCTGCGGCACGTCACCGGGGATCACTATGTGGTCACGCCCGCCGACTCCTTCGGCGGCCTCGCCGTCGGGGCGGAGCTGTCGATCGACCTGTTGGGGGAGACCTTCATCCTGCAGGAGCCCGAGATCCTGCCCCGCTGGTACCTCTCCGCGCCCGGCTGCCAGCCGGCGGTGCTGGCCGCCACCGACACCGAGGACGTCGGCACCTTCGTGGATCCGATCGTCGGCCACAACCTGCAGGCCGTGCCGCATGACACCACGGTCATCGTCACACCGGCCGTGCGCCATTCCCGTAACGGCGCCGTCCATCCGGACGCACCAGTTCGGCTCATTCCCACCCCGATGCGGGTCACCGAGCTGTCGGGCACCGTGGATCTGCGCGGGGGACTGCGACTCTTGGAGTGTCCCGACAAGATCAGCGCCGCGACGCGGGTGTGGTGGGAGCAGCGGGCGAACGCGCTGGGGATCGGCTGGGGCGACGCCGGCGCGATCGGCATCTCCGTGGCCATCGATGGGCAGCGCCTCGCCGAGGATGTGCGTCGGCCCGAGGGCTACCAGCTGTCCGTGACGACCGCTGGCATCAGTGTCGTCGGATTCGACGAGCGCGGTGCCGGCTGGGCCCTGATGAGCCTGTTCGGTCTGCTGCCGGCGCCGGGCGAGCCGCCGAGGATCGCGTGCTGCGAGATCGCCGACGCCCCGCGGTACGGCTACCGCTCCCTCATGCTGGACATCGGGCGTCACCACCGGGGGCCCGCGTACCTGCGACGGCTGCTGGACACGATGGCTGCCTACAAGAGCAACGTGCTGCACCTGCACCTGACGGAGGACGAGGGTTGGCGCCTGGAGATCGACGGGCTGCCCGAGCTCACGTCGGTCGGCGGCCGCCGGGGCCATACCCGTGATGAGAGCGACCGGCTGCACCCCCAGCTCGGCTCCGGACCGACCAGCACCACGGACGGCTCCGGCTTCCTGACCGCAGCCGAGTACGTCGATCTGGTGCGGTACGCCGACGCCCGCGGCATCACGGTGATTCCTGAGATCAACATGCCCGGGCATTCCCGGGCGGCGGTCATCTCGATGGAGGCGCGCTACCACCGGCTGCTCGCGCAGGGCAGCAGCGAGGCGGACGCCGCTGAGTTCCGGCTCGTCGACCCCGACGACACCACCAGCCTCCTGACGGTCCAGCACTACCACCGTCACTCGATGATCAACCCAGCCGTCCCCGGTGCCCTCCGTTTCGTCGAGCACGTCATGACGGCTGTCCTGGCGATGCACGACGAGGCCGGTCAACCGCTGCGAACGTGGCACACGGGCGGGGACGAGGTGTGCAACATCCTCCTCGGATCCGGGTACAGCGACATCGCGGACCCTCGCCCCGATCGCGGCGTCATCGACAAGGCTGCCCAGCATCAGCCCTGGGGGGGCTCGCCGATGGCGCGCGCGATGGCACTGGAGCATGGCCTGCCGACGACTGCCCATCTGGGAGTCCTGTTCGCCCAGGACGTGGCACGGATCGCCCGCCGCTGCGGCCTGCAGGCGTTCCACGCCTGGCAGGACGCGCTCGCCCGCTCCAGCTCTGCCGCGGACTTCCCACTGCCGGCGGTCGCCGAGGTGTGGGTGCCGGCCAGCGAGGGAGCCGTCGAGACCATCCTCCGATTGCAGCGAGGTCACTTCGGCACTGTGGGCTGTGCGCCGGACTTCACGTACTTCGACGCGCCATACGAGGCACACCCTCGGGAACGAGGGCACACGTGGGCGACCCGTGGGCTGGACGAGCGTGAGGCGTTCAGCTATCCGCCCGGCAATCCGGCGCAGGCGGCCGCCACCCGCCTGCGCAGGTTCGGGGCGCCGTACCGCGACACCGTCCCGGACGAGATCCGCCCGATGCTGGGCATCCAGGCACACGTGTGGTCCGAGATCTGCCGCACCGACGATCAGGTCGACTACATGCTGTTCCCCCGCTGCCTGGCCACCGCCGAGCGGGCCTGGCATCGGGCGACCTGGGAGCAGGACCCGGAGCCGGGCCGCAGCTACGGGCCCGACGAGGGTGGCCCTGGCGAGCCCGGGGTGGACACCGCGGCGCTGGCGCACGACTACAGCTCGTTCGCGGTGACGCTCGGGACGCGCGATCTGGCCAAGCTCGACGCGGCGGGCGTGGCCTACCGAGTGCCGCCGCCGGGCGCGGTCGTGGACGAAGCAGGGTTCCTCCAGTGCAACGTCTCCCTGCCCGGGCTGCCGCTGCAGATCAGCCTCGACGAGGGCCACACGTGGGTCGACGACCACCCGGTTGCGCTGGAGCCGGGCCAGTCCGCCATTGTCCGCGTCCTGAGCGCCGACCGCCGGCGGGCATCAGTCCTTGAGCGGGTCGTCCGGCCCGGTGGGGATGGACGAGGTGTCCGCACCACAGAGGTCTAGGGATGCGCTGATCCAAGGGGCCATTCCCCGCGCAATGGACCCCCAGCGCCGGTCGAGCCCGTCGAG
>CAZWXF010000094.1:8717-10930 GCA_964638055.1 uncultured Bifidobacteriaceae bacterium | reverse complement strand
CGGGCTCGACCCGCGGGCAGCGTGACGAACCGTCCATCGAGGATCACGCGCGGAGGGGGATGAGGCGGTCGCGCCTGGTGCTGCTGGGCTGGCGGATGTCCTTGGCCACGCCGGATGGCCGCAGCCGCCTGCTGATGGCCGGGATCGGGAGCACGCTGGCGATGCTGGTCCTGCTGCTCGCGATGAGTGCGGTGACCGCGCGAACCGCACAGCAGGAGCGCATCGACGCCCGAGTCCCGACGCAGGTCGACGCACCTCCCTCCGACGGCCTGGCCGTGAGGACTGACCCCGGCGGGTCCGTCGGGTGGTTCGGCGACGTCCCGGTCAGGGTCGTGACCGCGGTGCCGATCGGGACCCCGCCTCCGCCCCCGGGTCTGGCCGCGTTCCCGGCACCCGGGCAGATCGCAGCCTCTCCGGCGTTCGCCGAGCTTCACGCCTCCGACCCGGTGTTCGCCGCGCGCTACCCCGGGGAGGTCGTTGCCACCATCGGGCCGCAGGGCCTGGCCGGGCCCAAGGAGGTGTTCGCCTGGATCGCGGTTGCCGACGCCACCTCGACGTTCGACACCAGCGGCTACGGGCTCCCGGAGTGGGAGGCCGAGGCCCAGGCGGGGAACCAGGAGACCGCGGACCTCGTGGTGCCGCTCGGGGTGCTGCTGTTCGTCCTGCCGGTCCTCATCCTCGTCGGCACGTCGACCCGGCTCGGGTCGGCCCAGCGTGACCAGCGGATGGCAGCGATGCGCCTGGTCGGCGCGACGCCGGGCGAGGTGCGCCTGGTGTCGGCTGCGGAGGCCGGCGGGATCGGCGCGATCGGGGTGCTCGGCGGCCTGTGCCTGTTCGCCGCGGTCCGCCCGCTGGTCGGGCTGCTGCCATGGCGCCCGGGCGTGTTCCCCGGCGACCTTGCCCCACCCCCATGGCTGGTCGCTCTGGTGGTCGTTGCCCTGCCCCTGCTGGGCGTGCTGGCCGGCTACGTGTCCCAGCGTCGGGTGGTCACCAGCCCGCTCGGAGTCACCCGTCGCGCCACCCCGAAGGCGCCGCGCCCGTGGCGGCTGGTCCCACTCGGCATCGGCCTCGCGCTGCTGCTGGTGCTGCTCGTCTTCCCGGGGCTGATCAACGCCCCTGAGGCCGTCGTCTACGTGCTGCTGCTCGGCGGCGCGGGGCTCACCCTTCTCGGGCTGGTGCTGGCCACCCCGCTGGTGAGTTCCATCGCGGCCGGCGCGCTGCTGCGGTTCGGGCGCCTGCCGCTGGCCGCCCAGCTCGGTGCCCGCCGGGTGCAGGCCGACCCCGCAACCGCCTCGCGGATGGTCACGGGCACCGCCGTGCTGGTGTTCGTCGCGACCTGGGTGCTCGCCTCGTTCCTGCCCGTGCTCGACCAGGCGCAGACCGGCTACCTCGACGAGGCCAACGCCCAGACCGCGCCCGGCACGGTCGCCGGGCTGTCCCGGCTGGACACCGTCGAGAGGTTGCGCGCTGCCCCCGGCGTGCGTGCCATCGCCCCGGTGCTGCTCGCCGAACCGACACTGACCGCCGAGGAGGATGACTACTGGACCGGCCGGCCCTCGATCGGTGACTGCACGGCCATCGCCGCGATGTTGCGCTCGCCGATCCCGGGGTGCGCACCCGGGCAGCCATCGCCATCTGGGCTGAACCCACCCACGTGCCGATTCGCATCATCGACCCCCTGAGCACTCGGACGATCGACATCGGGAAGTCCAGCTTCGACAGCGTGACGGACAGCAGAGGCGCTGACGGCCTTGCGAATGCGCTGGCCAACCTGGGCCTCGGGGACTTTGTGCTCCCGGCCACCAACGCTCCCAGCAGCCTGCCCGCCGACTGGCCGGCACAGATGCTGGTCGCCACCGACGGCAGCCCCGACACCGTCGAGAACGTCAAGTCGGTGATGGCCGCCTCCACCGGCATCGTGCCCCACACTGCCGAGGACCAGCAGCGCGAGGCCTCCACGGAGCAGAACCTCTACACGCTGCTGCTGCTGGCCTACCTGGCTGCGATCGCCCTGATCTCGGTCGTGTCGCTGGCCGTCGCGGCTGCGGACGACCTGCGCACCCGGGCCCGCGCGATCGCCTCGCTGGCTGCCGCGGGCACCCCGACGCGCACCCTGCGCCGCGCGAGCCTCGCCCAGCTCGCGCTCACCCTGCTTCCCGGGGTCGCGCTCGCCCTCGGCGCCGCGACGATCGCCGGCTGGATGTACTCGCAGC
>CAZWXF010000094.1:0-8617 GCA_964638055.1 uncultured Bifidobacteriaceae bacterium | reverse complement strand
ACGCCCTTGCCCAGGAGCACACCGACCTGATCTGCGGCATGAACCTCGCTCTGATCGGCGCCGCTGTCACCCACCTCGGCGACGACACCCTCCACGCGGAGCTCGGTCACCTCCTGCAAGGCCCGCCTCGACAACGACTGGACTGGTCCGGGGAGGGACCCGCGATGGCCCTTCGAGAGAGAACCACCTTGATCAGAACGGGGGACAATTGCGGACCACGCCCGGTTCGCCGAGCGTGGTCCGCAGGCTCGAGCCGGCTTCGACCGTTGCCGGCGACGGGTGCCCGCCGTGTCCCCCGGAGGGTTCGGAGTGCCTCGTGGCCCGACGTAGCATCGCGCGATGCAGGGGGTATATCTCGTCACCGACAGGCCGCCGGATCTGGTGTTCGCGGGTTTCGTCGCCGGCGTCGGGTGGGCGCACGAGCAGGCTGCGGATCGCGGGATCGTCGAGGCGCTGCTGCGCGCGCTTGCTGATCCCGCGGGGGTCGCTGGTGTTCGCGCCGAGGTGTTCGTCTCCGCCGTGAACAGCTCGTTGGTCCTGGCTGGTCCGCCCGAACAGGTGGAGGCCGCGGGCACACTGGTCGCTAGGCGGCTGCTGGGCCAGCAACCCTTCGATGCGGCCCCGACAGCGCCGTCGACAGCCCCCGCCGACGCGGACGTCCTCTGGCGGCGCTGGGGTGCCCAGTCGTACGGCGTGCTCGGCCTGACCCCCTACGCGCTTGCGCAGCCGGCTCGCGAGGAGCTGGCCGGGACGACGCGCCAGATGTTCAATGCCGCGACCCTCGTGCCCTTCGGGGTCGACTGCGACGTAATGGCCCTGTTGGAGCACCTGCCCCAAGGGCAGTCGCCCGCGCTGCCGCCCGTCGATCCGATCGTCGCCCTTCCCGCGCAGGTGACCGTTTCGGGGGGGCTGATGTCGCTGTCCTGGGTCTCTGGCCCGGAGGAGCGGCTCGCCGACGTCATCATCGTCGGTGCGCTCGCGACGTGCTTCGCCCGACCTACACCGGATCGGGAGGCCGTGGCAGTCTCGAGGCGCGACCTTGGGACCGCGGGCAGGCACACGACGCTGCGCCTGGTGGGGCGAGGCCCCCAGCCGGACGAGGTGGCCGCGGTGGTCACACAGCTGCGACGGCTGCGCGACGAGGGGCCGACCGAGGCCGAGATCGTCCAGGCCCTCGACCTGGTGGGCCCTCCGAAGCGGGAGGCACCTGTGTCGGCAGCCCTGCGCCTGGCGTGGCAGCAGCTGACCGGGGTGCCGCAGGTGCCTGTCGGCGGCTGGGGTGACCCGACCGAGGCGCTGAGGTCGGTTCTGTCCCAGCTGCTGGTGGTCTCTGGCGAGGTGCTCGCACTGGGCGATCTCGCGCCCCAGCAGTCGACTCCGGTGGACACGGATCGACTGCCGGGGCGGACCTTCAGGGTGGCGAAGCTGGTGACCGCCGGAAACGGACTGGAGGGGTCCCGGCTCACGGTCGGGGCACAGGGACTGTCCTGGCGGCGGGCGCGCCGTCGGGAGACCATCCGTGCCCAGGACGTGGCCGTCATCGAGGTGTGGAACGACGACGATCGCAGCGTCCTCTCCCGGTACGGGTATCGCATGCATCTGGACCCGCTGGACTGGCGGCGCTGGGAGCGGCTGCGTGCCGAGGTCGACGCCCTGGCCCTCGATCGGGTTCGTGCCACGGGTGTGCGGCACCCCGGCGTCAGGTCGGCCCTGCCCCAGAGCCGGTTCGTCGACTTCGAGCGGGTCGCCCCCTACATGATCGCGGGGTTGGGTCTGGTCTTCACCGTGTGCGCTCTGATGGCACTGCTCAACGCCGACCTGACGACCAGGGACCGCGTCCTCGCCCCGTTGCTCCTGCTCTGCCTGGGCGGGTTCCTCTGTCATCACATGTGGTCGATCATGGTCGCCGTCCGGCGCCGACGGCGGCGCGCCCAATCCCCAGGCCCGACGCAGGTGCCATTGAGCGTGCCGGGATGACCGCCGAGGCCAGGGAGCCGATCCTCCTGGGCTCCGACAGCGACGGCGCGATCGCCGGGTTCGCCGTGGCAACGGGTTGGGCGCACGAGACCCCCCGACTGCGGGGAGTGACCGACCGCGCCATGCAGTGGCTTGCCGCCACGCCGGGGGTCAGGGCGCAGTGGCAGGTCGACGCCCTGGTCACCTACTTCTGGCTGGGCGGTTCGCCGCGGAACGTCCGGATCGGGCTCGCCGATGTGCTGAGGCAGGCCACCCGGCCTCCGGTGCCGGCCCCGCTGACACAGACCACGGGGCTGCCCGAGGCCGACGCCGCGCTCCTGATGCGGCGTTGGGGGCTGCGTGGATTCGGCATGCAGGGATGGTCGCGCCTCGGGTTCGTGACCGCGGATGCGCAGGATGTGGCGGAAGTGCTGTCGCGCATCGGCCCTGCGACGGTCCAGCTGTTCGCGATCAACGCCGAGGTCGACCCCGCGGTCGTCCCCGACACGGAGGCGGCCTGCCTCCCGGCACCCGACTTCCCGCCGCTCGTCTCGCGCCCGACGCTCTTCGACGGCGAGGGCGGGTTCGCGATGGGCTGGCACGTTCCCGCGCGCGAGCCGGTCGCGGAGGCGATGGTTCGGTTGGCCGTGGCCCAGGCGACAGCGGCCACGGGTGGTGGCCCACCGGACCCCCTCAAGGTGCCCGAGCTGCAGTGGATGCGCCGGCATCTGGGCGCGCAGGGCAGTCACGCAGCGATCGTCGTTCCCGCCGGCCTGTCCGACGAGGCGACAGCGCAGCTGGCCGAGCGCCTGCGCCGCTGGACCAGCCTCGGCATCGACCAGGACGACCTGGACCGGGCGGTGAGTGCCACGTTCGAGGCCCGCCCGCGGTCGTCGTGGGACCTGGTCCAGAGCGCCGTCGAGGAATCCCTGGCTGGCAGCGGCGAGGTCTTCCTGCAGGAGTTGAAGATGCCCACAGCGGAGGGGGTGCGCGGGTCGCTGGCCGGGATGCTCGACAGCCTGGTGGTCATCGCCCCTGAGCTGTCCACGGCGGTCCGGCTGGCCGAGCCAGCGGTCGTCGCGCAGCCGGAGCCGATGAGGGGCGACACCTACCAGCACGTTCCCCTCATCCGGCGGGGCGAGCGGCGCCACGTCGTCGTCACCGCCGGACGCGAGGGCTTGGGCTTCCGCGATGCCGCCGGTGTCACCACCATCCGCCGCCCCGATGTGGCGGTGGTGGAGCAGTGGCCGGGCGGGCAGCTGCAGGTGACGGCAGTCGATGGCCAACAGCTGGTCCTCGACCCGGCAGAGCTTTGCGGTGGTCACCGATTGTCCGAACAGGTCCGTGACCTGGCGCCGGACGCCGTGGTGGAGCACGCCCAGACCCGCGCGGCCAGCCCCTCCCTGGCCCGCGCCTACCGGCAGGCCGGCGGTTGGGCACTGACCGCACTCGTGATGATGGTT
Source organism: uncultured Bifidobacteriaceae bacterium (assembly GCA_964638055.1). Classification (GTDB taxonomy): domain Bacteria; phylum Actinomycetota; class Actinomycetes; order S36-B12; family CAIYMF01; genus Prado023. The sequence continues at coordinate 5,198 of CAZWXF010000094.1, read as the reverse complement.
CCGGCCGCCCTCCTGGCGGCGTTGCTGCTCCTGGGGGCCCTGGCTGAGTCGGAGCCCGGTGGGGACCGCGTCGGCTACGCGACGGTAGGGCTGGTGTTCGCCGCGCTGGCCGGGTTGGCGGGGCTGCGTGTCGTCCGCCTGCGCCGTGCCGGGAGGTCGGTCGGGCTCGGGCCGTGGGGCCAGCCGAGGTCGACATCGAGCGGATGAGGGTGAGCCGTGCACGTTCCCTGCCCCCGGTCCTCGGGAGTCGGGGCGGTGATCGGCGTCGGTGTCCGGGCTGCCATCCTTGAGGGCGGTCGCCCCTCGGCGACGTGAGGAGGAGCGATGCCGCAGGAGCCGGTTCGACAGGCCCAGATCAGGATCCACGGCCACCAGGTGGCCTACCGGGTCGCCGGGGACCCCCACCTGCCGCCTCTCCTCCTCATCCACGGGATCACCAGCAGCAGCGCTACCTGGGACCCGGTCATCCCCGCGCTGGCCAAGCACGCGCACGTCATCGCCCCCGACCTCTACGGCCACGGCGCATCCGACGTGCCCCACGCCGACTACTCGTTGGGGGGGTTCGCGACACAGATCCGCGACCTCATGGACAGGCTCGGCCTCGACGACGCGACGATCGTCGGCCACTCCCTCGGCGGGGGCGTGGCGATGCAGTTCGCCTACCAGTACTTCGAGCTGTGCGACCGCCTGGTCCTCGTCGACAGTGGCGGCTTCGGCCGCGAGGTGAGCAGGGCGCTGAGGGCGGGCACGCTGCCCGGAGCGGAGCTGGTCCTGCCGCTCATCGCCAACCGCCACGTCCGCAAGGTCGGGATCGCCGCCGCCCAGGTGCTCTCGCGGATGCCGGTGCGCCCGAAGCCCCGGCCCTCGACCCTGGAGGTGGCCCGCGGCTACTCCACGTTGGCCGAGAGCCCGGCGCGCACTGCCTTCGTGCACACGCTGCGCAGCGTCGTGGAGCCCGGGGGCCAGCGGGTGGCGGCCACCGAACGGCTGTACATCGGCGAGGGCCGGCCGACCCTGATCATCTGGGGTGCACGTGACACGGTGATCCCGGTCGACCACGCCTACCGCGCCCACGATGCGATCCGGGGCAGCCAGCTCGAGATCTTCGAGCAGTCCGAGCACTTCCCGCACATGGACGAGCCGGGGCGCTTCTCGCGCGTCGTGCTGGACTTCCTGTCCTCCACCGAGCCGAGGCGCCTGGACCGGGCCACGATCCGCGAGCGGATGGCGCAGAGAGTGCGCGAGGCCGAGGAGGCCGAGGCGCGAGCGGGGGACGTCTAGACACGGCGGGAGACCGCGATCTGCGCCGGTCCAGCCCTGGCCCACCCGTACATGGCCTCCCAGCCGTTGGCGGCGCCGGTTCGAACGCACCCCAACGTCGAGCCATGCGTGCCGACGGGCGGGGCAGCCCTGGGCGCTGGGGTTCTGCCACGAGGATCCGTTCGGATGCACCGGGTCGGGACGGGATCGCGCACATTGCGCTCGAAATCCGCGTTAAGGACGGGGTCGGGGCGGGGGCTGGTGCAGGTTGCGCACGAAATCCGCGTTCTGGGGTCCGCGGAAGGGGGTCATAACGCAGGTTTCGAGCGCGGATCCGGTCGAAGCCACAGAGCCGGGCCTGTAAACGCGCAGATCGTGTGCCAAATGACGAATGGGGCTCGCGCCCGGCGCCCGAGGCGACTACCTGACGGTCAGCACGACGTTGCCGGTCTTCTGCTCGGTCTCCACGTAGCGGGTCGCCGCCACTGCCTCCTCGAGGGGATAGCTGCGGTCGACGACTGCGCGGTAGTGCCCCGATTCGATCAGGTCACGCAGGTCGAGCACGTCCCGTTTGGTGTACCGGGGGAGCGGCAGCATCACCTGGCGGGTCCCCAGCGGCCGGGTCGCCCACGTGCCTGCGGCCAGGAGAGGCACGTGCCAGAGGTACCCGCCGTCGGTCGAGGCGTAGACGCCACCGGGGACGAGCAGGTCGCGGCACTGCCGGAACGAGGACTTGCCGACGGCGTCGAGCACGATGTCGTAGGTCTTCCCGTGCCGGGTGAAGTCCTCGCGCGTGTAGTCGACGACCCGATCGGCACCCAGCGATCGCACGAGGTCGACGTGGCGCGTATCGCATACCGCAGTCACCTCGGCGCTAAGGTGCTTGGCGACCTGCACGGCCGAAGTGCCGATCGATCCGGAGGCTCCGTAGACCAGGACGCGCTTGCCCGGCGTGACCCGCGTCCAGCGGGTCAGCGTGCGGGCCAGGATGAACCCGTCCGACACGGCCGCAGCGTCCTGGAATGACAGGCCCGGCGGCTTCACCGCGATCGGCGCGCGCTCACGCACGCACAGGTACTCGGCGTGCGCGCCGAACCGGTCGCTGTTGACGCCGAACACCTCGTCCCCCACGGCGAACTGCGTGACCTTGGCGCCGACCGCCGCGACCTCGCCCGAGAACTCGGTGCCCAGGATCGTGCGCCGGGGTCGGGTCACGCCGCTGAACAGGCGCACGATGGGCGGCTTGGCCTGCCGGAACCCGCAGTCGGTCCGGTTCACGGTCGTGGCGTGGACCATGACGAGCACCTCGTCGGTGGCGGGCACGGGTCGGGGGACGTCCGTGACCCGCAGGACGTCAGGGCTTCCGTAGCGCTCGTGGATGACTGCTCGCATCAAGTCCGTCCGTTCGAGGTTCCTCACCAGGGGCGGCGGGGAGCCTTGAATACAACCGCGACAAGGGGGGCCTCGACCGCCATGTCGGCCATCCTGCCCGAGCAGCCCGGCAGATCGCAGGACGCGGCACGCGCGGGCACATCCGCGAGGTAGACCGCCCGGGCAGAGGAGGTACCTTGGCTGTCGAGGATCGAGCCCGCCACAGCGGGCGCACGAGAAGTCCGTCCTGGGAGCTGGGGCGGCGGGGGGCACGGTGAGCAGGGATCGCGCGGCGGAGGCCACGTCCGGCACGGAGGCGTTCAAGGGCGATGCGAAGGCGTTCGAGAGGACCTGGTGGCTGGCCCTCGCGGTGTTCCGCTGGGCGTCCCTCGGATATGCCGCCCTGGTGCTCGCCCGCACGATCGACGGCTATGCCCGACCTGCCGGCGCCGGGCTCGCCCTGGCCGGGATGACCGCCTGGACCCTGGTGGCGAACCGGCTGTACCGGGACTCCGGGCGCCGAGGCTGGCCGCTGCTCTGCGTCGATCTCCTCGTCGCCGTAGCAGCCATCCTGAGCACCGGCTTCCTGCAGTCGGGTACGGCGCTGGCGAGTGGGGCCCCGACACTGCCGGTCATCTGGGTGGCGGCTCCGGTCATGGCATGGGCACTCGTGCACGGGTGGTGGGCGGCGATCCCGCCCACGGCACTGATAGGCGCCGCGGGCGCAGCCGTCCGCGGCGATGTCACCGCATCGCTGCTGCACAACGCTGTGCTGCTGCTGTTCAGCGGTGGCTTGGTCGGCTTCATGGCAGCCCTCGGGCGCAGGGCGGAGGCGCAGCTCGCGCAGGCGACGGCCGTGCAGGCGGCGGCTGCGGAACGTGACCGGCTTGCCCGCGTCGTGCACGACGGCGTCCTGCAGGTGCTCGGCTTGACGGCCCGGCCGGGCAGCGGCGTCGACCCGGAGCTCGCGCGGCTCGCTGCCGATCAGGAGGCGGCCCTGCGTGCTCTGGTCGCCGGCGGACCCCCTTCGGCACCCACGCCCGGCCCGCCGCACGTCGACGGAGCCGCTGCCGTCGCAGCGCTGGCAGGGCGCAGTGTCTCCGTGTCCGGGCCGCTCGACCCGGTGCTGCTGCCCGCGCACACGTCTGGCGAGCTGGTTGCGGCGGTTCGGGCAACCTTGGACAACGTGGCTCGCCACGCCGGCCCGCAGGCGCATGCCTATGTCCTGGTCGAGGACCTTCGCGAGCACGTCGAGGTCACCGTGCGCGACGACGGGCCGGGCTTCCCCGACGGCAGGCTCGCCGAGGCCGTCGCCCAGGGACGACTCGGCGTCGCGCAGTCCATCGTCGGCCGGGTGAAGGCTCTCGGGGGTACTGCCACCATCGACTCCACCCCGGGTGATGGTGTCCGCGTCGTCCTGCGGGTGCCCCGATCAGGGGTCGCCGCGTGACCCGCGTCCTGGTCGTCGACGACCACCCGATGTGGCGTAACGCCGTCGCCGCAGATCTGGCCAAGGCCGGGATCGAGGTGGTGGGCACGGCCGCGGACGGTGCCGCCGCACTGCGCGTCGCCGCCGCCACGCGGCCCGAGGTCGTCGTGCTCGACCTGCAGATGCCGGGCCTGGGCGGCGTCGAGGTCGTCGATCGCCTCCGCCAGGGGGGCGCGCATGTGCTCGTCCTGTCCGCCAGCGGCGAGCACCGTGATGTGCTCGACGCGGTGAAGGCGGGTGCATCCGGCTACCTGGTGAAGTCCGCCACGGCCGCGGAGCTGGTCGACGCCGTGATCCGGACCGCCCGTGGCCAGGCCGTCTTCTCTCCCGGGCTGGCGGGGCTGGTGCTCGGGGAGATGCGCCGTCCCGCCGCTCCCGGCCTCACGGAACGGGAGACCGAGGTCCTGCGGCTGGTGGCCACGGGCCGTTCGTACCGGCAGATCGCGGACGAGCTGGTGCTCTCGCACCGCACCGTCCAGAACCATGTGCAGAACGTGCTGGGCAAGCTCCAGATGCGCAACCGGGTCCAGCTTGCGCGGTACGCCATGGAGAGCGGCTTGGCCCTCCCTGATGACTGAGTCCCGACGCATGAGCCCAGGCAAGTTGAGTATGCGTACTCACGGGTGCCCCGACGGGGGGCGCTCACACTTGAGCGCATGACGAACCCCACACCCAAGCCCACGAACACCACGGCCTTCTACGTCCAGGCCGCGATCTCCTTCGGCGTGGCCACACTCGCCATGGGCATCGGGATCACCTACCTGCCGGTCGATGCCTGGATCCGGGGCTTCCTCGGTCTCGCCGCGCTCTACCTGGTGACCTCGACCTTCACGCTGGCCAAGTGCGTTCGCGACGCCCAGGAGGGCGCGACCATCGTGAGCCGCGTCGACCAGGCCCGCCTGGACAGGCTGCTGGCCGAGCACGACCCGTTCGCGACCGTCCCGTGACAGCCCCTGCCCGTCGAGCCCACGACCTCATCGGGTCGCCGGCTTGGTCTCGACAGGCTCGACCAGCGCCGTCGTCGGTCGAGCCCGTCGAGACCGCGCTGGTCGAGCCGGTGGAGGACCGCTGGTCGAGC
>CAZWXF010000093.1:0-11110 GCA_964638055.1 uncultured Bifidobacteriaceae bacterium | reverse complement strand
AGGGCCGGTCAGGCGACAGGGCCGGTCAGGCGACAGGGCCGGTCAGGTCCTCGCCCGGGCCCTTGCCCGGTGCGTCCGGGAAGTCCGAGACTTCGCGGAAGGCGAGCTGCAGGGTCCGCAGGCCGTCACGCAACGGCCGGGCGTGGAAGTTGCCGAGGTCCGGTGCGGAGGTGACCACCAGCCCGGCCAGCGCCGTGATCAGCTTGCGCGCCTCATCCAGGTCGGTGCTGTCCGCACCCTCCTCGCCCAGGCCGCACTTCACGGCCGCCGCACTCATCAGGTGCAGGGCCACCGTCGTGATCACCTCGACCGCCGGGACGTCGCCGATGTCGCGCAGGGCTTGATCCACGGACTCGCCTGCCGGGGGGGAATCGGGAGTCCCCGTGCGATTCGGGGTCTGGGTGCTCACGCTGGTACCCTTTCACGGACGACCGAACCGCCCAAACCGTCGGCGGGTTCCTCATCGCTCCGTACCAAGCGGGCCGGTGGACCCTCTGGTGGCTCGGCGGTCGGACGCAGAAGAGGGGTCTCGAGCTCCCACCTGGATGCCGCAGGGCGTCGGGTCGACCGCGCTGGAGCGCGGAGCCAGCCCCGGCTGGCGTTCGAGGCCTGCTCGCTGCCGAGCGGGCCTTCTCCATGTGGGGGCCGGCCCGCTGGTCGACAGGACGCAGAACCAAGTCGCATCAAGGAGGCGCCACATCAGCGAGGAACTGCGGATCAACGATCGGATCCGCGTGCCTGAGGTCAGGCTCGTGGGACCCAACGGGGAGCAGGTGGGCATCGTCCGGCTGGAGGACGCCCTCCGCCTGGCAGCCGAGGCCGATCTCGATCTCGTCGAGGTTGCCCCGACGGGCAAGCCGCCCGTGTGCAAGCTCATGGACTACGGCAAGTACAAGTACGAGTCGGCCGTGAAGGCCCGTGAGGACCGCAAGAAGCAGGTCAACACGGTCATCAAGGAGATGAAGCTCCGCCCGAAGATCGACCCGCACGACTACGAGACCAAGAAGGGCCACGTGCTGCGGTTCCTCAAGGCGGGGGACAAGGTCAAGATCACGATCATGTTCCGCGGCCGCGAGCAGTCACGCCCGGAGCTGGGCTTCCGTCTGCTGCAGCGCCTCGCCGAGGACATCGCCGAGCACGGCGTGGTCGAGAGTGCCCCCAAGCAGGACGGTCGCAACATGATCATGGTGGTCGCTCCGACGCGACGGAAGGTCGACGCACGCGCTGAGCGGGACGCCGCTCGGATGGCCTCCAGCTCGGAACCACCGGCCGAGATCGCCCAGGGCTGAGACATTAGGCCTGACCACAGCAGGACCTGACCACAGCAGGAGCAGTACCGACCCGACGGCGTCCACAGCGCCCTCAGATGTGCCCAAACCGCGCAGGGATGCCGGCGCGCACCACCCACCGGGGCCGGCCGCCGCGGTGAACCGAGGAGAGCAGCAACATGCCGAAGATGAAGACCCACAGCGGCACCAAGAAGCGGGTCAAGGTGACCGGCTCCGGCCGGCTCATGCACGAGCAGATCAACAAGCGCCACCGGCTGGAGGTCAAGACCAGCAAGCGCTCGCGGAAGCTCCAGATGGACTCCGAGATCGCCCCGGCCGACAAGAGGACCGTCAAGCGCTTGCTGGGCATGCGCTGACCACGACGAGCAAGGAGCTTTCGCCATGGCACGTGTGAAGCGGGCGGTCAACGCCCAGAAGAAGCGTCGTGAGGTCCTCGATCAGGCCAGCGGCTACCGCGGGCAGCGGTCGCGCCTGTACAAGAAGGCCAAGGAGCAGGTCGCGCATTCGCTGGTCTACAGCTACGACCATCGCAAGGATCGCAAGGGCGACTTCCGCCGCCTCTGGATCCAGCGCATCAACGCGGCCTCCCGGGCTCACGGGATGACCTACAACCGGTTCATCCAGGGACTCAAGGCAGCGGAGATCGAGGTCGACCGCCGCATGCTCGCTGAGCTCGCGGTCAACGACGAGGCCGCGTTCGCCGCGCTCGTCGAGACCGCGCGGGGCGCCCTGAGCACCGCCGCTGACGCGGCCTGAGGCAGGAACGCGGCGAGTCGTCGCACGCACGTCATATGGCCCGGCTTCCCATCGGGAGCCCGGGCCAGCTGACGTCCGGGCCAGCTGACGTCTGAGCGCCGTGGCGACCCACTCCCCGTGGGACGTCGGGGAAGACATCGCCCGACGCAGTTCCTTACCGCATCCTGGTGGGCCGGCCCTGACCTGGTCCTGTCCGGACGGATGCCCCCTGGGAGCCGATCAGCCGCGCTGGAGCGCAGCGGGGTCGGAGGAGTCGGCGATGCATCGTCCGGCGCCGCCGACCTGCCCAGACGCGGGTGCGCCGAGGTCCCCGAGCGGGCCGGCCGGGCCGCCGCGCGCCACGAGTCCCCGGGCGGCTCCACCGACCCTCCGCGCGCCCGACAACACTCGCCAGGAGCGAGACCCGACGATCTGCTCCACCTGCTCGCGGGCAGACTCGAACTGCCCCCGCACGGTTTCCAGCTCGGCCCGCGCAGCATCGCGGTCCCGCTCGGCGACCAGCGCGGCGCGCTGGGCCCCAGCCAGCGCCCACTCGGCGCGAAGTGCTCGAGCCTCCAGCGCCAGGGCGGCATCGGTCAGGGATGCCAGCTGCGGGTCGAGGCGCACCTGGGCGGGGGGGCGGGCCATGGCCTGACGGTAGATGTCCACGAGCTCGACGGCATGCCGCTGGGCGGAGTGGTGGCGCACAGCCAGGACACGCGCCGCTGCCCCGAGGTCCGGCCGGTACCGGGCGACGAGCTCCGGCAGGGGCGTGCGGTCACCGTTGCCGGCGAAGCCCGTGAACCCGTCGGCCTCGAGGCGGCCGTAGGAGTCTTCCGTCAGCCACCCTCCCACCGTCGACTCGTCGAGCACGAGGACGGCGCGGCCGGCGGCCATGGCCTCGACCGCGGTTCGGCCGATGGCGATCACGATGTCAGCCGCTCGGATCTCGCGACGGGCATCGGGTGATTCATCGCCGCCCGGGCCCACAACCCGCAGCTGGATGTCGTTGCTCTCGCACGCCGCCCGGATGCCGGGCAGTCGCCCATGGAGGTTGCGTGATGCAGCCAGCGCGACCCTGGGCCTTGTGGGAACGGGTGTCCGCGCACCGTCGCCGAGGGAGATCGCGACAGGCTGTCGCAGACGGTGAACCGGCCGGTCCCCCACCGCGGCATGGGCCCGCGCTCTGGCCAGGGTGATGTCATTGAAGGTCACCACGGCAGCCACCCCGAGTTCAGCGACAGGGTCCTCGATGGGGATGAACCACGAGTGTGTGGCGAAGACCAGGGGCGTGTCAGGCAACCGCGGACGGATCGAGGCGATGGCATTCACGTGCTGACCGTGGATGACGTCGAAATCCGTTCCGAGCGCGCTCGGGTCGTCGTGGACGCGGAAACCCTGGCCACGCAGATGCCCCGCGACGGCGCCGCAGCGAGGCGAGTAGAGCTCGACGTCGTGGCCCAGCTGCCTCAGGGCGGGGACCACCGTCTCCAAGTAGCTCTCGCTGCCGGCGCGGACGGCCAGGGCGTTGTTGGTGCAGAGGATCTTCATCGTCCTGCCCGTCCCTCACCCTTCGCTGCGTCCTTGCTTCAGCTGGCCATCGCCGCCATGCCGGGGGTGGGCTCGCCGACGGCCGAGAGCGCCATCGTCCGTGACGAGTTGAGCTGGGCGAAGAAGACCACCACGTCCCCTGGCCTGCCGTGGGCCATCGCCTCGATCGACGCAGCCTCCCGGCCCGACGTCATGATCACCGGGGTCCGGCAGGCGGTCCACCAGCGCGTCATCGGGGGAGCAGCGTGAGCGTAGTCGGGATGCAGGAACGGTGGGGCCAGCACAACGCGGTCCGCACCCGAGAGCGCCCGGGCATAGCGATAGCCCCATGTGGGCAGGTTCGGCCCGTAGGGTTCGAAGACGGCCGTGACGCGCGCCTCAGGGAAGTGTCGGCGCAGGGCGGCGATTCCGGCCCGAAGGCTGGTCGGGTGCTTGCCGCCGAAGTCGTCATAGACGCGAATGCCCCCCCGGGAGCCGACGGGCTCAAGCCTGCGGTGGATACGGTCCAGCCGCGACAGCCCCTCGGCCGCCGCGCCGGGGTCCGCGCCCAGGGAGACCGCCGCTGCAAGAGCGACCGCGGCATTGGCGGAGGCGCTCGCGGCGAGCAGCCGCAGCTCCACATCCTGCCGAATGCCCGGTGCCGTCACGGTGATCACGCTGCGGCCGTGCGTGGCGGCGCGCAGACGTCCGTTGAAGTCTCTGCCGAAGCGCCACACGGGTACCTTCGCGTGGACCGCCAGGGCGGCCGCCCGCGGGGTGGGACCGATGATGACCCGTCGCCGGGCCCGACCGACGAACTCGCCCACGCCGGCCACGGTCTCGCGCAGCGTGAAGGGCAGGTGAGGATGGTCATCATCGAGGTTGGTCACCACCGCCACCTCCGTGTCGACGCACCTCAGGGTCAGGTCCGAGTCGTCCACCTCGGCGACCAGCGGGCCGTCTCCCGGGCGGGCGATGCCCCCGACTGATGGGGCATCCGCTCCTATCAGGGTGACCGGGTCGAGTCCCGCGTGGATCAGCGCCGCCGCCGTGAGGGCGGCCACCGTGCCCTTGCCATGGCTGCCCGACACGCCGACCCCTGGGCGAACCCGCAAGCAGGCGGCGAGCAGGTCCGTTCGGTGGTGCAGTATCCCCCGATCGTCGGCCAGCGAGATCTCCGGATGGGAGGCGGCGGCCACCGACGTCGCGACCAGTCCGCTCACATCCCTTTCGCCCCGCAGGCCCAGCGAGGCCGGCCCGATGTGGCGAGCGCGTGGCGTCACGTGGGCTTCGTCGTGCTGCTGGGCCACGGGAATGCCGGCTCGGCGCAACTGGGCGAGGCGGGTGGCCTCCGGCGCACGATCGCACCCCGTGACCGTTGCGCCGAGATGCTGCGCCACGAGGGCAAGGGGCGCCATCCCCCGACCGCTGATCCCGAACAGGTGCAGGTGCTGGCCCTCGAATGCGTCGTCAAGTGCCATGTGCAGCACTCTGGCACACCGTCAGTCAAGCCTCTGGCAGGCTCGCCCCGGTCGAGCCGATGCCATCGGATCCGCGGAGTCGCGGGCGCGCGATCGCCGGCGCGCCGGGTCCGAGACCGCACGGCCGCAACATGTCCGTAACCTCCGCCGGAAGAAGTCACGTCCCGGAAACACTTCTGGCGCTCGCGGGCAACACGGTGACCCGATGGTTTCGCCACGGGTTCCCGCACGGGAGCCGTCGGACGAAAGGAGCAAGGCGATGCCGGAAACGGCTCTCAACTCCGGGGACACAGCATGGGTCCTCACGAGTGCCGCTCTTGTCCTGCTGATGCTGCCGGGCCTGGCCCTCTTCTACGGCGGCATGACACGCAGCAAGAGCGTGCTCAACATGTTCATGATGGTGTTCGGCGCACTCTGCATGGTGGGAGTCCTCTGGGTGCTCTACGGGTACTCGATGACCTTCGCCGAGGGCGGCAATGCCTTCTTCTCCAACCCGCTGGCCGACTTCGGTCTGACGAACCTGCTGGCGGACGATCCCGAGGCGGCGCTTCCTGCCACGGCCTTCGTGGGCTTCCAGATGATGTTCGCCGCGATCACCGTGGCGCTGATCGCCGGAGCGGTCGCCGACCGCATCAAGTTCTCGGCCTGGCTGCTGTTCGGCGGGCTCTGGGCGACGCTGGTGTACTTCCCAGTGGCCCACATGGTGTGGAGCGCCGACGGCTGGATCTTCAACGGCACCGGCCCGCTCAACGGCGTGCCCGCCGTCGACTTCGCCGGTGGCACCGCGGTGCACATCAACGCTGGTGCCGCCGCCCTGGCGCTGGCGCTGGTCCTGGGCAGGCGGCTGGGCTGGCCCAAGACGGCCATGAAGCCGCACAACCTGCCCCTGGTGATGCTGGGCGCCGGAATGCTGTGGTTCGGGTGGTTCGGCTTCAACGCCGGCTCGGCGCTGGCGGCCAACAACACCGCAGCGGTGGTCTTCGTCAACACGGCTGCGGCCACCTGCGCGGCGACCCTCGGGTGGCTGCTCACCGAGCGCATCCGCGACGGTCACGCCACCAGCCTGGGCGCAGCCTCCGGCATGGTTGCCGGCCTGGTCGCCATCACGCCGTCGTGCTCCTCGGTCAGCCCTGTCGGGGCACTGATCCTGGGCCTCATCGCCGGCATCGTCTGCGCCCTGGCGGTCGGACTGAAGTACCGCTTCGGCTACGACGACTCGCTGGACGTCGTGGGCGTCCATCTGGTGGGCGGCCTCATCGGGACGATCCTGATCGGCTTCCTGGCCACCGACAGCGCCCCCGCCGGTGTCAACGGCCTGCTGTTCGGCGGCGGTGCGGGTCAGCTCTGGACCCAGACCTTCGCCGCAGTCTCCGTGATGCTCTACTCCTTCGCGGCCGCTGCGATCATCGCCCTGATCGTCAAGGCGGTCATGGGCCTGCGGGTCAGCGCCGATGACGAGGTCGCCGGCGTCGACACCACGATCCACGCCGAGACCGCCTACGACTTCGGCCAGACCGGTGGCGGCGGGATGTTCACTGGCCGGTCGTTCGCCGATGTCAGGAACAAGCAGGAGGTGCAGGCATGAGGCTCATCACCGCGATCATCAAGCCGTTCAAGCTGGAGGACGTCAAGAGCGCCCTCGAGGCATACGGGGTCCAGGGCTTGACGATCTCCGAGGCCAGCGGCTACGGCCGTCAGCGTGGCCACACGGAGGTCTACCGGGGCGCCGAGTACACGGTGGACCTGGTGCCCAAGGTGCGCGTCGAGGTGCTGGTCGAGGACGACGACACGCTGTCCGTGGTGGATGTCATCGCCAAGAGCGCCCAGACCGGGCGGATCGGGGACGGCAAGGTGTGGACGGTCCCGGTCGACACCGTCGTGCGTGTCCGAACCGGCGAGAGAGGGCCCTCCGCCCTCTAGGGGGGAAGCGTACTGCGGCCCGTCGTCCTCCTGCGGGCGATGGGCCGCAGCCCTGTTCGGACCAGCCACAGGCAGTCGAGACCTGAACCGAACGCACGCTCGAGAGGAGCATTCAGGTGGCCCCCACGACCTCCGATGTCCCCGCGACCAGCGCGTTCGTCGCGGCGCGCGCGAGTCTGCTCGCGCAGCGGGGACGTCCCTCCTCCCAGGGCCGCCGAGCCCTCACCGAGCTCACCGACTCCTGGCTGGTCGACCTGTTCGACAGCGCAGGCGCCTCGAAGTTCGGCGCGACGCTGGTGGCGGTCGGTGGGCACGGACGGGGCGAGCTCAGCGCCGGCAGCGACCTGGACCTCCTCCTGCTCCACCCGGGCGGTGATGTGGCCGACATCGCTGCGGTTGCCGACGCCCTCTGGTATCCCATCTGGGACTCGGGCATCCGCCTGGATCACTCGGTCCGCACGCCGGCAGAGGCCCGGCGCCTGGCCGCCACCGACGTCCGCGTCGTCCTGGGCCTGCTCGATGCCCGGACGCTGGCCGGCGACGAGACGATCACGGCCAACCTCAAGGCGTCGGTCCTTGCTGACTGGCGCGCACTGGCGGCCTCACGACTTGCCGAGCTGCGCGAGAGCGTGCGTGCCCGGGCCGCCCTGCACGGCGACCTTGCTCACACCTTGGAGCCGGACATCAAGGAGTCATACGGCGGCCTGAGGGACCTGACGGTCCTGCGCGCGGTGAGTGCGTCCTGGGTCACCGACACACGCCACGGCGAGCTCGCCGGGGCCAAGACCGTGCTGCTCGATGTCCGCGATGCCCTGCACCGTGCGGTGAGTCGGCCCACCGACCGACTGGCCCACCAGGATCAGGGATCCGTGGCCGAGGTTCTCGGACTGCCTGACTCCGATGCCCTCCTGCGGGCGGTGTCCTCGGCGGGCAGGTCGGTCAGCGTGGCGTCCGACGACACCTGGCGAACGGTCGAGCGCATCACGCGGTCCCGGCCCCGGCTGGGCTTCAAGAGGCTCTCCGTGCGCGGCGGGGGCCGCACGCCGCTGGCCGAGGGGGTCGTCCATCAGGACGGCGAGGCCGTGCTGGCCGCCGACGCCAGGCCAGGCCGGGATCCCGCGCTGCTGCTCCGGGCCGCGGCTGCCGCCGCACAGGCAGGCGTGCCCCTGGGCAGGCATGCCCTCACCCGGCTTCTCAACGAGTCCGCGCCCATGCCCGTGCCTTGGCCAGCCGGCGCGCGGGACTGCCTGGTCAGCCTGCTGGGGGCGGGTCGCCACGCGATCGGCGTCTGGGAGGCCCTGGATCAGGCCGGCGCCATCCCGTCGCTCATCCCGCACTGGGAGGTAGTGCGTTCCGCGCCGCAGCACAACCCCGTCCACCGCTACACGGTGGACCGACACCTGATCGAGGCAGCCGTGCAGAGCTGCGCCTTCGCCCGCAGCGTCGCGCGGCCAGACCTGCTGCTCGTCGGCGCGCTCCTGCATGACATCGGCAAGGGCCGCCCCGGCCTGGACCACACGGAGGTCGGCATCGGACTCGTGGCCGAGATCGCACCGCACCTGGGATTCGACGATGCGGACTCGAAGGTCCTCGTCGATCTGTGCCGGCACCACCTGCTCCTCTCGGAGACGGCCACGCGCAGAGACCTGGACGACCCGCTGACCATCTCGTCGGTCGCGAGCACGCTGGGAAGCCTCGACATGCTCGACCTCCTTGCGGCCCTCACCGAGGCGGACGCGCTGGCCACTGGCCCGCTGGCCTGGACGCCATGGAAGCAGTCGCTCGTCCGTGACCTGGTCAGCCGTGTCCGCGGTGAGCTGGCCGGCGAGATCGTCGCAGTCCCGCCGCGACTCACAGAGGACCAGCTGTCCATGGCTGGTGGCGATGGCGTGCGCGTCCTGCTCCAGGAGGAGCCTGAAGGACTGACCGTGACCGTCGGCGCCCCGGATCGGGTCGGCCTGCTCGGCCAGGTTGCCGGGGTGCTCTCCATGCATCGCCTGGAGGTCCGCTCCGCCGTGACCCAGACCGTTGGCCTGCGCGCTGTCGAGGTGTGGCGGGTGAACCCGCTGTTCGGTGACCCCCCGGCGGCCGATCGTCTGCGGGAGGACATCCGCCGGGCCCTGGCCAACCAGCTCGATGTCGGCGCTCGTCTGGCCCGTCGTGACGAGGCCGCCCGCCGGTCCGACGCGCCGGAGCCGCTGCCCCCGCGCATCGAGATCATCGACGGCGCCGCGAGCCTCTCGACCGTCCTCGAGGTGCGGGCACACGACACGCCCGGCCTGCTGCACCGGGTCGGCATGGCGATCGCTGGCCGGGGCGTGGACATCACGGCGGCGAGGGTCAGCACCCTCGGATCCGAGGTCGTCGACGTCTTCCACCTGGTCGACAGACGCGGCGATCCACTCGCTCCGGGGCTGGCCGATGCCGTGCGCGAGGCCGTCGATGAGGCGCTGGCCCTGCCTGGGCGATGAGGCGGGGCATGGGCCTGGGCGACGGCGTCCGGATCGTGCGAGGATCTGCGGGTGCGTGCGGACGAGGTGGAACAGGTCGTCTCCGGATTGCGGAGACTCGGATTCGTCGCGACGGCGCACCGGCCGTCCCTGAACCGGGTCTGCGTGCGGGTGGCGCTGCCCAGTGGCGCCGAGGCGCTGTGGGACACAGACGGAGCACTGGGCCTGGAGGCGCAGATCATGGCCAACGGCATGCTGGTCGGGTTCGTCCCCACCATCCCGGGCTCTGGCGCCTTCGACATCGAGGAGTCCGTCCGTGCCATCGCCACGGCGGACTACGGCCGGCACGCGTTCGCGTCCTGACCGCCGGCCCGACGTGACAGACTCCTCCCGTGTCTGAGCAGCCGTCGCACCCCACGGATCATCCGCATCCGGTCGATACGACTGCGGTGACCGAGGCCTTCGACAGGCGCAAGACGATCATCGGCGGCATCATCACGCTGGTCACGCTGGTGATCGTGTTCTTCGGGATCATTCCGAAGTTCGGCTCCTACGAGGACGCTTGGGCCGAGATCCAGCAGATGACCTTCGCCGCGTTGATGGCGCTGGGCCTCAGCGTTCTTGTGATGGTGTTCCTGTACGTCCTGCCCTATCAGGCAGCACTGCCGGGCCTGCCGTACCGGCCCGCGTTCATCATCCGCCAGACCTCGTTCATGATCAGCAACGCGATCCCCGGGGGCGGCGCCGTCGGCCTGGCGATGCAGTACGCGATGCTCGCGTCCTACGACGTCAGCGTCTCAGTGGCCACGGCGGGAATCGCCGTGACCAGCATCTGGAGCCTGATCATGACGCTGACACTGCCCGTGATGGGCGTGCTGGCGGCACTGACGACCGGCGCGATCGAGGAGCGCTGGCTGTGGGCGGCACTCATCGGTCTGGCGGCCACCGTCCTGCTCATCGTGGCGCTCTGGCTGATCCTTCGCAGCGACACCTCGGCGCGCAAGATCGGCGGCCTCGGCGATCGCCTGGCCTCCCCGATCAACAAGCGCCGCAGCGAGCCACTCGACGCGACCAGCATGGTCCTTGATCTGCGGACCAGCACGTCCGGGGTTCTGAAGGACCGATGGCTCTGGGTCACGGTCTCCAACTACATGGTCGTCGTCTCCCAGTTCGTGGTCCTGTGGTTCGCGATCCAGGGTGTCGCCGGGCGCGATGCGGCAAGCGTGGGCCTGGCCGGGGCGTTCGCAGCCTTCGCGATCTCGCGCATCGCCAGCATGATCCCGATCACGCCCGGCGGGCTGGGGACGGTCGACGCGGTGATGATCGCGCTGCTGGTCACCTTCGGCCTGCCCGAGGCCCAGGCCATGGCCTCAGTCCTGGTGTGGCGTGCGGCGTCCTTCATCCCCCAGGTCTGCCTGGGCGTGGCCACGTTCCTCTGGTGGCGCGTGGAGCAGGCGCGCGCCGGGCGGGTCTAGGGTGTGTCTCCATATCCACTGACGTTGCGAGCGGCGTTCGGTGCTGTGCATCGCAAGGCGGCGGAGTGAGTCGGGCTGGTGGCCCGGCGAGCGACGGCAACGCGCCGAGGTGCAGTGCCCGGGCGTCGCGCAGCCGGCAATCGGGGTATGGAGACACGCCCTAGGGAATCGCTGATCATCGGGTACGCGGGCGGGGTCGTCTCGACGGGCTGGTCTCGACGGGCTCGACC
>CAZWXF010000092.1:9660-11225 GCA_964638055.1 uncultured Bifidobacteriaceae bacterium | reverse complement strand
CCTCGCGCCCGAACTGGCGGCGCAACGTCGCCCTGTTCCTGACCGGTCAGAGCGTCTCGCTCTTCGGCTCGATGCTCGTCCAGTACGCGGTGATGTGGTACCTGACGCTCACGACGAAGGACGGCACCGTCCTGGCCCTGAGCACCATCGCCGGGTTCCTGCCCCAGGCCATCGTGTCCATCTTCGGAGGCGTGTGGGCGGACCGGCACAACCGCAAGCTGCTCATCATGGGCGCCGACGCCGCCATCGCGACCGCGACCCTGACCCTGGCCATCGTCATGATCATCGGGAGGGCGGAGCTCTGGCTGATCTTCACTGCGCTGGCTGTCCGCTCCGCCGGGGCAGGCATCCAGACTCCCGCGGTCGGGGCTCTCGTCCCCCAGATCGTTCCGCCGGATCAGCTGTTGCGGATCAACGGGCTGAACCAGAGCATCCAGGCGGGCATGATGCTCATCGCGCCGGCCCTCGCAGCAGTCCTCTACGCGAACCTCCCGCTCGAGGCCATCTTCTTCATCGACGTGGGCACCGCCATCATCGGAATCGGGCTCATGTCCCTCATCCCCGTTGGGCGCATCGTCCGTACGGATGCCGCCACCGCCTACTTCGCCGACCTCACGCAGGGGTTCCGCTACGTGGCCGGGCATCGCCTCGTGCGCTGGCTGCTCGGGCTGAACGGGGTCGTGATGGTGCTGGCCGCCGCGCCGGCGTTCCTCACCCCGCTCATGGTGGTGCGCACCTTCGGTGAGGAGGTGTGGAAGCTGACCGTCCTGGAGCTGTCGTTCTCCGTGGGGATGATGCTCGCGGGCGCGACGATCGGCCTGTGGGGGGACAGGTTCAGCCGGATCAGCCTGATCCTCGGGTCGTCGCTGGCCTTCGGGGCCTTCTCGATCGGGATGGGCCTTGCGCCGAACCTCTGGGTGTTCTTCGCGTTCATGTTCCTCGTCGGCTTCGCCGTCCCGTCGTTCTCCACACCCACGATGACCGTGCTGCAGGAGACGGTGGAACCCGAGCGGCAGGGCCGCGTGTTCGGGTTCTTCGGCATCGTCGGCGCGATCTCGATGCCACTGGGCATGGGGGTGTTCGGGCCCCTGGCCAACGTCTACTCGGTCGAGGCGATGCTCATCGTGGCCGGGCTGGGGATGTTCGCCGCGGCCGCCATCGCGCTGTGCCTGCCTGCCGGCCAGCGGGCCCTGCGTGCCGCCCGCGACCAGGCCGATCCGCTGGCCAGGGGCTCGGCCGCATCCGCCGCCGAAGCCGTCCCCGTCAGCTCGCCGGAGTAGGAGGTCGCGGAGCAAGGGCGCTCGACCCCGTCGGGCGAACCCGTGGGTCGAGCAGCCGTCGAGACCCAGCCCGCAAGGACACCGGGTCCTTGGTCTCGACAAGCTCGACCGACGGACCGAGTCTCGACAAGCTCGACCGA
Organism: uncultured Bifidobacteriaceae bacterium; assembly: GCA_964638055.1. Taxonomy (GTDB): domain Bacteria; phylum Actinomycetota; class Actinomycetes; order S36-B12; family CAIYMF01; genus Prado023. The sequence goes on along the minus strand of CAZWXF010000092.1, from coordinate 9,805 downwards.
CGGCGCGCTGGTCGAGCCCGACGAGACCAAGGCCGCCATCGAAACCCAGCCCGCCGGGACCACGAGGTCCTGGTCTCGACAAGCTCGACCGACGGACCGAGTCTCGACAAGCTCGACCAACGGCGCGCTGGTCGAGCCCGTCGAG
>CAZWXF010000092.1:5263-9560 GCA_964638055.1 uncultured Bifidobacteriaceae bacterium | reverse complement strand
GACGGACCGAGTCTCGACAAGCTCGACCAACGGCGCGCTGGTCGAGCCCGTCGAGGCCAAGGCCGCCCTCGAAACCCAGCCCGCCGGGACCACGAGGTCCTGGTCTCGACAAGCTCGACCGACGGACCGAGTCTCGACAAGCTCGACCAACGGCGCGCTGGTCGAGCCCGTCGAGACCCACACCTGCGCGATCTCCGAACCACGGCGGGCCCCGGGACCGGACGCGACACGCCAACGCCCGGACGAGAACAATCGCACGAGCAGGAGGAACGACAGCGCGATCGAGAGGAGATTGGGCTGCCGTGGACCTGGCGGAATCCGCGGGGCATGTCCTTGGCAACTACGCGACGTTCAGCGGCCGCGCCCGTCGATCCGAGTTCTGGTGGTGGTACCTGGTCCTCGTGGTGATCGGAGTCGTCTCCTCGTTCTTCGACCGGATCCTTGGGTCCGGCATCATCGGCGGCTCGGTCGACCTGGTGTTCGGACTGATCGGGCTGGCCCTGTTGCTTCCCTCGCTTGCCGTCACCGTCCGCCGCCTCCACGACACCGGCCGGAGCGGCTGGTGGTTGCTCATCGGCCTCGTGCCCGTCGTGGGGCAGCTCATCCTGCTGTTCTTCTGCCTCCTGCCCTCGGACCGGGGTCCCAACCAGCACGGGTTCGCGCCCGCCTGAGAACGACAGTGGTGCGGATCGCCGTGACCCCGCCTGCGTCGGTGTCCGGTGGACCGATCGCTTGGGAGCGGGCATGAACCAGCACGCGGTGGTGATCGCCGTGGCGGCCCGACCGGACTGATGGCGGCCGTTGTGCTGGCCCCGTGTTCTGCCGATCCCCGCGTCCTGGCTGCCGCATGGAGAACTCCGTGGTGACGGCCGTCAGAATCGCTACGATCCGCCGCTTATCCTTCTGGCACCGCGTTCCAGGAGGTCCCATGCCCAGCACAATCGTCCTTCCGACCGGCGGCCCGGGGCTGGCGCAGCAGCGCCGGCTGCTGACCGCCGTGCCCGGGCCGCGAAGCATAGAGCTTCAGCGGCGACGCGAAGCGGCAGTCTCCCGGGGTCTCGGGGCCGCGCTTCCCGTGTACGTCAGCGCTGCCGGCGGCGGCGTCCTGGTCGACGTTGACGGCAACTCGCTCATCGACCTCGGCTCGGGGATCGCGGTCACCTCCGTCGGCAACAGCGCTGCCCAGGTCGTGGCGAACGTGACCGACCAGGTGGCGCGCTTCACGCACACGTGCTTCATGGTCACCCCGTACGAGGGGTACGTCCAGGTGTGCGAGGCACTCAACGAGCTCACGCCCGGCGACCACGACAAGCGCTCCGCCCTGTTCAACTCCGGCGCGGAGGCGGTCGAGAACGCCGTCAAGATCGCGCGAGCGCACACCGGGCGGCAGGCCGTCGTCGCCTTCGAGCACGCCTACCACGGACGCACCAACCTGACCATGGCCCTGACCGCGAAGAACATGCCCTACAAGCACACGTTCGGCCCATTCGCGCCCGAGGTCTACCGGGTGCCGCTGAGCTACCCGTTCCGCGACGGGCTGACCGGGGCGCAGGCGGCCGAGCGGGCGATCAGCCGCATCGATGCGGAGGTCGGCGCGGGCAATGTCGCGGCGATCCTCATCGAGCCCATCGCGGGAGAGGGCGGCTTCATCGTCCCCGCCGAGGGCTTCCTCCCGGCGCTGGCCGACTACGCCCGAGCCAACGGGATCCTGTTCGTCGCCGACGAGATCCAGACCGGCTTCTGCCGGACCGGCGACTGGTTCGCCTGCGACCACGAGGGCGTCGTCCCGGACCTCGTCACGACGGCGAAGGGGATCGCCGGCGGACTGCCGCTGGCCGGGGTCACCGGTCGGGCCGACGTCATGGACTCGATCCACGTCGGCGGGCTGGGCGGTACGTACGGGGGCAACCCGGTCGCCTGCGCAGCCGCCCTCGGGGCGATCGCAGAGATGCGTCAGCACGATCTCTGCGCGGCGGCCGGCCGGATCGGATCGATCCTGCTCCCCGCGCTGGCGGCCATCGCCGAGCGGACCGGCCGGATCGGTGACGTGCGGGGGCGCGGGGCGATGGTCGCCGCGGAGGTCGTCGTGCCCGGGACCGCCCAGCCTGACGCTGCCGCGACCGCAGCGGTCGCCCGGGCCTGCCACGCCGCGGGCGTCGTCGTCCTGACCGCCGGCACCTTCGGCAACGTCCTGAGGTTCCTGCCGCCGTTGGCCATGCCCGAGGAGCTTCTCGTCGAGGGCATTGGTGTGGTCGGGGAGGCCTTCGACGCCCTGCCCTGAGGTGCCCCGGCCAGGCTCCCTTCCGTGTCGCCGGTCGCGGCTCATCGTGGCCGCTCCGGGTGCCGTGGTTCTCCGCTGGCACTCGCGTAACCGGCTCGTAACAAACACACGTCAGTTCGGGGTGCTTCAGCCGGCTTTCAGGTCCAAAGTTGGCATTTTCCGGCACCTGAGCACAGGCGTCGGCGCCAGCTGTTCGGAGAGGGGATCGCCATGGCAGGGCCGTCGCCAGAGCTGCAGAAGGGCCTCACTGAACGCCACCTGACGATGATCACCATTGGCGGCGTCATCGGAGCAGGTCTGTTCGTCGGGTCAGGCGTCGTCATTGCCGACACGGGGCCGGCGGCATTCCTGAGCTATGCCCTCTGCGGCATCCTCATCGTGCTGGTCATGCGGATGCTCGGCGAGATGGCGGTCGCCAACCCGTCGACGGGGTCCTTCTCGGACTATGCCCGCGCAGCCATGGGTGGCTGGGCGGGATTCTCGACCGCCTGGCTGTACTGGTACTTCTGGGTCGTCGTCGTCGGCATCGAGGCCGTGGCGGGCGCCGACGTGATCCGGTACTGGTTCCCCGACATCCCGCTGGGACTCATGTCCCTGCTGCTCCTGGCGGCGATGACGGCCACCAACCTCATGTCGGTGACCTCGTTCGGCGTGTTCGAGTACTGGTTCGCGAGCATCAAGGTGTTCGCGATCATCGCGTTCCTGGTGTTGGGCTCGGCGTACGTCCTGGGCATCTTCGGTGATGAGAGCCCGGGCTTCACCAACCTGACGGCACACGGCGGCTTCCTGCCCAATGGCATCGTTGCGATCTTCGCCGGAATCGTCGTGGTGATCTTCTCGATGGTGGGCGCGGAGATCGCAACGATCGCTGCAGCGGAGTCTGAGGACCCCGCGAAGGCCATCGTGAAGGCCACGAACTCCGTGATCCTGCGGATCATGGTCTTCTTCGTCGGCTCGGTCTTCCTGATCACGTGCATCGTGCCGTGGAACAGCGAAGGAGTGGCGGTCTCGCCGTTCGTGACCGCGTTCGAGACGATCGGCATTCCCGGCGCCGACCACATCATGAACGCCGTCGTCCTGACCGCGGTGCTGTCCTGCCTGAACTCCGGCCTGTACACGGCATCCCGCATGCTGTTCGTCCTGGCAGGGCGTGACGAGGCTCCCGCCGGGATGGGCAACGTCAACCTGCGCGGCGTCCCCACGATGGCGATCCTGACCTCGACCGTCGTCGGCATCGTGTGCGTCTTCGCCGCGTACGTGTCGCCGGACCGCGTGTACGACTTCCTGCTGAACTCGACCGGCGCGACCATCCTGTTCGTCTACGTGCTCATCGGCTTCTCGCAGCTCGTCCTGCGCCGACGAGCCGATCCGGACACGCTCCGCGTGAAGATGTGGGCCTTCCCATGGCTGACGATCTTCACGATCGCCGCCATGATCGTGATCCTCGTCTCGATGGGACTGGACGCCGACACCCGACCGCAGCTCGTCCTGAGCCTCTTCGCATGGGGAGTCATCCTGGTCGCATACTGGTTCCTGCCGAGCCGCAGGCGGCCTCCTGCCGAGCCCGAGGAGGCTCGCCGGATCCTCGTCGTGGCCAACCAGACGCTCGGCGCGGTGGAGCTGCTGACCGAGGTGCGACGGATCCACGGCACCTCGGCGGCCCAGTTCTTCGTGTGCGTGCCGACGAACCGGCCCAAGGACGCCGTTGACGCGACTGCCCAGCTCGCGCTGCCGTTCCAGTTCACCGCGCCCAGCGATCGGTTGGATGCGGTGCTCGAGATCCTCGCGGCCGAGGGCATCTTGGCAGAAGGCGCCGTCGGGGACTACCGACCGCTCGTGGCGATCGACAACGCGGTGGAGGGCTTCCAGCCGGACTCGATCATCATCGCCACACACCCGCACGAGCGCTCGAACTGGTTGCGCGAGGACATCGTGAGCAAGGTGGCCGCGAAGCACGACGTGCCCGTGCACCACATCGTCTCGCACGCGCCGATGATCTACCAGGGCGCATAGGCA
>CAZWXF010000092.1:0-5163 GCA_964638055.1 uncultured Bifidobacteriaceae bacterium | reverse complement strand
GTCCGTCGGTCGAGCCTGTCGAGACCAGGACCTCGTGTCGCGCGTCAGGATTCGTTGCGGCCAGGGGCGCGCTCCCGCGCCCCGCGGTGACACCGCCGGAGGAGGCCCCGCCGGGGGTCGTAGACTTGTCGCACTCGAACGGGGGATCACGCGTTCCGCGTCTCGAGTTCGCTGCTCACCGGAGGTGCCCGTTGGCCCCGCATACCCTGAACCCGCCCAGGGGGGTCGCGTTCACGGTGGCGGAAGTCCGCTCGGCGGGGATCGTCGGGCGCCTGCGGTGTGGTCGGGATGCCCGCAGTGCGAACGGGCAGCCTCCACCACGTCAAAGCCCTTCTGACGGATAGGACGGCACCCTCGATGCGCCTGGATGAGTACGCCGCGTACGACGGGCTGGGCCTTGCGGCCCTGGTGCGCGGCGGGGAGGTGTCCTCCAGCGAGCTGGTGGCCCTTGCCCTCGAGTCCGTCGCCGCCATCAATCCCAGCATCGGGGCCGTGGTGGCCTCCTACCCCGACCGGATCGCCCAGGCATCGATGCGCGCGCCGACAGGTGGGCCGTTCGACGGCGTTCCGATCATCCTCAAGGATCTGTTCCACGGTGAGCCGGGCTGGCACTGCGGCAACGGCAGCCGCCTGTGCGACGGGTGGACCGTGGCGAGGCTGGACGAGTTCACCGCCCGACTGCATCGCGCAGGATTCGTTCCGGTAGGGCGCTCCACCACTTCGGAGTTCGGACTGCTGGGCACCACCGAGACGCTTGCCGTGGGCCGCACCGCCAGCCCCTGGGGGGCGCACACGATGGCGGGAGGCTCGTCCGGCGGAGCCGGGGCGGTGGTCGGCGCCGGGATAGTGCCACTCGCGGGAGCCAGCGACGGGGGCGGCTCGATCCGGATCCCCGCCTCGGCCTGTGGCGTCGTGGGACTCAAGCCGAGCCGGGGGCGGGTCCCCTGGGGGCCGGACACGAGCGAGCCACTGCTGGGATGGGCGGTCCACTTCGTCACGACCCGGACGGTGCGAGACACCGCCGCTGCCCTGGACGTGCTCGCCGGCCCGATGCCCGGGGACCCGTTCGAGATCGCGCCCGGCCCATCGCACTACCTGGCGCAGCTGGCGCACGCCCCGGCGCCATTGCGGGTCGCCTACTGGACGCAGCCCTGGTCCGGGCATCAGCCCGACGCCGAGGTCGTGACGGCCACGGAGTCGACCGCCCGCCTGCTCGCCGACCTCGGCCACTACGTCGAACCCGCCTCGCCATCGTTCGGCTGGGAGGCGTTCATGCACGCCATGACCGACATCTGGTCGGCCACCAGCGCGCACACGATCGATGGGTTCGCCGCATCGCTGGGCCGGGTCGTCAACGAGGCCACGGTCGAGCCGGCAACCCTGGCGCTGGTCCGGCACGGTCGCTCGGTGAGCTCAGGTCGGCTGCTCGACTGCATGGACACCGTCAATCACATCACAAGGTCGCTGGGGTGGTTCTTCTCCTCCTACGACGTGCTGCTGACTCCCACCCTGGGAGCCCTGCCGGCACCGCTGGGCATGTACGACCCGAACGTGCCATCACATCCGTTCGACACGTTCTCCGCCTGGTCAAGGCACGAGTCCTTCCTTCCCGTCTTCAACGCCACGGGTCAGCCGGCGATCTCCCTTCCGCTGCACATGAGCTCGTCGGGGCTGCCGATCGGGATGCACCTGGTCGGCCGCTTCGGCTCCGAGGCGCTCCTGCTGCGCCTGGCTGCGTCGCTGGAGCAGGCCGCGCCGTGGTCCGGCCGGGTCCCGCCGCTGCACGTCGCGCGGGCTGCGGTTCGCTAGCGCCCATCGGGCCAGGATGTCGCCGGCCCCGATCGCCGCCGGCCCGATCGCCGGCCCGAGGTCGGTGCGAGCACCGCGGCTCGACGGACGGTCTGCCCCGCGACCCTGCACCTCCGCGCTGTGCGAAACCCCCCAACGGGCGCCCGGGGCCCGGACTCTCAGGGGCTCAGCCCGGTCCGCAGGGCGGTGATCGCTTCCCTGCGGTGCTCGGCGAGCACTGCCACCAGCCCCTCGGCATCGCCGGCTTCGAACGCGGCCATCGCGCGCACGTGCTGATGGGCACCGCGCGTGACGTTCTGTGCCTGGGCGAACCAGCGAGCCCGGTAGGCCTCGGAGGAATCCCAGAGGGTGGCCAGGATCCGCCCGGTCCGCAGAGTCGGCCGCAGGATCGCCCAGTGGAACCTCCGATTGGCCACCGAGAGGACGACCGGCTCGGGGTCGGATGTGGCCTCGACCCGGCCCAGGTCCTCGAACGCCAGGCGGACGGCCCGAACGTGGTCGTCGGATCGAGTGGCCAGCGCCCGTCGGACGAGGTCGTCCTCGATGAGCCCCCGCAGGTGATAGATCTCCTCGAGATCCCCGAGGCGCAGCTCCACCACGCGGTAGCCCCGGTGGGGCGCGTAGGTCACGTGACCCTCGGCCTCGAGCATCCGCAGCGCCTCGCGCACCGGAACCCGACTCACCGCGAGCTGGGAGGCCAGCTCCTCCTGCCGCAAGGCCGATCCGGGCGTGAGCGAGCCGGAGAGGATCCGCGCCCGTAGCTCGTCCAGCACTGCCTTCTGGGCCGTGGGCGGGGGCGCGAAGTCGGTCATCGCCCGTCACCCGTGCCCGCCGGCCGGCCAGGGGGCGGGGCCAGGCGATAGTCCACGGGCGTCCTGGACAGCGAGATCGGATTGGCCACCCCCGGCACGCCCTGCGCGTGGACCATCGGGGCCAGGCCCAGCCCCTCCGCCAGCGCCAGCGCCCCCGGAACGTCGTTCACCGGTCCCGCCGGCACGCCCGCGGCACTGAGCTGCGCGGCCCAGTCCCGGGCGGGCCGGGAGCGGAGCACATCGTCGAGGCGCTCGCGCAGGGCCTCACGGTTGGTCACGCGGGCGGGGTTCGTGGCGAAGCGAGCATCTCGAGCGAGGTCGAGGTGCAGCACGTCGCTGAGCGCCGCGAACTGCCGATCGTTTCCGACGGCCAGCACGAGAGTCCCGTCCGAAGCATCGAACGTCTCGTACGGGGCAATGCTCGGATGGACGTTCCCCATGGGAACCGGCACGGGGCCGCCCGACAACACAGACTGGGCCTGGTTGACCAGGGCGGACAGCGTGGAGCTCAACAGGTTGACCGACACCTCTTGGCCGCGCCCGCTCCGCTGGCGCTCGGCCAGGGCCGCGAGGACGCCCACGCACGCATGCAGCCCCGTGATGACGTCGATCAGAGCCACTCCGACCTTGGTCGGCTGTTCGGCGGAGGGCCCGGTGATGCTCATCAGACCGCCCATCGCCTGGACGAGGAGGTCATATCCGGGCAGCCCCGCACCGGCACCCGCTCCGAACCCCGAGATCGAGGCGTAGACGATCCCCGGGTTGTGAGCCGACACGTCGGCGTATCCCAGTCCGAATGTGGCCATGGTGCCGGGGGCGAAGTTCTCGACCAGCACGTCGGCCGTTCGTGCCAGGTCGTGGGCGTGCTCCCGGTCCGTCGGCCGGGCCAAGTCCCACCAGACGGAACGCTTGTTGCGGTTCACCGAGTGGAAGTAGGCGGCAGTGCCATCCGCGGCGAAGGGAGGACCCCAGGCCCGCGTGTCGTCGCCGTTCGGGGGTCGCTCGACCTTGATGACGTCGGCGCCGAGGTCGGCCAGCATCATCGTGGCGTACGGTCCGGCGAGCACGCGGCTGAAGTCCGCCACGCGCAGCCCGGCCAGCGGCCCGGACGCCCCGGGATCCGTCCCCGCCCACGGTTGCGCACCCATCGGCTCCGCGCTCATCGGTAGGCGGCGATTCCCGTGAGCGCCTGGCCGATGACCAGGCTGTGGATGTCGTGCGTGCCCTCGTACGTGTAGACGCTCTCGAGGTTGACCATGTGGCGGATCACCGGATACTCCAGCGAGATGCCGTTGCCACCGAGCATCGCGCGGGCCTCGCGCGCCACATCGCGGGCTGCCGAGACGTTGTGGAACTTGCCCACACTCACCTGCTGGGTGGTAAGACGGCCGCTGTCCTTGAGGCGGCCCAGGTGCAGGGCCAGCAGGTGACCGTTGCCGACCGCCACGGTCATCTCGGCCAGCTTGCGCTGCGTCAGCTGGAACCCGCCGATCGGCCGGCCGAACTGCTCTCGGGTCCCGGCGTAGTCCAGGGCCGTCTCCAGGCAGTCGCGTGCCGCGCCGATCGAGCCGAACACGATGCCGTATCGGGCCTCTGCCAGGCACCCGAGCGGTCCGGACAGCCCGCGCGCCCCGGGCAGGAGGGCATCAGCGGGAAGCCGCACGCCGTCCAGAACCAGCTCGGAGGTGACTGAGGCCCGCAGACTGAGCTTGTGCGGGATCGTCCGGGCGGTGAAGCCGGCGGAGTCGGTGGGCACGACGAATCCCCGGATCGTCCCCTCGCACCGGGCCCACACGATGGCGACGTCCGCCACGGAGCCGTTGGTGATCCACATCTTCGTGCCGGTCAGGATCCAGTCCGACCCGTCCCGCACGGCGACCGTGCGCATCGATCCGGGATCTGATCCAGCATCCGGCTCGGTGAGCCCGAAGCATCCGATGAGCTCACCTGCGGCCATGCCGGGAAGCCACCGTTGTCGCTGCTCCTCGGAGCCGTACTCGTGGATCGCGTACATGGCCAGCGATCCCTGCACGCTGACAAGGGAGCGGATGCCGGAGTCGGCCGCCTCGAGCTCAAGGCAGGCCAGGCCGTATGAGGTGGCGTCGGTCCCGGCACAGCCGTAGCCCTCCAGGTGCATGCCCAGCACGCCCAGAGCGCCGAGCCGCTTGGCGAGCTCGCGTGCCGGCAGCCGGCCCGACTCGAACCAGCCGGCCAGGTGCGGGCGGAGGTGATCGTCGGCGAACCGGCGGACGGTCTGGCGGATCTGCCGCTGCTCGTCGGTGAGCAGCGTGTCGATGGCGTAGAGCTCGAGAGGCGAGAGCGTCATGGCTGCGAGCACGGGGACACCCCTTGCAGGTCGGAGCGGTCGGACCGGAACCGTGCGGGGACGGCCAGTCAAGGGTGCCAGATTGGATTCAGTATCCATAATCGTCCCCGGGTCTCGATGGGCTCGGGTCTCGACGGGCTCGGGTCTCGACGGGCTCGACCGGCGGGGGATCGACAGGCTCGGCCCGCTGGTCTCGACGGGCTCGACCGGCGGGGG
>CAZWXF010000091.1:0-11269 GCA_964638055.1 uncultured Bifidobacteriaceae bacterium | reverse complement strand
GGTCGAGCCCGTCGAGACCGAGCCCGCCGAGACGACGACTGCGCCGGTCGAGCCCGCCGAGACCGAGCCCGGCGAGACCGCCAGGCCGTCAACCCACCTGCCCCATCCGATCAGCTGATCAGCGATCCAGTGGCCGGCCGGTCAGGCTCGCACCGTTCGTCGCGATCACGTCCCGGTACCACCCGAAGGACTTCTTGCGGTGGCGTGCCAGCGTCCCCGTGCCGTCGTCGTTGCGGTCGACGTACACGAAGCCGTAGCGCTTGCTCAGCTCGGCGGTCGTGAAGCTGACCAGGTCGATGCAGCCCCACGACGTGTACCCGATGACCGGCACACCGTCGGCGATCGCCTCGCGCAGCGCGACGAGATGGTCGTTCATATAGGCGATCCGGTAGTCGTCCAGCACCGTGGGCGCGCCGTCGACCTCGACCAGCTCGTCCCTCGCGCCCAGCCCGTTCTCCACGACGAAGAGCGGCTTCTGCCACCGGTCCCAGAACTGGTTACAGATGATCCGCAGCCCCGCCGGGTCGATCTGCCATCCCCACTCGGAGGCAGTGAGCGTCGGGTTGGGCACGCCGCCGAGGATGTTGCCCTCCCCGGCGACCTGCTTGGCCGGGTCGGCGGTCTGGCAGATGCTCATGTAGTACGAGAACGAGACGAAGTCGACGGTGTTGCCGAGGATCTCCCGGTCCTCATCGGTGATCTCCAGCTCGATGCCCTGCTCCTGGAAGAAGCGCAGCGCGTAGCCCGGGTAGGCGCCCCGGGCGTGCACGTCGCCGAACATGAGGTTGGCGTGGTCGGCCTCCATGACGGCCACGACGTCGGCGGGGTCGGGGCTCAGCGGATAGGCCGGCATCGACAGCAGCATGCAGCCGACCTTCGCGTCCGGGATGACCTCGTGGGCGATGCGCGTGGCGAGGGCCGAGGCGACCAGCTCGTGGTGCGCGGCCTGATACAGGTCCGAGGCCGACAGCGCCTCCTTGGGCGTGTTGATCCCCCCCGACAGGAACGGCTCGTGCAGGACCGAGTTGATCTCGTTGAAGGTCAGCCACAGCTTGACCCGGTGTCCGTACCGATCGAAGAGGACGCGCACGTAGCGCTCGTAGAAGCCGATGAGGTCTCGGCTGACCCAGCCGTCGTACCGCTCGGCCAGGCTCAGCGGGGTCTCGTAGTGCGAGATGGTCACCAGGGGGGTGATCCCGTGCGCCTCCAGCTCGTCCAGGACGCGGTCGTAGAAGGCAAGGCCCTCCTCGTTCGGCTCGGCGTCGTCGCCGTTCGGGAAGATCCGGCTCCAGGCGATCGAGAACCGGAAGACGCCGAAGCCCATCTCGGCCAGCAGCTCGATGTCCTCGGCGAACCGGTGGTAGTAGTCGATCGCCACGAGCTTGAGGTTGTCCGGGGTCGGTGCAGGCGTCCGGGGCCCCTTGATGCCCCGAGGCGCCACGTCCTGGATGGACAGCCCCTTGCCGCCCTCGTCGTAGGCCCCCTCGATCTGGTTGGCCGCCGTGGCCCCGCCCCACAGGAAGCCCTCGGGGAATCTCGACGCGGATGTGACCATGTGTCCGACCTCGCTGTCCGTGCCCGGCAGCGGTGCCGGGCTCCTCGACCGTAGCGGCGCACGGTGGGCGGGCTCAACAGGTCGGCTGATGAAGGACGCCGCAGCCGGACGCGTGCTCCGAGGCTCCGGGAGCCCGTTCGCCTGCACCTGCCCCGGTCGGAGGCATCAACTGCCCGGGAGCGCGCGTACGTTTGCCCGCATGCGCTTCCTGCACCAGCTGCCGGGCCACGACCTGACCTACGACGACGCGTTCCTGGTCCCCGCCCGCTCTGCGGTGGCGTCGCGGTTCTCGGTCGACCTGCGCGCCCCCGACGGTTCCGGGGCCACCATCCCGATCGTCGTGGCCAACATGACCGCGGTCGCGGGCCGCCGGATGGCCGAGACGGTCGCCCGACGCGGCGGGCTCGTGATCATCCCCCAGGACATCCCCGTCCCGGTCGTGGCCGAGGTGATCGCGTGGGTGAAGTCCCGGCACACCGTCTACGAGACGCCTGTGCGCCTCGACCCCGACGACACGGTCGGGGCGGCGATGTCGCTGCTCAACAAGCGCGCCCACGGGGCCGCGGTGATCCAGTCCGACGGGATTCCCGTGGGCATCGTCACCGAGGCCGACCTGGCCGACACGGACCGCTTCGCCCGGGTCGCCGACGTGATGAGCCACGACGTGTTCACCCTGCCCGAGGGCATCGACCCCCGTGAGGCCTTCGAGCGGCTCTCGGCTGCGCGCAGGCGCGTGGCTCCGGTGGTCGCGCCGGACGGATCGATGGTGGGCGTCCTGACCGCCGCCGGCGCGCTGCGCTCCACGGTGTACGCCCCCACCCTGGACCGCCGGGGGCGGCTGCGGGTGGGCGCGGCCATCGGGGTCAACGGCGAGGTGGCCGCGCGGACCGAGGGCCTGCTGGCAGCTGGCGTCGACATCCTGGTCGTGGACACCGCCCACGGCCATCAGGAGAAGATGATCGAGGCTCTCGCCGCGGTCCAGTCAGTCCGCTCCGGTGCACCGGAGGTCCCGGTCGTGGCCGGGAACGTCGTGACCGCAGCGGGCACGCTGGACCTGATCGACGCCGGAGCGGACATCGTCAAGGTCGGGGTCGGACCGGGGGCCATGTGCACCACCCGGATGCAGACGGGCGTGGGCCGTCCCCAGCTCTCGGCGGTCCTGGAATGCGCCGCCGCCGCCCGCGAGGCGGGCCGTTGGATCTGGGCTGATGGGGGAGTGCGCCACCCTCGGGACGTGGCGATCGCCCTGGCCGCCGGTGCCGGCTCGGTGATGATCGGCTCATGGTTCGCCGGGACCCACGAGTCCCCGGGAGACCTCCAGGTCGACCCGTCCGGTCGTGCCTACAAGGTGAGCTTCGGGATGGCGTCGGCCCGGGCCGTCCGCAACCGGACCGCGGAGGACAGTGCGTTCGACCGGGCCCGAAAGGCGATGTTCGAGGAGGGGATCTCCCATTCCCGGATGTATGTGGACCCCCAGGCCCCGGGCGTCGAGGACCTGCTCGACCTGATCACCTCGGGAGTGCGCTCGGCCTGCACGTACATGGGGGCCAGCAGCCTGGAGGTCTTCCACGAGCGGGCCCTGCTCGGAGTGCAGTCCCCAGCCGGGTACGCGGAGGGTCGCCCGGTCCACGGCTCGTGGTAGCCCACGCGGGGATGCGGCTGATCGTTCCGGCACACCTTCCGATCGCCGAGCACGCCGAGGAGATCGCTGCGGCCCTGGCCGCGCATCAGGTCATCGTCGTCGCCGGGGAGACGGGCTCGGGCAAGACGACCCAACTGCCCCGGATCGCCCTGGCGGCCGGGCGCGGGACCAAGGGGATGATCGGGCACACGCAGCCCCGGCGGATCGCCGCCCGGACCCTCGCGGCACGGATCGCCGAGGAGTGCGAGGTCGAGCTCGGCGCCGAGGTCGGCTTCGCCGTCCGGTTCACGGATCGCACCGCGCGGGACACCCGAGTCAAGGTGATGACCGACGGCATCCTGCTGGCCGAGCTGCAGCGCGACCGCGACCTGCGCCGATACGACACGATCATCATCGACGAGGCCCATGAGCGCAGCCTCAACATCGACTTCCTGCTCGGGTACCTCAGGCGCCTGCTGCCCCGGCGCCCGGATCTACGGGTGATCGTCACCAGCGCGACGATCGACGTGGACAGGTTCGCGGCCCACTTCGGCGGTGCCCCGGTCATCGAGGTCAGCGGCCGGACCTTCCCGGTCGAGGTCCGCTACCGGCCCACCGAGGGTGTGGCCGCCGACGACGTGGACGCGGTCTGCGAGGCGGTGGTCGAGTGCCTGACCTCCGGCGACGGCGACGTGCTCGTCTTCCTGTCCGGGGAGCGCGAGATCCGCGACGTCGCGGACGCCCTGCGCCCGATGCTGGACGCGACGACCCACGTCCTGCCGCTCTTCGGCCGGCTGGCCACGGCAGAGCAGCACCGTGTGTTCACCCCCGGTCCCGGCCGGCGGGTGGTCCTGGCGACCAACGTCGCCGAGACCTCGGTCACCGTGCCGGGCATCCGCTTCGTCGTCGATCCGGGCACCGCCCGCATCTCGCGCTACAGCCGTCGGCTCAAGGTCCAGCGCCTGCCGATCGAGCCGATCTCGCAGGCCTCGGCACGGCAGCGCGCGGGTCGCTGCGGGCGTGTCCGCGACGGGATCGCCGTGCGCCTCTACAGCGAGGTGGACCTCGAGTCCCGGCCGCGGTTCACCGATCCGGAGATCCTGCGCACCAACCTCGCATCGGTCCTCCTGCAGATGGCGGCGCTGCGCCTCGGGGACGTGGCGGCGTTCCCGTTCCTCGACCCGCCGGACACCCGGGCGATCCGCGACGGCGTCGCGCTGCTCCAGGAGCTCGGCGCCCTGGAGCCCGGCACCGGGCCGCCCCGCCTCACGACGCTGGGGCGCCGGCTGGCTCGGCTGCCCCTGGACCCGCGCCTGGCCCGGATGGTCCTGGCCGCAGCGGACTCGGGCTGCGTGCGGGAGGTGGTGGTCATCGCGGCGGGCCTGACCATCCAGGATCCGCGCGAGCGGCCCGAGGCCGAGCGTGGCCGGGCCGATTCCGCCCACGCCCGCTTCGCCGACCGGACGTCGGACTTCCTCACCCTGCTCAACCTGTGGCGGCACGTGCGCGAGCTGCGCTCGACGATGTCGGCCAACGGAGTGCGACGTGCCTGCCGCGAGCAGTACCTGAACTACCTGCGGATCCGCGAGTGGCAGGACCTGGTCGCCCAGCTGCGCGAGGTCCTCACCGGCCTGGGCGTCGCGTGGAGCAGCAGTGAGGACTCCGAGCTGATCCACCGCGCGCTTTTGCCCGGGCTGCTCTCCCAGGTGGGCCTCTGGGACCCGCTGCGCCGGGACTACCTGGGTGCCCGGGGCGCGAGGTTCGTGATCTTCCCGGGGTCGGCGCTGGCCAGGCGCAGCCCCGACTGGGTGATGTCCAGCGAGCTGGTCGAGACCTCGCGGCTCTTCGCCCGGCGCAACGCCGCGGTCAAGCCGGACTGGATCGAGCAGGCGGCCGGGCACCTCGTGTCCCGCTCGTACGCCGAGCCGCGCTGGTCGGCCAAGAGGGGGGCGACGCAGGCCACCGAACGGGTGACGCTCTACGGGATACCACTGGCCAGCCGGACGGTCGACTTCGGCCGGATCGATCCGGGGCTCTGCCGCGAGCTGTTCATCCGCGAGGCACTCGTGGCGGGGCAGTGGCGCACCCATCACCGCTTCTGGCTGGCGAACCAGCAGGCGATCGAGTCGGCCCGCGAGGTGGGGGAGCGCAGTCGCCGGCCGGTCGCAGTCGTCGACGACGAGGGGCTGCTCGCGTTCTACGACGCCCGGATCCCCGCCGACGTGACCTCGGTCGCCCACTTCGACGCCTGGTGGAAGCGCGCCCGTCGCGAGTCGCCCGCCCTGCTGGACCTGACCGATGCCGACATCTGGCTGGCCGACGAGCGGCCCAGCGCGCAGGAGTTCCCGCTGCGCTGGAGCGCGGGCCCGGATCTGGACCTCCGGCTCAGCTACAGGTTCGAGCCCGGCTCCGACGCCGACGGGGTCACGGTGGACGTTCCCCTGGCCGCCCTGCCGCAGCTCGATCCGGCAGATGTCCCGGGAGCCGCCCCCGGTCACCGCGAGGAGCTCGTCACGGCGCTACTGCGCAGCCTGCCCAAGCCGCTGCGACGGCAGCTCGGGCCGGCGCCGAACCTCGCCGGGAAGGTGCTCGCGGCCCCCGAGCTGGCCAGGACCTCCCTGCTCGTCGGTATCGCGGCTGCCGTGACGCGTGCCTCCGGGGTTGGGGTGACCGCGCAGGACTGGGACCTCACGCGCGTCCCGCTGCACCTGCTCCCCCGCTACCGCGTGCTCGACGAGGAGGGTGGAGTCCTCGGGTCCGGTCGCGACCTCGCGGCGCTCCAGCGTGCCCACGCCCAGGACCGGGCCTCGTTGGTGGCGCGACTCGCCGCGGACGTGACCTTCAGCGGTGCCACCGACTGGGCCTTCGGCAGCATCCCCGATTCCGTCCAGCGGTCGGTGGGGGCGGTCACGGTCGAGGGATTCCCGGCGCTGGTCGACCGGGGCGCATCGGTGGACCTTGTCGTCCTGCCGGATGCGGCGGGTGCCCGGGTCGAGCATGCCCGGGGCGTTCGGCGCCTCGTCGCGCTGGCCGTCCCCGACCCCGCCCCGCGCGGATTCTCCGGCCTCGCGATGCCCGACCGCCTCGCCCTGGGCTGGTACCCGCACGGGGGCGCTCCAGCGCTGCTGGCCGACCTCGCCGACGCGTGCATCGACGACCTGCTCGCCGGCCCGCCGCTGCGCGACGAGACCGCGTTCCGCGATGCCGTCTCCTGGATCAGGCTGGAGCTGCCGCGGCGCTACAGCCCGACGCTCTCCCGGGTCGTGGACGTCGTCCGACTCGCCTGGGAGGCGGACACCAGCCTGGCGTCGCTGCGGTCTCCGGGGCTGGCCGAGTCGGTCACCGACGCGCGAGCCGAGCTGGCCCGCCTCACCGCCCCGCCGATGCTGAGCCGGCGCGGGCTGGGGGAGCTCCCCGACCTGCGCCGGCACCTGCAAGCGCTGGCGTGGCGGATCGCACGGATGCCCGACGAGCCGGGGGCGGACCTGCGCCGCCTGGACGAGGCACGCCAAGCGGAGGCCCTGCTGGCACAAGCCACGCCCGACTGGCCGGTGCCCGACCTCATCGCTGCCAGCCCAGACTCGGTGACCGCCCGACGCCTGGCCGACGAGTTCCGCGTCAGCCTCTTCGCCCAGCACATCCGGACCCGCCAGCCGGTGTCGCTCAAGCGCATCGAGAAGCTCGTCGCGGGGATGCGCCCCGCGTGATCGAGGTCGGTGTCAGGAACGCTCGCCCAGGGCGGCGAGCCAGCCGACGCTGTGCCCGCTGCGGCTGCGGAACTGGCGGGCAGCCTTCGTGACCGCCGATCGCTCGGTGGCACGGGCGGCCGCGGTCGCGGCGCGCAGGGCCGCCCGCTCGTCCGCCGTCGCTTCCTGGAAGTCCCGCCACGCGGCGTCCCGTGCCCGGTTGGTGGAGGCGCCGGCCAGGGCGATGGTCAGCTCTTCGCGCTCGTCTGCGGTGTCCGTGCGGAACGATGCGCGGCTGGAGGCGAGGGCAAGTCTCAGGGTGTCGTCGGCCTGGGCCACCGCAGCTCGGTAGCGACGGGCGGCCGTGGCCACGTCCCCCTGGCCACTGGCGTCGAGGTAGGCATCCACCGCGCGGTCCACCGCCGCGATGCGCTGCTTCGTCGCCTCAGCCCGGGCGCCACGGTAGGCCGCGCGGGGCGCCGCAGCGGTGCGGGCGAAGGCCTGGCGGGCACTCGTCCGCTCGTCACGGCTGCCGGCCGAGGTCAGTGCGTCGGCCAGGTCTGCCCGTGGCGCTCGCAGGGCCGCGCGCCGGGCCGCCTTGGCCCGACTGATCTCGATCACGAACTCCTGCCACGCGGCCTCCACGGAGGCCCGCAGCTGCTGGCGAGCCTCGACCTTCGCAGGGTCGGCCGCGCGCATCCCCGTCGATGACAGGGCCGCAGATGTGGAAGGGGTGGCGAAGACCTGCCCCCCAGGCAGGCCGAGGCACAGCGCGCCCGTCACCGCGGCGCTGGTGATCGTCAAGCCGATCCGCCGCATCGCGCCTCCCGGAAGCCGCCGATCCCAACCTGGCGACGGGCTGGATGCTAGCGCGGGAGGGGAGGCCCGGAACAGGGCCCTGACATGATGGATCCCCTAAGGGGGGGTTGTCGCCCGGCTTATCAGCCCGTCGGGATCGTCACGGCGGCGGTGGCCCAGACACCCATCGCGAGGAGTGCCGCCGCCAGCTCGATGAGCATGGACAGGCCCGTGGCCCGCATGGCCACCCAGGTCGCCTGCCGAGCGGCCGCGCCCTGGCTCAGACGCAGGTGCTCGGCGGCGTAGACCCCCGTCACGAAGCCGATGGGCAGCCCCAGGATGGGCACGACGAAGAAGCCCACGATCCCCAGCGCCCCGCCCAGGGCCAGCGACCGGTTGGGAACCCCGGCAGCGTTGAGCGACCTCTTGGGGATCAGGTACTTCAGCACCATGCCGACGCCTAGGATCAGCAGTCCCAGGACGAGCGCGCCGAGCGCGGCCGGGCCCCCCGTGAAGATCGCCCACATGAAGAACGACACCGCCACGATCGCCGTGCCAGGAAGCAGCGGGACGATCACGCCGACGACACCGATGAGCATGGCCATCCCGACCATGCCGTCGATGACCGTCTGGTTCACCGGACCTGGGGCCGGTCCTCTTCGGGCGACGCCAGTGAGATGTGGGCGCTCATGGCGCGCAGCACTGCCTCATGTGCACGCAGGTGGTGGGCGCAGAAGAGCAGATGGGAGCCGGTGCTCAAGGTCGCCTGCGCCACCGCACGCGCCCCGCACCGATCGCATCTGTCCGCAGCGCTGAGCGCCACCTCTGCCTCGAGCGTGCCGACCATGGTGCCTCCTCCCGGACTGCGGAACCCCTGACAGGCCCCGACCCCTCTGTCCGATCACCTCCATTGTCGCATCCAGGCCTGCCATGGGAGGCCACCGTGGCCCTGGGAGTCGCGCAATTCCGCTCTGCTGGCGGTCCGCGGAGTGGTCGCCGGCGCCCGGCGGGGATGTCGGGAACGGACGGACGCCCCGAAGATCGCCCCGTCCGACCGGTCCCCGCTGGGTACCCTTGCCCCCATGTCAGCCGAGCCCAACCAGCCCGCGGGCCGTCGCAGGAAGGCCACCGGCGGCGAGCCCACGGCGGGATACACGGCGCGCAGCTTGGCTGTCCTGGAGGGGCTGGAGGCCGTGCGCAAGCGGCCCGGGATGTACATCGGGTCCACCGACGCGCGCGGGCTGATGCACTGCGTGTGGGAGATCCTGGACAACAGCGTGGACGAGGCGCTGGGGGGCTGGTGCACGCAGATCGAGCTGATCCTGCGCTCGGACGGCTCGATGGAGGTCCACGACGACGGTCGCGGCATCCCCGTGGACGTGGAACCGCGCACGAAGCTGTCCGGGGTCGAGGTCGTGATGACCAAGCTCCACGCGGGAGGCAAGTTCGGCGGCGGCTCGTACACCGCGTCGGGCGGGCTGCACGGCGTGGGAGCCAGTGTCGTGAACGCCCTGAGCATCCGCTGTGACGTGGAGGTCGACCGGGACTCCCGGGTTCACCTGATCTCGTTCCGCCGGGGCGTGGCCGGGGTGTTCGAGGGCGAGGGGCCAAACGCCTCGTTCACCAAGCGGTCGGGCCTGCGGGACGGCGGGCCGTGCCCTCGGGGCGCGACGGGAACCCGCGTGCGATTCTGGCCCGATCGGCAGATCTTCACCCCGGACGCGGCGGTGGACCTCGACGCCATCCACGCCCGGGCCCAGCAGACCACGTTCCTGGTCCCCGGCCTGACGATCACGGTGCGCGACCTGCGCGACCCCGAGGCACCCGCGGAGCGCTCGTTCGCCCACCGCGGCGGGATCGGCGAGTTCGTGGAGCACCTGGCCACGGGGGAGCCGGTCAGCGGAGTGCTGCGCCTGGGGGGCGCGGGGCGCTTCACCGAGACGGTTCCGGTGCTCGACGGGCGGGGCCACATGGTGCCCACCGTCCTGGAGCGTGAGCTGGTCGTGGATGTCGCGATCCAGTGGTCCAACCACTACGACACCGAGGTCCGCTCGTTCGTGAACATCGTTGCCACGCCCAAGGGCGGCACGCATGTCACCGGCTTCGAGCGGGCGATGGTCCGCACGCTCAACGATCACCTCAAGGCCACGAAGGTGCTCAAGCCGAGCGAGGACTCGATCACCAAGGAGGATGCACTCGAGGGCGCTACGGCTGTCGTGACCGTGCGGCTGGCCGAGCCCCAGTTCGAGGGCCAGACCAAGGAGGTGCTGGGCACTCCCGAGGCGACCCGCATCGTCGCCCAGGTCGTGGGCGCGGAGCTGGGCAGGTGGCTGGCCGAGCCGCCGCGCGGCGACAGGACCTCGGTGAAGGCCGTGGGGGAGAAGGTCGCCAACGCGATGCGCGCCCGACTGGCCGCTCGCGCCCACCGCGACGTCCAGCGGCGCAAGACCGCGCTGGAGTCCTCCTCCATGCCGGCCAAGCTGGTCGACTGCCGCTCGGCGGACCTGGAGCGGACCGAGCTGTTCATCGTCGAGGGCAACTCGGCCCTGGGCACGGCCAAGCTGGCGCGGGACTCGGAGTTCCAGGCGCTCCTGCCGATCCGCGGAAAGATCCTCAACGTCCACAAGGCCTCGGTGTCCGACATGCTGCACAACGCCGAGTGCGCCGCGATCATCCAGGTGCTGGGCGCCGGGTCGGGCAAGACGTTCGACCTGGAGTCCCTGCGCTACGGCAAGATCGTCCTGATGGCCGACGCCGACGTCGACGGCGCCCACATCCGGTGCCTGCTGCTGACGCTGTTCCACCGGTACATGCCCGGCCTGCTGTCTGCGGGACGGGTGTACTCGGCCGTCCCGCCCCTGCACCGCATCGAGATCCAGGCCAGCCGGGGGCGCGCCGCGGAGGTCCGCTACACGTACTCCGACGAGGAGCTGAAGACCGTGATGCGCGACCTGGAGCGGGCGGGCCGAAAGTGGAAGGACCCCCAGCGCTACAAGGGCCTGGGCGAGATGGACGCCTCCCAGCTGCGCGAGACCACCACGGCCCCCGGCCATCGGACCCTGCGCCGCGTCCGCGTCGACGACGGCCACGCCGCGGCCAAGCTCTTCGACCTGCTGATGGGCTCCCACGTCGCCCCGCGCAAGGAGTTCATCGTGGCCGGGTCCGGCGGACTGGACCGCGACCGCATCGACGTCTGAGGCTGGGTGCCCGAGGGTCGTGGTTCGAGGAGGACGGGTCAGGCGGGCTCCCACGGCTCGACCCGATTGCCCTCGGGATCCGTGACCCAGCCGAATCGACCGACACCCTCCATGTCCTGCTTCTCGGTGGCCACGTTCGCCCCTGTGGCGCGCAGCTGCGCGAGCATCGCATCGAGGTGCGGACCCTGAAGTTCAGCATGGTCCGCTGGGTGGGGGACCCGAAGTAGTCCCTCGAGACCGAGGGCCGTCGAGTCCCAGTCCGCCGGTCGAGCCTGTCGAGACCGAGGGCCGTCGAGTCCCAGTCCGCCGGTCGAGCCTGTCGAGACCGAGGGCCGTCGAGTCCTCGCCGGTCGAGCGCGTCGAGACCGCTGGCGGGCCCTGAGGACCCATGACCGCAGGGGGAGTGTCCTGC
>CAZWXF010000090.1:0-11334 GCA_964638055.1 uncultured Bifidobacteriaceae bacterium | reverse complement strand
CCACCGCCAACCGGCGAGTGTCCGAAGGCCCCTCCGTCGCAGCCTGACCCTCCCGAGCCGCCATCAACAGCGCCAGCTCACGCTGCAGCACAGCCAACGCCCCCGCCACGCAGCAGATGCGCTCCTCCAGCACCGGACCCGAACCCAACCCCGTGGGCATCGGCAGACCGACCACTGCCACCGCTGCGCTCACATCGCCGACGACACCGCTCATCTCGACCCCCGTCACAGAAGCACCCGGATCAACTTCGATCCGATACCCGAATCGTACAGATGTACGAGACCCCGGTCAAGACCTAGCCTCGTCATGTGTCATGTCATGTCGCAGGGCACCGAGCCTCCCGGCATGACGAAGCTTCCCGCACCTGGGTCGCACCCCGGGCGAGATCGACGGTGCGCTCGTGCATCGCCAAAGCGGTGTCGCGGACATCCTCGATCCGAGCGGCACAGCTCTCGCGGTGCCTCCCGCTGTGGCGTCTTCATGTGGCGTCGCCTCGGTGTGACGTCGCCTCGGTGTGGCGTCACCGCGTCGCGATCAGGTCGACAAGCATGCTCTGTCGACGTCCTCGACGTGGGCAGCCGAGCTCCGCCGTTGCGTCCTCAGTGCAGCGCCGCCGCGTCGTTGATCAGGTCCACCAGCACGCCCCGGTCGACGTCGTCGAGTCGCTTGACGTACACGCATCCTCGGCCGGTGGTGTGCTTGCCCAGCCGGTTCAGCTGGTCGGCATGCCTATCCACCCCGTCCGTCAGGTACAGCGTGAGGTTGCGGCTCCGCGGTGAGAACCCGACCTGGAACCAGTCGCCCTCCCTGCCGCCGGCATAGCGGTAGCGCATCGACCCGAACCCCACGATGCTGCTGCCCCACATCAGCGGCTCCGCTCCAGTCGCCGCTGCCATGATCCTCACCAGCTCGCGGCAGTCGGACTGGGCCGGCTCGGGGACGGCCTGCAGGAAAGCCTCCACATCGGCGCCGGTGGGTTTCGTCTTCAGCTCGGCCATATGTAGAGCATGCTCCCCGAGGGTCGAGCGCACCAGATCGCTTCAGCGCAGGTCGCTCGCGCGCCGACTCAGGTGGGCCTTCTCGACCGGGTTGCCGGTCAGCTCCGCCGCGCGGGTGAACTCGACGAGGGCCGCGGCCCGGTCACCGGAGCGCGCCAGGAGCTCAGCGCGGACGGCATGGAACGGCGGGTACGAGTCCAGGGGAAGGCCGGCCAGGATCGCGAGTCCCGCCGCGGGACCCTCCACCTCCGCCTGGGCAACGGCGCGGTTGAGCGTGACGATCGGGCTGGGCGTCAGGGCCTCCAGCAGGCGGTAGAGGGCGACGATCTGGCTCCAGTCGGTGCCGTCTGCGGTGCTGGCCTCGGAATGGACGGCCTGGATCGCCGCCTGGACCTGGTACGGCCCGGGGCGCCCCCGCCGCAGGCACTGGCGCACGAGCGCCTGGCCCTCGTCGATGAGAGCGGCATCCCAGAGCCCCCGATCCTGATCGGCGAGCAGCACGAGGGAGCCATCCTCGGCCGTGCGCGCCCGACGGCGGGACTCCGACAGCAGCATCATGGCCAGGAGTCCTGCCACCTCGGGCTCGTCGGGCATGAGCTTGTGCAGCAGCCGCCCCAGGCGGATCGCCTCGGCGGCGAGGTCGACCCGACCGAGCTGCGGGCCAGCCGAAGCGGTGTGGCCCTCGTTGAAGATCAGGTAGATGACGGCGAGCACCTGTGGCAGGCGGTCGGGCAGCACCGCCGCCTCCGGGATGCGGTAGGGGATGCGGGCGGCGCGGATCTTGCCCTTCGCCCGCACGATCCGCTGCGCCATGGTGGGCTCGGCCACCAGGAAGGCGCGCGCGATCTCCGGCGTGGACAGCCCACCCAGGAGCCGGAGCGTCAGGGCGACCTGTGCGGCTGGGGCCAGGGCGGGGTGGCAGCAGGTGAAGATCAGCCGGAGCTGGTCGTCGCCGATGACATCGTCGTGGCCGTCCTCGTCGGGGGGCCACTCGGAGTCCACGGCGATCATGCGGTGGGCCTCCTCCTGCCGGGACTGGCGGCTGGCCTCCCGGCGCAGCCGGTCGATGCCGCGATGGCGCGCCGTCGTCATCAGCCAGGCGCCGGGATTCGGGGGCACGCCGTCACGCGGCCACCGGTCGGCAGCGATGGTCAGCGCATCCGCGGCGGCCTCCTCGGCGGGGTCGATCCCACCGAGGACGCGCACCAGCGAGGCGACGATCCGGCCGTACTCGGCACGGAAGACCCGCTCCAGCACGATTCCGGAGGGGTCCCCGTGCCGCTGCGATGCGTCCACCTGGGGCGCTGCCGGAGAGCGCGTGGCACTGTCCATCGCATCGCCGTCGGGCACCGCCCGATCGGGCGATGTCACGCAGGCTCGGCCTGGAAGGGACGGACCTCCACAGGAGCCTCACAGGCCGCGCTTGCCCGGCCGGCCAGCTCGAGGGCGACGTCGAGGTCGGACGCCTCGATGACCCAGAACCCACCGAGGTGCTCCTTGGCCTCGATGAAGGGGCCGTCGGTCATGGTCACGCCCGAGCTGGTCGCGGTGACGACCGTGGCTGTCGACGCGGGCTCCAGCCCTCCGGCGAACACCCACGCCCCCGAGGCCTGCAGCTCCTCGTTGAAACGGTCGACCTGGGCGTACATGCGCTGGATCTCGTCCGGGCCG
The DNA here is from genome assembly GCA_964638055.1 of uncultured Bifidobacteriaceae bacterium. Classification (GTDB taxonomy): domain Bacteria; phylum Actinomycetota; class Actinomycetes; order S36-B12; family CAIYMF01; genus Prado023. The sequence goes on along the minus strand of CAZWXF010000090.1, from coordinate 8,664 downwards.
GGCTCGGCCTGGTCGTCGGCTCCGTGAACGCTGAGCAGGTACTGGCTCATGGCTCATCCTTTCCGTCAGTGCGGCGGGGTGCCGCCACAATGTCTACGAACAGGACCCTCGCAGATCGACATCTGAACGGACGGCTTCGATCGAACCCAGTCGATCGTCGCTGGGAGCGCCATGCCCTGCCCCCGAGTCCGCGCGGCCGCCGTCGACCCGACTGGCTTGCTCCCCCGAGTGCTCTGGACACGGCGACGGTGTGTCACGTCCCCTGACGCTCCTGCAGACACGTCAAGGAAGGGGCCTACTCCTTGTCCTTGGTCGCGGAACGAGTCCGGTCATCCGGATTCTCCCGAGGGGCCGGACGCTGGCCGCTGATCGATCACCAGCGGGACGAAGGCGACGCCGAGCAGATCAGTCTGACGGAACCCGGTCGACGTCCGCTCGACCAGGACGAGTCGCTGGCCCTCCCCGTATCCCTGTTCACCCAGCGGCAGGATCAGCCGGCCCCCACGACGGTCAGACGTGGGCTCGACGAGCTGCTCGAGCAGGTCCCGAGGGATCGTGTCGGTCGCCGCAGCCACCACGATCGCGTCGAAGGGAGCGAAGTCCGGCCAACCCCTCGACCCGTCGCCGCACTTCACCGGAACGGGCCAGCCCAGGCGAGCCAGGGTCTCCCGCGCGCGATCGGCAAGCTGTCTGATCCGTTCCACGCAGTGCACGTCCGCTCCGAGAGCGGCGAACACAGCCGCCTGGTAGCCACTGCCCGTCCCGATGTCCAGCACCCTGGACCCGTCGCCGATGGCGAGCGCGTCGGTCATCAAGCCCACCAGGCTCGGCTGCGAGATCGTCTGGCCGAAACCGATGGGCAGCGGGTGATCCTCCCAGGCGCTTCGCCTGACGCCCCGCGGCACGAACTCGTCGCGGGGCACAGCAGCCATCGCCGCCACCACGCGGGGGGACACGCCCTTCGCGTGGAGCACACCGACCAGGTCTCCGGGGCCCATGCGTCCAGTTGAGCGCATCGGGGCGCGCGCAGCAGCGCGAGACCCGACACGTCACTGCAGAACGATGCGGCGCCGGCAGGTCAGGTGCTCAGCTCGCCAGGATGCGGGCCCTGACCGCCGCGGACTCCTCCTCGGTGAGGACCCCGGCTGCCAGGAGGGCGTCGAGCTCCTCGAGCTTGGCGGGTCGGTCCTCCGGGGTGGCCGGGGCAGCGTCGGTGACCTGCGATACGAGCAGGTCCAGATCCAGTTCATCAACAATGAGAGTTCCCATGACGGGCTCTTGCCCGCAACGGTGGCTGTTCAAACCTCCGCCGAATCACGCGGCAGGACGAGGGCCACGCCTGCCACGGCGAGGCCGATCCCCGCGCTCTGGAGCCCAATGCGCCGCGATGCAGCGGCGTCCAGTGCTCGGGCCTCCGGGTCCGTGACCTCCTGGCTCAGACCCAGGGGCCCGAAGTTGAACACCCCACGGGACCCGAATCCGGCGCAGAAGTGCTTCCGCGCCTGGATGTACCCCGAGGCCGAGGTCATCGCGGGAAGGGCGACGAGCAGTCGCCAGCCGCGGGGTGCCCGAGTGCCCACCAGGACGGAGAGCAGCGCCACTGTGGCCACCGCCCCGACATGACCGGCTCGTCGGCGTCGGGCGATCTCAGCAGGACCGATGTTGCAGACCCCCGGCTGGTAATCGCTCACACCCGATCGTAGGCCGACAGGCCGGCTCGCACCGACCGCCCCGGCCTCCGTGCGAGCCCCGAGTCCTTGGGTGCGCGGTCTGCCCCTGGATCCTGTGCTGGCGGTTCCAGGTCGACTCCCATGTCTGGCCCGTCGAATGGAGGGGGGTGCTGCCGTGGGATCCGGGACTGTGGCTGGACTCCGTTGACGCCCAGGACCTCGAGGGTCGCCGCAGGCCATCGGCGACCACGTGCGTCAGGGCCGCCCGCTGCTCGGCATCTGCGGCGCCTTCCAGATGCGCGGGCGGACCCTCACCGACACGCCCGGGGTGGAGGGGGCGGCCGGGTTGATGTCGAGGGTGAGCGCTCGGGCCTACGTAGTCGGTTCCGCCCATTCACTGGGTCGAATCGACTACGCAGGCGCGCTCTCACATGGACGCGACGAGCTCACGACGCTGGGCTGCCAGGACGTCGGCGGCATACGTGCCGATCCGCTCCCGCAGCCTGACCGCCGCGAGGGTCGCCAGGACGGCCGCGACGGCCGATACGAGCAGGAAGCCGAAGTACGGGACAGTCCGCTGGTCGATCGCCTCACAGCTGCCGACCGCAGGTGGCGTGGCAGTCACCCTCACCGCTGCGCGTCAGTCCAGGAGTCACACCGGGTTCCCAGCCTCGCTTGGAGTACGACTGGCGGGGCTCAGGCTACGCCGCCCTCGGACCGGCGCGGCTGGGCCCGGCGATCGCGGTCGCTGCGGGGCTCCTGCGTGCCGCTTCTCGGATGCGGTTCCGCGTCAGCGGGCGTCCTTCTTGGCCTGACGGCGGGCGCCCGCGGCCCGGCTGCTCGCGACGCGGCGAGTGCTCCCGGTGCCTTTGGGCGTGCGATCGGTCACCTTGTCACCGGTTGGCTCGGGTGACTCCCCCTCAGGGGTATGCGCTCCCGGCCACGTGCCGGGCCGGGCCGCAGCACCCAGTCGGTCGGCGCGCAGCTCTGCGGCCGAAGCGGCAGCCACCTCGCCGAGCCGAGCGCTCACCCGGGCCAGGGCGTCCTCAAAGGCCTCGGCGCGACCTGCGTTGCGGGCATTGGCCTTCCTGGCCAGGCCGCGCCCGCCCTTCTTGCCCACCTTCTTGGCGCCGGCCCGTCGGTAGACCCCGACGTACTTGTTGCGCGCCTTGCGGATGCGCTTGTGGAGCTTGATCAGCCCGTCCTCGTCCAACGCGGCGAGACGCTCCTCCTCGGTCCCCCGCAACAGGTCGCGCTCTGCCTTTCCCAACGAGTTGACCAGTGCGTCCATGCGGGGCTCCTTTCGCGCCGGTGCCGGCTTGTCGCCGTTCGACGACCCTACTGGCACCGCAGCCACATCCGGCCTGAGCCGGTGCGACCAGGAGGGCGTGGGGCACAGTTCCACCTCGGAGAAGCCTTCCTGGGCCGGTCGCACGAGGTCTGCTCGATCCCCATACTGCCCACCAGCAGGGCATTTCCGCAGTCACGACCCGTCAACCCGATCCGGCCCCCCGGCGGACTGAGGAAGGATCGTCGCGGCCGCGCGGGTCGGGGGGGCGAGGGCGAATCGGAACAGCCGGGATCTGGCTGTTGGAGCAGTGGTAGGCGCTCCGGGCTGGTCGACCTTCAGGACAGGCAGAAGACGTCCCGACAGATCCTGCCGTGGCCGGAATCGTGACCAGCGCGCCGGTAGCGCGTGACCAGCGCTCCTCCCGGCGGCCCGATTCGCCATCATGGACGGGACGTAGGGACGGGGCTGATTGCATGCGGACATCTGACGAGACCGTGGGCGATGCCGGCTCGGTGGCCGTGGCCACGCCCGCCGTGCCCGAGCTCGGCCAGCTCGCCCTGTGCCGGGACAGGCACTGGATCGTCTCGGATGTCCAGGCCAGTCAGCTGCCCGGCGACCCACTGGCCCTGACCGACCCGCAGCAGCACCTGATCACGATGTCCTCGGTCGAGGATGACGGCCTCGGTGAGGTCCTGTCCGTGGTCTGGGAGCTCGAGCCCGGCGCCCGAACGCTTGCCACCGCGACCCTGCCCGAGCCGAGGGCGGGCCACTTCGACCCGCCCGAGCAGCTTGCAGCGTTCCTCGACGCCGTTCGCTGGGGTGCGGTCACCTCCGCGGATGCCACCGCGCTGCAGGCTCCCTTCCGATCGGGCATCTCGATCGAGGACTACCAGCTCGACCCGGTGGTCCGGGCCCTGGAGATGCCCCGGGTGAACCTGGGCATCTTCGACGACGTCGGCCTGGGCAAGACCATCGAAGCCGGACTCGTCATCCAGGAGCTGCTCCTGCGCCACCGCGCCCGCAGCGTGTGGGTGGTCTGCCCGCCGAACCTCTGCCTGAAGTGGCAGGCCGAGATGCAGGAGAAGTTCGGCCTGGAGTTCCGGATCGTCGACTCGGCGATGGTCCGCCAGCTGCGCCGGGACCGCGGTCTGGCCGCCAACGTGTTCACGCACCACCCGCGCCTGATCGTCTCGACCGACTGGGTCAAGCTGGCCAGCGCGCAGCGGCTCCTCGACCAGGTGCTGCCGTCCCGACCGACCTACCCGCGCACGTTCGACCTGCTCGTGGTCGACGAGGTCCACCAGTGCGCCCCGAGCGGGGTGGGCAAGTACGCCACGGACTCCCTTCGGACCAGGGCGATCCGGCGGCTGGCCGGGCACTTCGAACACCGCCTCTTCCTGTCGGCCACCCCTCACAACGGGTACCGGGAGTCGTTCACCGCCCTGCTGGAGCTGCTCGACCCGCAACGGTTCGCCCGCGGCGTGGAGCCCAACGAGAAGTCGCTGGCCCGCAGCGTGGTTCGCCGGCTCAAGTCGACCCTGCGCGAGGACCCCGTGCTGGGCGTGCGGCCCGACGGCAGCCCGCGATTCCCCAGGCGGGTCCTCGACGCCATCCCGGTGGACTACCCCGACGACGAGCGCGACGCGCACAACCTCCTCGCCGAGTACACCGAGGCTCGACGCCGCCGCGCGGCCAGGGCGGGGTCGCGCCGTGAGCAGACCGCGGCCGACTTCGTCACGGTGATGCTCAAGAAGCGGCTGTTCTCGTCGCCCGAGGCGTTCGCCCGCACGCTGGCCGTGCACGAGGAGTCCCTCGCCCGCAGGTCCGCAGCGAACGGCGGCACGGATCACGCGGGCGTCCCGCCGCTCGCTGACCGCGTGCTCACCCAGGTCCTCGCCCGCCCCGACGAGGAGGACTTCGCCGACGACGCCGAGGCCGCCCGTGCCGCCGAGGACGCGCTCATGGCCGCCGGCCGAGTCTCGGCCGCGCCGACGCCCGAGGAGCTGGACATCCTGCGCCGCCTGCGGTCCTGGGCCGATCACGCGGCGGGTCGGCCCGACGCCAAGACCCAGCGCCTCCTGGATCACATCAACGAGTGGCTGCGCCCCGGGGGGCGATGGAACGACGAGCGACTGATCGTGTTCACCGAGTACCGCGATACCCAGAACTGGCTCGATCAGCTGCTGCGCGACCGTGGCGTGCCCGGCGAGCGCCTCGCGCTGCTGTACGGCGGGATGGACTCCGAGTCCCGCGAGCGCGTGAAGGCCGAGTTCCAGGCCGACCCGGCCACGACCGCGGTGCGAATCCTCATCGCCACCGACGCGGCCAGCGAGGGCATCGACCTGCAGCGGCACTGCTGGCGGATGGTCCATCTGGAGATCCCGTGGAACCCCAACCGCCTCGAGCAGCGCAACGGCCGGATCGATCGGCACCTGCAGCCCAACCCCGAGGTGTTCATCCACCACTTCGTCTCCAGCCGGTTCGAGCACGCCTCACCCGGCTCGCTGGAGGCCGACCTGCAGTTCCTCTCGACGGTGGCGCGCAAGGTCGAGCAGATCCGTGACGACCTGGGCTCTGTCGGCCAGGTGCTCGCCGACCAGGTGACCGAGGCGATGCTGGGGACGCGGCGCAGCATCGACGAGGCCCGGCTGGCGACCCCGCGCTCGGCCGGCGCGCGCCGCCAATTGGCGGCCGTGGAGCGCGACCTGCGCCAGCGCTTCCAGGAGCTGCATGCCAAGGTGCTGATCTCCCGCGAGGAGCTCGGCCTGGGCCCGGAGGCGATCCAACGCGCAGTCGCCCAGGGGCTCGCGCTGGGCCGGCAGCCACCGCTCACCGCCACCCGGATCCCCGCCGCCCACGGCTACCCGGCGGTCGACGGGTTCGTCGTGCCGCTGCTGACCAAGTCCTGGGCCGCGGCCAGCGCCGACCTCTACGACCCGATCCGCGACGCGGTGCTGCCGATCACCTTCGACAACGCCGCGGCGGGCCGCGACGACGTCGTCCTGGCCCACCTCGGCTCGCGGCTGGTCGCCCAGGCGCTGCGGCTGCTACGGGCCCAGATCTGGTCCACCCGCGCCGAGACCCGGATGAGCCGGGTATCCGCCCGCGTGGTGCGCGATCCCGCGGTCGCCGACCTGACCGTGATCGCGCACGCCCGCATCGTCATCACCGGTGGGGACGGGCGCCGCCTGCACGAGGAGGTCATCTACGCCGGCGGGCACGTCCGTGGCCCAGCTCGCGGCCCAGTCGACGGCACAGGTGAGGGACGGGGGCATTCCGATAGAGGCCGGTTCGCCCGCATCGACACGCTCCGGGAGCTCACCGCCGCCCTTGCCGCCCCCACCGTCGCAGCGGTGGACACCACCGTGGAGCACGCGATCGAGGAGATGTGGCCCAGCGTCCGCGAACCTCTCTACGCTTCGCTGGAGGCCCGCGCCCGCACGCGGTTCGACAGCCTCACCCGCACGCTCGAGCAGGCCGCCGAGCGCGAGAAGCGCGACATCGCCGCCCTGCTCACCGAGCTGCAGACCACCATCCGCGACGAGCTCGACCGCCTGGCTCCCCAGGTCGAGCAGCTCACCCTGGACTTCGGTGACTCCGAGAAGGCCCAGGTCCGCGCGGACCTGTCCGCCCTGCGCGCCCGGCTCGACGCCATCCCCGACGAGATCGCGAAGGAGCAGGCCCTCATCGACGCCCGCCACGCCACCGCGCACCCGCTGATGTTCCCCGCCGCGGTGAGCATCCTCGTCCCCGCGCATGTGGCATCCCGGATGGAGGCGGGCCGATGACGAGGTCGTTGCACCGCCGAGAAGGCTCAGAACAGCATCTGCTGGACCGCGAACTGCACGGCCAGGCGCTGCGGACCGGGGAGCGTCCGGCACGGGTGCAGGGATTCAAGGCGCTCCACCGAGATGCTCTTGACCTGCTCGCACATCGCGAACGACGTCCTGCCCGCATCCAGCGTGACCTCGACGCGGTACGGCACCGGGAACGTGGTCGTCGTCGTGGGGATGACGATGACCAAGCCGTTGGGGAGGCTGCACGCCAATGCCGACCCGATCACGACCACCGGACGTCGACCGCGCTGCTCGTGCCCCTTGGCCGGGTCCAGGTTCGCCCACCAGACCTCCCAGGGACTGGGCCCAGCGGCTCTGTGCGCCCTCACTCTGCGACCGCCGGGTCCACCTCGGCGAGCTCCTGGGCCTCGGCGCGCATGGCCTCGACATCGACCGGTTCGACGTGGCGCAGGGCCTCGATGGTCTCGGCGACGAACAGCGCGCGAGCGAGCGCCTCCTCCGCCGACGACGCGCCGACCAGGGTCATGTACTCCTTGAGCCGGTCCCGCGTCGCTGCGTGGACCTTGATCGAGGTCACCGCGTCGGTTGTCATACCAAGGAGGATACTCGTGGCATACCGACCTGGACCTGCAGCAATCCGCCAGCAGATCGCCGACGGTCACCTTCAGAGCGTTCCCCCGAGTCGAGAGCAGGCCGAGCGGCTCCTCGACCAGGCAGAGGCTCACCTGCGGGCGCCGGAGCGCATCCGCTACGAGGACCCCGCCGGCGCAGACACGTTCATGTACGACGCCACGCGCAAGAGCCTGGTGGCCAACCTGGAGAACCTTGGATTGCGACCGACCCGTCGGGTTCTCCACGAGATGGACCCGTTCCGATGACTGCGCCCGGCCGGCGCCCCGCCCGCCCTGTCAAGGCCAGGGTTGGCGCCCAGCACGCCGACTGGCTCACGCTGGTCGAGCCCGTCGGCCAGTTCGTGACCCTGCCGGTCCTGCGCCGGGTGTTCCCCGCCGGGTTGGACGTCGTGGACCGCCAGCAGCGCATCGTCACCCGGGAGTGGGCCGCCGAGCTGGACCGCGGCAGCCCCGCCGAGGCCACCAAGTGGGTCGAGCACCTGCTGCGCGACCTCCTCGAGTGGGGTCCGCGACTGGTCACCGGCCCGGCGGTGCCCGATCAGCTCGCGTTCACCGTCGCCGAGCACCACGTCACCCTGCGCCCCGAGCACGCCCTGCTCGACAAGGACGGTCGCGCCCGCGCGCTGGTCGAGGTCTACCCGTACCCCACGCCGCTGGAGGCCCGGATCCCCGGCGACCGATGGGCTGCCAGCCCCATCGAGCGCACCGCCACCCTGTGCCGGGCCCTCGGCGTGCCGATCGGGATCGTCACCAACGCCCGGCACGTCGTCCTGGTCAACGCGCCCATCGGCAGCGTCGGCGGCCACGGCACCTGGGACACCGAGCTGTTCGCCGAGGGCGCCGAGGTCCGGCTCATGGACGCGTTCGTATCGCTGCTCGGCGCGAGGCGCTTCTTCGCCGCCGCCCCCGGGGACCGGATCGAGGACCTGTTCGCCGAGTCCGCCAACGCCCAGGCCGAGCTGACCTCGACCCTGGGCCTGCAGGTCCGCCGCGCGGTCGAGCTGCTGGTCGCGTCGGTCAGCAGGGCGAACCTGGAGGCCGACGGCCGGCTCCTGCGCAACGTGGCGCCGCAGCGGGTCTACGAGGCCTCCACCACCGTGATGATGCGGCTGGTGTTCATGCTCTACGCCGAGGAGCGCGGCCTGCTGCCCCTGGGAGAGGCGCTCTACGACGACAACTACGCCGTCTCGACCCTGCGCGAGCAGCTGCAGGAGCAGTCCGACCGCGCCGGGGACGAGCCGCTGGAGCTGCGCTCGGCCGCCTGGCACCGGCTG